>JBOHSH010000145.1:0-10622 GCA_050733195.1 Gemmatimonadales bacterium
CGACAGCGCCGACCTCCTGGTCCGGGCTCCGTCGGGCGCGGCGACGTTCACCACCGAGGCGGACCGTCTGGTGGTGGAGCATCGCGCCGCCGTGCGCTTCGAGATCCAGATTCCCCGCTCGGCGCCGCGGGTGGAGATCCGATCCGGCGCGCGCCGAGTCTTCCTCAAGGAAGGGCCCAGGGCCCAGACGGAGCCGGGATCCGGCCAGGGTCCCTGGTTGATCCCGCTCATCCCCTAACGCTGCCGCGCGGTAATTCGCATCCTCCCCGCCCTCCGCGTCTGCTTGTGCCCGGCCACGACAGGAATGAAGGCCATTACCTGGGCTGCCTCCAGAAAGAGCAGACGCGGATTGCGCGGAATCGGGCGGAGAAACCTCTGGTGTTCAAGAGGATCATCCTGACGAAGAGACCTCCGCAGTAATTCGCATCCTCCGCGTCTTCCGCGTCTGCTTGTTTCCCCACGTGGGCTGTCTCCAGAAAGAGCAGACGCGGATTGCGCGGAATCGGGCGGACAACTTCTGGACCCACGCCCTGACACAAATCGCGGTCTCGAAGGCTCCTCCTCAGGCTGAACCGTCATTCGTTCCCGCTCGAGACGGCGTGGATGAAGACGGTCACCCTACGGAAAGGAGCCACACTTCATGAGACCCATCGCACCCGTGCGGATCCTGGCTGCCGGCCTGCTCGTCGTCCTCGGAGGCTGCCGCGACCTCTCGAGCCCCGGAGACGACGAACTCCTCGGCCGGCGGGGCGGCGGAGCGGCCCGGTGCGCCGAGCCCGTCCCCGACGCACAGATTCCGCTGCCCATCGCTCCGGCCAGCCAGCGCGTGGACCTGGTCGTGCCCACGTTCTCGAACCCGACCAGCGTCACCAATCCCCTCTTCCCGATCAGCCAGCTCCATTCGGCGATCCTGCTCGGCACCTCGGACGGCGAGCGGCTGCGGGTGGAGACCACGCTGCTGCCGGGCACGCGCACGATCGACCTGGGTGACCGGAAGGTCGAGACGCTGGTGTCGCAGTACGTCGCGTATCTCAATGGGCGCATCCTGGAGGTGGCACTCGACTTCTACGCGCAGGCCGAGGGGGGCGCGGCCTGGTACTTCGGCGAGGACGTCTTCAACTACGAAGCGGGCGTGATCGCGAACACCGACGGCACCTGGATCGCCTGCAAGAACGGCCCGGCGGCGATGATCATGCCGGCGAACCCGCAGGTGGGAAACGTGTACCGTCCGGAGAACGCCTTCCCGATCGTCTTCGAGGAGGTCACGGTCAAGGCGATCGGGCTCACGCTCGACGGCCCGCGGGGGCTGGTGACGGGCGGCATCCTCGTCGAGGAGCTGCACCTGGACGCCACCACGGAGGAGAAGTTGTTCGCCCCGGGGTATGGTGAGTTCTCGACCGGCTCGGGCAAGGATCTCGAGGCCATCGCCCTCGCCGTGCCGACCGACGCCCTGCCGGGGCCGGTCCCTGCGCAGCTGGTGACCATCGTGAGCGCGGCGGACGCTCTCTTCGAGGCGGCCGGAGAGGACGACTGGGCCACCGCCGGAACGCACCTCGCGTCGATCACGGCGGCATGGGATTCGTATCGAGCCGGAGGCGTGCCCGCGGCTCTCGGCGAGCAGCTCTCGACCGCGCTCAAGGAGCTCTCGCAGGGCGTGCACGGGAAGAAGGCGGAGGCTGCCCGGCAGGGTGCTCTGGACGTGGCGCTGGCCGCCCTCGACTTCGAGCTCCGCTACCTCCCGCCGGCGACGATCGACCTCCGGCGCTTCGGGCTCCGGCTGGCTCAGATCCTGGTGGACGCCGACGCGGACGACGCCGCGGGAGTGACGGGCGACGTCGCGACGCTCGAGTGGATCCTCCAGCGGTTCGCGCACACGCTCAAGGGCGCCGACTTGACCCGCATCCGGCAGCAGCTCGGACTCCTCAAGGAGGCCGCGAAGGACGGAGATCTCGACGAGGCGGCCGAGGTGGCGGAGGAGCTGCGGGAGCTCGTGGCGGGGCTGCCGTAGACGAGGGCGGGTGACGTACCCGACGCCTGCCAGCTAATTGCCGCCGGGACGCGGACGAGGGAGCGCCGTCGGCGGGAGCATGTTGTTCAGCCGCATGTAATTCGCGATCTGGCTGTAGTGATCCGCCAAGTCGATGGCGTGGCCGAGGGCCATCATGGCGCGTGTGGTTTGCCGGGTGTTGCCGCCGAAGGTTATGGTGACCGCCTCGGCGAGATTCTTGTCGTTCAGCTGTCCGAAGGCGTCCTGGCAGAACTTGAACGAGTCCTTGAGCTGCGTGACGAGCTTGGCCTTGGGCCAGGTCGCCTTCACGGAATCGGCGGTGGTGGTGTCCTCCGCGGCCCGGGTGCCCTTCATCGCCCCGAAGTTGTTGCAGAAGAAGTAGCTGTCGTTCGTCAGATGCTGGGCGACGTAGCCGATGGTGAGCTGCGCCGGCGTCGGCTTGTAGGAGAACTTCTCCTCCGGGATGGAGTCGAAGGCCTGCGCCAGGTTACGATGCATCGCGAGGGCGCGGGTGCGAAACGCGGCCGTGATCGGGTCGGTGGCCGGGGTGCCGGGGGCTTGCTGCGCGGCGAGAGCCACCGGAAACGCCAGGGCCAGGAGGGTGAGAGGCGAGATCTTCATCTGGGGACGCTCGAAGGGGAGGCACGAGATAGTAGTCGCCGGGGACAGGCGGAGCAACCTGGGGGACGGCGCGCTCAAGCCCTGGCTGACGGGGCCATCGGGGCACCACCAAAGAGCTCGACCATGGAGAGACGAAAGCCGGGAACGACGTCCTCCCCGTCGAGAGCGCCGCCGGCGCCGACCACGCGCGGCGGCCGCGAGCGCCGATGCACCAGCACGCGGCGACGCGAAGGATCCACCACCCAGACCATCCGCGTGTCGGCCTCGAGGAAGTCCGCGATCCTCTCCTCGATCTCTCCGGGCCGGTCCTCGGGCGAGAGCACTTCGATGGCCAGGTCGGGAGCGATGGGGATAAACGCGATAGGCATCCGATCCGCCGGCAGTCGCGCCGCAGTGATGAAGCTCAGATCCGGCCCACGCACCGTATCGGGATCCCGCCGCAGGAGATAGCCGCTCTCCACCAGGACCGTGCCGAGCCCGTGCTGCTCGACGTGCGCGACGAGTTTGGCGGCGAGCCGGCCCGCCAGCACGCCGTGAAAGCCACCGGGAGGCTCCGACACGCGCATCATGCCGCGCACCAGCTCGGCACCGTCGCGGCCGGGATGGGCGTAAAACTCTTCCGCAGTGAGCCGCTCGCTGTTCTCGACCATGGCGTGTCCCTCGTCCGTGTCCCTCGTCCGTGTCCCTCGTCCGTGTCCCTCGTCCGTGTCCCCCGTCCACGCCGAGAATTACATTCCGAGCCGCCACGGTCAAGAGCCAAAAAACGCAGGCGATCCTGCAATCGAACGACCCCGAACACTTTGTGGCACATAGCTATGGCCCTGGAGGGCGCCGGACCATAGCTTCGCCCCCATGCGCGTCCGGCTGAATCAGCAGCGGCTCCTCGCCCTGCTGGCCCAGAGCCCCCTGAGCCAGAACCACTGGGCGATCAAGCTCGGGCTCTCGCGCGGCCACTGGTCCGAGATCGTCAACGGGAAGCACCCCTTTCCCTCGCCCAGGACTCGGGAGCGGATGCTGGAGGTCCTGCGCCTCCCCTTCGAAGAGCTGTTCGAGATCGAGGCCGGCACGGCCGGCTGGGCCGATACCGACGTCCGCCGAGCCATCACGGACCGCTACCTGATCGACCGCGAGCTGGGTCAGGGCGGAATGGGCGCGGTCTACCTCGCCCGCGACGCCCGGCACGGGCGGGTGGTGGCCGTCAAAGTCGTCTCGGCCGAGGCGGTGAGCGGGATCGGGGTGACCCAGTTCCTTCGGGAGATCTCCACCGTCGCGAAGCTCCAGCATCCCCACATCCTCCCGCTCTACGACTCCGGCGAAGCGGCCGGGCACCCGTTCTACGTGATGCCGTACATCCGGGGCGGCTCGCTCCGGGCCAGGCTCGAGGCCGGGACCCGCCTCCCGGTGGAGACCGTCACCCGGCTCACGGCAGGGATCGCCGCCGCGCTGGAGCACGCGCACGGCGAGCGGATTCTCCACTGCGACGTCAAGCCCGAGAACATCCTGGTCGACGGCGAGCACGCCTACGTGATGGACTTCGGGATCGCCCGGAAGCTCCACACCGAAGTGCTGCCCTGGACTCTGCGGAAGGAGCTCGACTTCACGGCGGGAACGCCGGCCTACGTGAGCCCCGAGCAGGCCAGCGGCGAGCGGGAGCTCGATGCCCGCTCCGACGTGTACAGCCTGGCCTGCGTGGTGTACGAGATGCTCACCGGGCGGCCGCCCTTCGAGGGCACCACCACCGAGGCGGTCGTGGCCCGCCGCTTCGTCGCCCCGCCGCCGTCCATCCGGGAGTTCGCGCCCGAGGTTCCCGGTGCGCTGGAGTCCGCCGTGGAGCGCGGCATGGCGCTCGACCCGGCGAAGCGGCCAGTGGGCGCGGCCGGGTTCGCCGAGTCGGTGACGGCGGGCGCCGCGAAGGCGTCGGGCGCGCTGTCCCGGATCAGCGTCGCCTTCACCCGACTCATGAACCGCCGGCGCCGTCCCGGCCGGCGCAGCGCCATCCGGATCAACATCCCCCTGGTCGAGACCATGATCGCCGACACCCGCTACGCCCTGCGCGCGCTGGGACGGAGCCGCGCCTTCACCTTCGTCGTGGCGCTCACCCTCGCGCTCGGCATCGGCGCCACCACTGCGATCTTCAGCGTCGTCCGCGGGGTGCTGCTCAAGCCCCTGCCCCATCGCGACGGAGGCCGGCTGCTCTACCTGCGGCACTCCGCCGACGGGCCGGGGCGCGCGAACCTCACGTTTTCGGTTCCCGAGGTCCGCGATTTCCGCACCGGCGCGCCCTCGCTGGGCGGGATCGCGGAGTACTCCTCCTGGTCGGCCATCCTTCAGGGTGAGAACACCGCCGCCCGGATCACTGCGGGCCTCGTGACGGGCAACTTCTTCGAGGTCATGGGCCTGTCGCCCGTGTTAGGCAGGCTCACCCGTCCGGCCGACGACGGGCCCGGCGTCCCGCCGGTGATGGTGCTGACCCACGAGTTCTGGCGGCGGCGCTTCGGCGGCGATTCGGGCGTCGTGGGAACGCAGGTGCGGCTCGACGGCCGATCGGTGGAGGTCATCGGGGTGGTACAACCCGCGCCCACCTTTCCGAACCGCATGGACGCGCTCCTCAACATGGTGTTCAGCCCGCACCATCTGAGCGCCTTCATGACCGAGGCCCGGACCCATCGCATGACCGAGATCGTCGCCCGGCTCGCGCCCGGGGCGAGCCTCCAGCGCGCGAAGGCCGAGGTCGCCGCGGTGTACGGCCGATTGCAGAGTGATTTCCGGGACGCCTACGACCCCGACCAGCACCTGCGCGTCGCGGTGACGCCGTTCAAGGAGGTGCTCGGCGAGCGCGCCCGGCTCACGCTGTGGCTGCTCATAGGCGCGGCCGCGTTCGTGCTGATCATCTGCGCCGCCAACGTCGCCAACCTGACCCTCATGCGCGGCGTCCGGCGGGAGCCCGAGCTGGTGGCGCGAGCGGCCCTGGGCGCCGGCGTGGCGCGGCTCCGGCGGCTCCTGCTGGCCGAGAACCTCCTCCTCACGCTGCTGGGCGCGGGCCTGGGCGTGCTCATCGCCATCGGCGGCCTGGGCCTGCTGACGTCGCTCGCCGAGCGCTACTCGCCCCGCGCGAACGAGATCCGGCTCGACGGAGTCGTCCTGGGATTCACCGTGGCCGTGGCGGTGGTGCTCGCCCTCCTGCTCTCCTTCGCCGCGTCCCTGCCGAAGGAAGGATCCTTCGCGTCCTGGATCGCGGCCGGGGCCCGCCGCTCGAGCGCCGGTCGCGGACGAAGCCGGCTGCAGCGGAGCCTGGTGGTGGCGCAGGTCGCGGTCTCGGTGGTCCTGCTCGCGGGGGCGGGCCTCCTGACCCGCACCATGATCCGGCTCTCGAACGTGAGCACCGGCCTCGAGACCGAGGAAGTCCTCTCGATGCAGGTGCACCTGCTCGGCCCGACCGAGGCCAGGTTCAACCCCGATGCCTCGGCGACGGCCAGGAACCGGTCCCGGGAGATCCGGCTCGAGCTCGCGGCACTCCCCGGCGTGCTCGAGGTGGGCCTCGGCGCGTCGTTGCTGCGACGGGAAGACCTCTGGTTCGACGTCACCGCCGAAGGCAAAGTGCTCGCCGCCGGTGAGACGTGGCCGAACGCCGAGCTGCGCCCCGCGAGCCCGGAGTACTTCCGCGCGGCCGGCATTCCCCTCCTCCGCGGGCGGGCGTTCACGGCGACCGATCACGCCGACTCCGGCGGGGTGTTCATCATCAACCAGGTGCTGGCCGACGAGCTCTTTCCCGGCGACGACCCGATCGGGAAGCGCATCGCCGGAACGGGCGCACCCTTCACGCCCATGAGCGCCGAGTGGCGGACCATCGTCGGCGTCGTCGGCAACACCCGGGACGCGGGGCTGGACGCGGCTCCCGTCTCCGCGGTGTTCGTGCCCGGGTGGAGCGCCAGCGGCATGGTGATCCGGGCGGAGCGGGACGCGGCCGCGCTGGTGCCGGCCGCCACGCGCATCATCCGGCGCATAGCGCCGACGGCGGCCATCGAGAACGTGAAGACGGTGACCCAGATCAAGGACGACAGCGTCGCGCCCCGGCGCCTGAATGCCGTGCTGGTCTCGTCGTTCGGCGTCCTGGCGCTCCTCATGGCGGCGGTGGGGATCGCCGGCGTGCTCGCATTTTCGGTGAGCGCCCGCACCAACGAGATCGGCATCCGCATGAGCCTGGGCGCCGACGCCGGCCGGGTGCAGCGCATGATCCTGGGCGAAGGAGGCGCGCTGCTCGCGATCGGCCTGGTACTGGGGGTGGCCGGCGCCTTCCTCACCGTCCGGGTCATGCGCCGGCTCCTGTTCGGCGTCGCCCCCCACGATCCGGCCACGTTCGCGGGCGTGGCGCTGCTGATGACGGCGATCGGGATCACGGCGTGCTGGGTTCCGGCGCGGCGCGCGGCGCGGATCGATCCCGCGGTCGCGATGCGGTCGGAATAGTCAGCGGGGTGACCTGCGCCGCGCCGTACTGCTGACGCCTGCGGGAATCCGGTGGCATCCCAGCTTCACCGGTTCAATACCGTGATCCATGCCGAGTTGCGCCCCCGCGCCGAGGAGCGTTACGGTATGGTTATGCCCAGCCCGGCCACGCGCTGGACCCGCGAGATGGTTCTCGCCCTCCCCGACGACGGCAACCGTTACGAGCTGTTCGACGGCGAGCTGCTGGTGACGCCGGCGCCCTCTGCCGGCCATCAGTGGGCGGTCGCCGCGCTCTTCGCGCGGTTGCTGCGCTATCTCGAGGGCACCGGCATCGCGTTCGTCTGCACCTCGCCCGCCGACCTCCGGCTCGAGGGCGGCCAGATCGCCCAGCCGGACCTCTTCGTGATTCCGCCCCGGCCCGACGGCTCGCGGCCGGCCCGGTGGGAGGATTTCGCCATCCCGCTTCTGGTCGTCGAAGTCCTCTCACCTTCTACCGCTCCGGCGGATCGCATCACCAAGCGCCGCCGCTACCAGCGGACCAGGGTCCCCGAGTATTGGGTCGTGGATCGCTATGCGCAGGTGGTCGAGCGCTGGCGCCCGGGAGAAGAACGCCCGGAGATCCTCGACGAACGTCTGGTCTGGGAGCCGGTGGCTGGGGTCCCGCCGCTCGTGATCGACCTCGCCGAAATGTTCCGGGACGTGCCTCGCGAAGCGGAGGGTCCTGGCTCCTAGGCTGCGGGTGCACTGCCTTGACCGGTATGAAGCGGCCGTCTACTTTGCGACAGAAAGTACTTGTTGCCACTCCACTGAGGCGGCCAGCAGGTCATGACGGCAGGCGAAGCCTACCCCTCCGCCGAGTTCCTCGACCTCCAGGCCGCCCTGGCCGGCGAGTACTCCCTGCAGCGCGAGCTGGGTCGCGGCGGCATGGGCGTGGTCTACCTCACGCGCGACGTGCAGCTCGATCGCGACGTCGCGATCAAGGTCCTGCCGGCGCTCCTCGCGTGCGACGCCTCCGCGCGCGAGCGGTTCCTCCGGGAGGCGCGCCTCGCGGCCGGGCTCTCGCACCCGCACATCGTGCCGATCCATCGCGTCGGCGAGGCCGGCGGCTTCGTCTTCTTCGTCATGAGCTACGTGGAGGGCGAAACGCTCGGCGAGCGGCTCCGCTCCGGCGGCCCGCTTCCGCCGGACGAGGCCTCGCGCGTGCTGCGCGAGGTGGCCTGGGCGCTGGCGTACGCCCATGGGCGCGGCATCGTGCATCGCGACGTGAAGCCGGACAACATCCTGCTCGAGGCGGCCACCGGCCGCGCGCTGGTGACCGACTTCGGGATCGCGCACGGCGGCCCCGGCCAGACCGCGGCGACCGACCCGGGGAAGATCACGGGGACGGCGCACTACATGAGCCCCGAGCAGGCCGCCGGCCTTCCCGTCGATGGGCGCAGCGACATCTACGCGCTGGGTGTGGTCGGCTACCTCGCCGTGAGCGGCCGGCTCCCCTTCGAATCGCCCAACCTCCCGGCGCTGATCCTCCAGCAGGCCACCGAAGAGCCCCAGAGCGTCCTGCGCGCGGCGCCCGGCCTTCCCCCCGCGCTGGGCGCCGCCATCGACCGGTGCCTGGACCGCGACCCCGACGGCCGTTTTCCCGACGGCGAAGCGCTGGCGGCGGCCCTCGCTCCCCCGCCCGAGGCGCGGCCCGCGCTGCCGCCCACGCTGCGCACCTGGCTCGGCGCGCGGAACCCGCTTCTGGTTCCGTACATGGGGTGGTCCGCCGGGTTCGCCGCACTCACCGTCGGGAATATCATCGCCAACGTGATGGGAAACCCCGGGAGCACTGTGCGAGATGTCGTTCTGCTGGCCCTGGCGACCATCGCTCCGCTTTTCCCGATCGTCGGATTCCACCTCCACCAGGCGTACCGGCAGTTCGGCGCGGGCCACAGCCTCACCGACCTCCGCTCGGCGCTCGAGGTCGCCCGGCGCGAGCGCGCCGAAACCGAAGCGCTGGCACGCGAGGAACGGGAGCCTCGCGCGCACCGGATGCTCCGAACCGCCACCCTGGTCTCGGGCACGTGGTTCGCCGTCATGTTCGGGCTGTTCTCCGCTGAAGTCGTGCAGGAAACCCGGGTCAGCATCTGGCTCCTCATCGGGCCCTTTGTCGCCACGATGTTCCTGGGGGCGGCGAGCAACGCCCTCGACGTGCAGTTCATTCCCGACCGGATCCGCCGCTGGTGGCAGACGGGGATCCGTGACCGCCTCTGGAACAGCCGCGCGGGGGCATGGCTCGCGCGACGGCTGGGCGCGCCGGAACGCTCGCAGCTCGCGGGCGCGTCCGCCTTTCGGGCGACGGAGGCGGCGCTCGGCGTCGCCGCGTCGGAGCTGTTCGCGGCGCTGCCGAAGGAGTACCGGGAGAACCTCGCCGAGCTGCCGGCGATCGTCGCGTCACTGGAGGCGCGGGCGGCCGCGGCGCGCGCGGAGGTGGACGCGCTCGTCGCGATGGCCGCCGCCTCGGGGTCGGACACCGAGGTGGTCGCGGCGCAGAAGAAGGCGGCGGCGCATCTGGCGGACAGCGTGGCCGCGCTGGAGGGGATCCGCCTGGATCTCCTGCGCCTGCACGCGGGCGCCATCGATCTCGCGCCGCTCACCACGCTGATGGACGCCGCGCGGGCGATCGGCGAGGACCTCGGCCGGCTCGCGGACGCCCAGCGCGAGGCGGAGGAGGCCGGCCGGAGCCGGCGGTGAAGCCCTTCGTCGTCTGCATCCACGACGCCACTCCGGCTTACGACCGTGAGACGCGGACGATGATCCGCGATCTCGCGCCCCTGCTCGGGCAACGCCTCTCGTTCGCCGTGGTCCCGGACTGGCACGGCGAATGGCCGCTGGCGGCGCATCCCGACTACTGCCGGCTGGTCCGCGAGAACTCCGAAGAGCTTCTCCTTCACGGCTACGCCCATCGGCGTCAACGAGGCGCCGGACCGATCACGTGGCTCGGCGAGGGCTCGGACGAAATGAACGGCCTCGACCCTGAGGAAACCCGGCGCACGCTCGAGCGCGGACAGCGGGTCTTCACCGAGGTCTTCGGCGAGCCGGCGCGGGGCTTCCTCGCTCCGTCCTGGCAGCGGGGGCACGTCCGCCTGGGGGACGGGCTCGACCACGTCCTGGGCTTCTTCTCCCTCGAGTCAGGCAGGGGCCGAAAGATTCCCCTGACGACCTGGACCTGGGACTGTGGCCGCTGGGGCTGGCTCGGGCACGTCGGCCATGGGCTCGGAGCGCTGCTGCGGACTCGGGATCGCGGCGTTCCGACGCTGGCGATTCACCCGAGAGATCTGGTGCGGGGCTTCTGGCCGAAGATCCTCCGGCTCACCCGGGAGCTGCTCGAGAGCGGGCACGAGCCGAGCACGCCGGCGGCATTGCTCGAGGCGGATGCTGCGGCCGCTGCTTGACGCCGTCATGGAGCGGCGAGCCCGCCGGCTCATGGAGCAGGTGGGCAAATGGCTGCCTGTCGAGGGCCCCGTGCTGGACCTGGGCTCGGGGACCGGACATTTCGCGGCCCGGTTGG
>JBOHSH010000146.1:0-1660 GCA_050733195.1 Gemmatimonadales bacterium
TTCCGCGCCATCTCGAGCCGGTTCACCATCCCGACCGCGTCCTCGAGGCTCGACTGGATCTCGCCCAGGAGCGCGGTCTGCGCCGTGATCCCCTCCAGATTACCGCCGCTGTTGGGGTCCTTGCGGACTTCAACGTTGCGGGTCTGCTCCACGGCACCAGCCTTCATCGTCACCGAGTACGTGCCGGGGGGCGCGAGCACCGCGATCTGCCCGATGCCCGACGCGGGCATCCCTTCGGGAGGAACGACGATCTCCGGCGCATAGAGGGGCGACACCCGGATGCGCGCTTCGGTGGTGGGCTCGAACCGGAGGTCCCACATCGCGCGGTTCACGCCCGCGCGGCCGTTCGCCCGCAGGGTCCGCACGGTGGCGCCGCCGGAATTCTTCACCGTGAACGTCACCTCACCCGGCGTTTGCAGCCAGAAGTTGAGCGCGGCCCCATACTGCGGATTCTGTCCGACCGTAGGATCGGCGGCCGGCGTCTCGGGTGCCTCGACGTTGCGGAACCGGTACGCGAACCGGGGCTCGAAGAAGTGCGCGGCGCTGCCCGTGACCTGCGGAGTCATCTGGTGGAGCGCGGTCAGGTCGTCCTGGATCCAGAAACCCCGGCCGTAAGTCGCGATCACGAGGTCCTTGAAGTGCTCCTGGACCGTGAGCCAGTAGACCGGCGCCGGCGGCAGGTTCGTCTGGAACGGCTGCCAGCTGTCACCGGCGTCGAAGGAGATGTAGAGGCCGTTCTCGGTGCCGGCGTAGAGGAGTCCTCGCCGGAACGGGTCTTCCTTGACGACGTGCGCGTAGCTGAGCGGGCTTTTCGGGATCCCGTTCACGATGAGCTTCCAGGTGCGGCCGTAGTCGGTCGTCCGGTAGATCCAGGGATCCCGGTTGTTCACCTGATGGCCGTCCACCGTCAGGTACGCCGTTCCCGCATCGTGCGGCGAGGGGTCGATGTTGCTGATCGTCCCCCAGTCGATCAGGCCGGGGATGTTCGCGGTGACGTTGGTCCAGGTCTTACCCCCGTCACGCGTGAGCTGCACGAGCCCGTCGTTGGTGCCCACCCAGATCAGCCCCTTCTCCTTTCGCGACTCGGCGAGCGCGAAGATGACGCCGCCGTACTCGACGCCGATGTTGTCGGGCGTGAGCCCGCCCGAGATCTTCATCCGGCTCTTGTCGTTCCGGGTGAGATCCGGAGAGATCTCGCGCCAGCTCTGCCCCTGGTCGGTGGTGACGTGCACGTGCTGGCTACCGACGTAGAGCGTCTTCGGATCGTGGGGCGAGAAGGTGAGCGGGAAGGTCCAGACGAACCGATACCGCAGATCCGCCGGCGGCCAGCCTCCCGTCGAGACCGGCCAGACCTCGACGTTCCGCGAGGTGCCGGTCCGGAGGTCGTGCCGCACGACGATGCCGCCCCGGCTTCCCGAGCCTGACGCGCTCGACCAGACGATGTTGGAGTCAGCCTGATCCGGCGTGGCCCTCCCGGTTTCGCCGCCGCCCACGCCGTGGAACATCCCGCGCGGGATGCTTCCTCCCCCTCCCCCGCCTCCCCCGAAGCCGCCCAGCTTGCTGTTGCTCGGCCCTCGGGACGAGGGGCCGTCCTGCCGGTTCCCCATCACGTAGTAGGGCACCCGGTTGTCCACGGTGACGTGGTACATCTGGGCGACGG
>JBOHSH010000147.1:0-19833 GCA_050733195.1 Gemmatimonadales bacterium
CCTTCGTCGTCACGACATCGATGCCCTGGACGGAGCGCATGACCGTCGCCGCGTCCACGCCGAGGACCTCGAGCCGCCGCGCGATGACGGCGGGGCGGAGCGCGGTCGTGAGGTCCCGCATGTCGTCCGGGCTGCCGACGTTGCCGCCATAGTACTGGAGCCGCCCGGTCTCGAGGGACGAGTCCGCGACCACCAGCACCCCGTGGAATCCGCCGTCGCCCGACCGCCCCGAGAGCGCCGTCAGGGCGACGAGCGAGTCACGCACCGCGATCTCCCGTCCCGCGGCCGGGACGCGGGTGACCTCGTAGCGGAGGGGCGCGTCGGGCGCCTCACCCCGGCGGGTGGCCGAGAGCGTGGTCTCGACCTGCGCGCCGAAGCTCGTGGTGCTCCCGTCGACCACGGCGATCGACTTGATGCCGGTATCCCGGGTCATGAGCCAGGCCGGCAGCACGAACATCGCCACGATGAACACGGGGAAGAGGACCGTGCTCAGGATGAAGACCCGCGTCCGCACCCGCTCCAGAAACTCCCGGCGAATGACCGCGAGGACCTTACGCATGGACCGGCTCCTTTCCGTCCTCCGCCCGCGCCGCCGTCGCCGCCTCGATGCCGACCTTCGCCACGAAGATCGCGTGCAGTGACGCCTCGACGACCTCGAAGCGCTTGAGTCCGACGTCCGCCTGGACCAGTGCGTGGAGCAGCCGGTCGGGATCGCCCGAGGGCGCGAGCTCCACCTCGGCCGCGCCGCCGTAGTCGTCCACCTTCGCGACGAGCGTCCGGTCACGCAGCACCCGCGCGGCCCGGTCGCCGTTCCGGCTGAACGTGAGCGCCACGTGGTTGCCCCCGAATTCCCGCTTCACCTGGGCGAGCGGGCCGTCCACCACCTTCTCGCCCCGCGCGATGATCACGATACGGTCGCACATCCGCTCGGCCTGCTCCATGATGTGCGTCGAGAAGAGGACGGTGCGCCCCTGCCGCGCGAGGTCCACCACCACGTCCTTCATGACCTGGCTGTTCACCGGGTCGAGGCCGCTAAACGGCTCGTCCAGGATCAGGAGCTCGGGATCGTGCAGGAGCGCCCCGGCGAACTGGACCTTCTGTTGCATCCCCTTGGACAGGTCCTCCACCTTCTTCTGCGTCCACTCCCGGAGCCCGAGCCGCTCGAGCCACTCCGCAGCGCGCTTCCGGGCCAGCGGGCGGGAGATCCCCTTCGCCTCGCCGAAGAAGGTGAGGTGATCCACCAGCTTCATCTTCTTGTAGAGCCCGCGCTCCTCAGGCAGATATCCGATCCGGTCGGAGAGATCCCGGCTGGCGGATACCCGCCCCAGCACTTCGATCTGTCCCTCGTCGGGCGTGATGATGTTCATCATCATCCGGATCGTCGTGCTCTTGCCGGCTCCGTTGGGTCCGAGCAGGCCGAAGATACCGCCGCGGGGAACCTCGAGCGTGAGATTCCGCACGGCCGTATGGCCGGCGAACCGCTTGGTCACACCCGTCACCTTGACGACCGACCCGTTCGTCATCGATCGCGTCTCCGCGAGAGGAATGAGAGTTGTTGAGCCCAGGCGCAGGAGGCGGTCCCGCCACGGGCGGAGTACCAGAAGAGCGATGCCCAGAACGGCACCCACAAGCTCGCCTTGAACAGATCGAGGGGAAGCCCCAGGAGGAGCAATTGCGTGATCACGCTCGGCACGAGCGCCCAGAGGAATGGTGAGAATCCTCGCCGCCACCGCGTCATGACGCCTCTTGTTTGGTGCCGGATGCCGCGCCGGCGCCGTCCCCGTCATCGAAGACCTGTTCGATGCGAAGCCCGAAGATCCTCGCGATCCGGAACGCCAGCGGCAGGGACGGGTCGTACTTGCTCGTCTCGATCGCGTTCACCGTCTGCCGGGAGACCCCGAGCCGCTCGGCCAGATCGCCCTGCGACCACTCCCGCTCCGCGCGCAGGACCCGAAGCCGGTTCTTCACTGATAGCGCCGGCGAATCGCGATCTGGCCGAGCGACCAGGCCGCCACCATCCAGGCCCAGAGATAGAACCAGGCGCGCGATCGCGTGTCGAGGGCGACGAGCCCGCCCTCCACCATCAGGCCCAGGCCGATCACCACGAGAGCCGTGCTCCCGAGCGCCACGCCCATGGCCTGGAGCTGGATGAGCCGCTCCAGCTCGTCGATGTCGCGAAGCCATCGCATGAAGCCGAGCACCCAGGCGATCATCGGAGCGAGGGTCACGACTACGAGGGCGATTCGAAACGCCGGTTCGAGCTCCACCCGCCGGAACGCGAGCGTCGTTGTGACCAGCAAGACCGTGGTCAGGAGCATCGCGACGGTCATCCAGAGCGGCTGCTTGGGGCACATCGAAACGGACCCGGATACGGACGGGCCCAAGAGTACAGTTAGATTGACAAAATGTCAAGGCTATTTTACAGAACCAACGGGCGGTATTGCTGCGTAACACTAGATCTGATAAGCACCTAGCGGGGAAACCCGGCCCGCTTCCTCCGCAGGCACGACGAAGTGCTTGTAGGCGATCGAGATCCCGAACTTGACCTGCTTCGCGAGCCAGGTATCCCGGGCGTCGGAGGCGCTGTTCGGATCGTGGATCGCGACGCCCAGCATCACGATCCCCTTGGGAGTCCGCTCGTGGTACCGCCCCACGTAGGTCCGACCCGACGCGCCGTCGACCACAACGGTCACGCCGTGAAGCGGCTCATGGCCAGGGTGGAAGACGGCCATTCAGCACCTAGCTCCCTAGCCCCCTAGCCCCTAGCCCCCTCAAAACAGTGCTTCTCGAACGCCGAGACCAGGCCCGCCGCGATCTCCTGCGGTCCCCGTCCCTCGATCATGTGCCGGTGGACGAAGTGCACCACCTCGCCGTCCCGAAGCAGCGCGACCGACGGCGAGCTCGGCTGGTACTCGGCGAAATAGCTGCGCACCCGCGCCGTGGCGTCGAGGTCCTGTCCGGCGAACACCGTGTACAGGTGCTGGGGCCGGATCGCGCTCTGAAGCGCCATTGCCAGGGCCGGGCGGGCGGCGCCCGCGGCGCAGCCGCAGACCGAATTGACGAAGACGAGCGCCGTTCCCTCGCCCGACCCCAGTGCGGCGTCCACGTCCGCGACCGTGCGCAGCTCCCGCACGCCGAGCCGGGTCACCTCCTCGCGCATCGGCTTCACCATCATCTCGTGATACGGCATCCTGTGGTTCCCCTCGTTATCCCGTGGTCCTGTCGCTGGCGTCTTCGGTCGTCACAGTCGGATCGACCGGGCGGCCGTTGGTGTCCAGCGCGGCTTTCATCGCATGCCAGCTCAGCGTCGCGCACTTCACCCGGATGGGAAACGCGCGCACCCCCTTGAACACTTCGAGCTTCGCGGGCAGCCCGCTCTCCCCGGCAACGCCGGTGGTGACGAGCGCGTGGAACTTCGCGAACAACTCGCGGGCCTCGTCCGCGGTCCTGCCCTTCACCGCCTGCGTCATCATCGACGCGCTCGCCTTGGAGATCGCGCAGCCGTTGCCCTGGAACGACACGTCGGCAATCCGATCGTCCTCGACCCTGAGCCAGATGTTGTAGTGGTCCCCGCAGAGGGGATTCCGGCCCTCCGCGTGGCCGGTGGCGTCCTCCAGGCGCCGGAAGTTCCGGGGCGCCTTGTTGTGCTCGAGGATGAGCGTCTGGTAGAGGTCGTCGAGCCCCATCCGCCCGCTCGGGTCACTGGTCACCGGTCACCCGTCTTGAACACGCGGCGCACCTCGGCGAGCCCGTCGACCAGCGCGGCGATGTCCGCGGAGGTGTTGTACGCGCCGAAGGAGGCCCGCACCGTGGCGGGAACGCCGAATCGTCGCATGAGCGGCTGCGCGCAGTGATGGCCGGCCCGCACCGCGATCCCGTGCGTGTCGAGGATCGTCCCCACGTCGTGGGGGTGCACCCCGTCCACCACGAACGAGAGCACGCTCACCCGGTCGGCGTCCGCGCCGAGCACCCGGACTCCCGGCACGCCGGACAGCCGGTGCAGCGCTTCGGCCGCGAGGTCCTGCTCGTAGGCCACGAGCGCTTCCCAGTCCCAGCGGCTCACGTACTCGAGCGTGGTCCCGAGGCCGACCACTTCGGCGATCGGCGGGGTGCCGGCCTCGAACCGCTCGGGCGGTTTCGCGTATGTGCTCCGGTCCACGCGCACCTCGGCGATCATGCCCCCGCCCCCCTGCCAGGGGGGCATCGCGTCGAGGAGGGCGGCCTTGCCGAAGAGCAGGCCGATGCCGGTCGGGCCGTAGAGCTTGTGGGCCGAGCAGACGTAGAAGTCCACGTCGGACGCCCGGAGGTCGACGCGGAGGTGCGGAGCCGCCTGGGCGCCGTCCACCACCACAATCGCACCGGCGGCATGAGCCATCTCGGCGATGGCGTTGATCGGGTTGACCGAGCCGAGAACGTTCGAGGCGTGGGTCACCGCGACGATGCGCGTCCGGGACGAGAGCAGCTCCTCGAAGGCGTCGAGGTCGAGCGCGCCGGCCTCGGTGACCGGAATGGCCTTGATCGCGGCCCCGGTCCGCTCGGCGATGAGGTGCCACGGCACCAGGTTCGAGTGGTGCTCCATCTCGGAGACGACGATCTCGTCCCCCGGGCGGAGCTGGGTCCCGCCGTAGCTCTGCGCCACGAGGTTGAGCCCCGCCGTCGTCCCGGCCACGAAGACCATCTCCTCCGGGGCCACGTTGAAGAACCGCGCCCCGAGCGCCCGCACGCGATCGTATTCCTCGGTCGCGGCCTCGCTCAGCCAGTGGACCCCGCGATGCACGTTGGCGTTGAACGTCTCGTAGTACCGGGTGATCGCGTCGATCACCGGCCGGGGCTTCTGCGCGGTGGCGGCGTTGTCCAGATAGACGAGGGGCCGGCCCCGCACCTCGCGGGCGAGAATCGGGAAGTCCTGGCGCACCGCGGCCACGTTCCAGGCGCCGGTGCCGTGACCCGGGGATCGGGAAGGCGGCCGGGGGACGGCGGGGGCGCTCATCTCAGTTGCCGAGCCGAGCGCGCACCAGGCCGTCGAGCGCCTCGCGAACCGGCGCGGAGGCCACCTCCGCCACCACCTCCGCGGCGAAGGCATAGGTGAGCAGCCGCTGCGCGGCATCCGCCGGGATGCCCCGGCTCCGGAGATAGAACCGGGCGCCCTCGTCCAGCCGGCCGACCGTGGCGCCGTGGGTGCACTTCACGTCGTCGGCGAAGATCTCGAGCTGGGGCTTGGTGTCGACCTTGGCGCCGTCGGAGAGGAGGAGATTCCGGTTGGTCTGCTTGGCGTCGGTCTTCTGCGCCTCCGCCCGCACCAGCACTTTGCCGTTGAACACGGCGCGGCTCCGGCCGTCGAGAATCCCCTTGTAGACCTCCCAGCTCCGGCAGTGCGGCTCGTCGTGAAAGATCACGGTGTGGTTGTCGACGAGCTGGGTCCCATCGCCGAGATAGAGTCCGTACAAAAGCGTCTCCACGTTCTCCGCGCCCAGCCGGGCGTGCAGGTCGTGCCGAGCGATCGCTCCGCCTATCGCGAGCGTGAACGAGCGGTAGTGGCTGTCGCGCTCCTGGTCCACCCGGGTGAATCCGAGGTGGTAGGCCGCCGTGCTCTCGCGCTGGATGCGGGTGTGCTCCACCCAGCCTCCGGCCTCGACCTCAACGTTGGTCACGGCGTTCGTAAGCGAGGCGACGTCGCTCACCCCGGCATATGACTCCACGAGCTGCGCCCGCGCCCCGCGCTCCACCACCAGCAGAATCCTCGGGGAGACGAGGGCCCCCTGAGCCTCGCCGGTGCTCACGTGCAACACGTGGACCGGATCGCCCAGGTCGACCCCCGCCGGCACCCGGATCACGGCCCCGTCCGCGGCGAAGGCGGCGTTGAGCGCCGCGAAGCTCGTCTGCCCAGGCGTCGGCTGCCGCTCGAGCGCCCGGCGGGCGAGGTCCGGCTCCCGCTCCAACGCCGCCGCCAGCGGCTCGATGACCACCCCGGCCGGCACGCGGCCGCGCCGGGAGAGCGCGCTCGCGTATCGGCCGTTCACGAAGACCAGCGTGGCCCAGTCGGGATGCCCGAACTCGAACGGGGAGAGATCGAGATCCTTCGCCTCGTCCGGGACGGGCGACGCGCCGGCCGGCCGCCACGCCGTGCTCGCGATCGGGGTGATCGGCGTGAAGCGCCATTCCTCGTCCCGCGCGGTCGGGAAGCCCGCCTCGGCGAACCGCCCGAACGCGGCGCGGCGCGCGGGCACGACCCAGGCCGGCCCCCTGCCACCCCCGTCCGACGTGAACGCCTCGAAGGCCTTCGCCAGCGCTTCGCTCACGCGGCCGCCCCCTCGGTGAGCCACTCGTAGCCGCGGGCCTCGAGCTCGAGCGCCAGCTCCTTGCCGCCCGACTTCACCAGCTGGCCGTCGGTGAGCACGTGCACGAAGTCGGGCACGATGTAGTTGAGGAGCCGCTGGTAGTGCGTCACCACCATGATCGCGCGATCCCGCCGGCGCAGCGTGTTCACCCCGTGGGCGACGATCCGGAGCGCGTCGATGTCGAGCCCGGAGTCCGTCTCGTCGAGGATGGCGAGCTTCGGCTCCAGCACCGCCATCTGCATGATCTCGTTCCGCTTCTTCTCGCCGCCCGAGAACCCGGCGTTGACCGCCCGCTGCATGATCTCCGGGCCCCACTCCACCAGCTCGAGCTTCTTCTCCAGGATGTCGAGGAAGTCGATCGGGTCGAGCTCCTCCTCGCCCCGCGCCTTCCGGAGCTCGTTGTAGGCGGCGCGCAGGAAGTACGCGTTGGTCACGCCGGGGATCTCGACCGGGTACTGGAACGCCATGAACACACCGGCCTGGGCCCGCTCCTCCGGCTCCATGTCCAGCAGGTCGCGCCCCTCGAAGGTCACCGTCCCGGCGGTCACCGTGTAGGCGGGGTGCCCGGCCAGCACCTGGGCCAGCGTGCTCTTCCCCGACCCGTTCGGGCCCATGATGGCGTGCACCTCGCCCGCACGCACCGTGAGGTCGATCCCCTTGAGGATCTCCTTCTCCCCCGCACCCGCCCTGAGCCCCCTGACTTCCAGCACTCGTCGCTCCGTGTTCTTCTCTGAGTCCCCTGTCAACCGTCAACCGTCAACCGTTTTACCCTACACTGCCTTCGAGACTGATGCCGAGCAGCTTCTGCGCCTCGACGGCGAACTCCATCGGCAGCTCCTTGAACACTTCCTTGCAGAAGCCGTTCACGATCATCGAGATCGCGTTCTCCGTGTTCAGCCCGCGCTGCTTGCAGTAGAAGATCTGGTCTTCGCCGATCTTGGACGTGCTGGCCTCGTGCTCCACCGAGGCCGACGGGTTCTGGACGTCGATGTACGGAAAGGTGTGCGCCCCGCAGCGGTTCCCGAGGAGCATCGAGTCGCACTGGGTGTAGTTTCGCGCGCCGAGCGCCCGCGGCAGCACCTTCACGAGGCCGCGATAGCTGTTGTTGCCCCGGCCGGCCGAAATGCCCTTCGAGACGATCGTGCTCCGGGTGTTCTTTCCCATGTGGATCATCTTGGTGCCGGTATCGGCCTGCTGCCGCCCGTTCACCACCGCCACCGAGTAGAACTCGCCCACCGAGTCGTCGCCCTGGAGAATCACGCTCGGGTATTTCCAGGTGATGGCGGAGCCCGTCTCCACCTGCGTCCAGCTGATCTTGGCCCGCTCGGAGGCCTTCCCTCGCTTGGTGACGAAGTTGTAGATCCCGCCGCGCCCTTCCTCGTCGCCCGCGTACCAGTTCTGCACGGTGCTGTACTTGATGGTGGCCCCCGGCAGCGCCACCAGCTCGACCACCGCCGCGTGCAGCTGGTTCTCGTCGCGCTTGGGCGCGGTGCACCCCTCGAGGTAGCTCACCCAGGCGCCCTCGTCGGCGATGATGAGCGTCCGCTCGAACTGGCCGGTGTTCTGGGCGTTGATGCGGAAGTAGGTCGAGAGGTCCATCGGGCAGCGGACGCCCTGCGGCACGTAGACGAAGGAGCCGTCGCTGAAGACCGCCGAGTTGAGCGCGGCGAAGAAGTTGTCGCTCATCGGCACCACCGAGCCGAGATACTTCTGCACCAGCTCGGGGTGCTCCTGCACCGCCTCGGAGAAGGAGCAGAAGATGATGCCCAGCTCGGCGAGCTGCTTCTTGTAGGAGGTCCCCACCGAGACCGAGTCGAAGATCGCGTCCACGGCCACGCCGGCGAGGATCTTCTGCTCCGTGAGCGGAATCCCGAGCTTCTGGTAAGTCTCGATCAGCTTGGGATCCGCCTCCTCAAGGGAGCCGAGCGGCGCGCTGGTCCTGGGAGCGGCGTAGTAGATCATGTTCTGGTAGTCGATCGGCGCGTAGCGGACGTTCGGCCAGTGCGGCTCGGTCATCTTGAGCCAGCCGCGGTAGGCCTTGAGCCGCCAGTCGAGCATGAACGGAGGCTCGCCCTTCTTCGCCGAGATCATCCGGATGGTGTCCTCCGACAGGCCCTTGGGGACCGTGTCGGCTTCGATCTCCGTGACGAAGCCCCACTTGTACTCGCGGTTGACCAGCGACTCCACCGAGTCCGACATGCGCTCCCCCAAGGTGATCGCGAACCGATGCTACCTGGGCCGGGCCCCAATGATCCGACGAATCCTAAGTAAAATAGTCGGGATTGTCAAAATCAGACCAACCGTCTGTGTCGCAACGCGTTGGGCCAGGATCGCGCGGCTCCTTATCCGGCCTGAGATGCCCCGTGGCACCAGAGCACAGATCCGATAGTAGTATTTATGACTACTATTGTAATCCCGCTGTCGATCCGCTCAGCGGGCCCTCTGACTGCTTGCCCTATTGTCTTTTCGCTTCCGAGTGGGAGATTTGCAGGGACATGACCATCCATCGGATCCGCCTCCTGGGCGACCCTGTGCTCCGCACCCGCTGCGAGCCGATCAGTCGGCCCAAGTCCACGGCCGTGCGCGTCATTGCCGACGATCTGCGGGAGACACTGCGCGATTGGCAATCCCGATTCGGGAGCGGGCGGGCGATCGCGGCGCCCCAGATCGGCGCTCCGGTCCGGATGGTCCACGTGGAGATGGATCGGCCCTGGACCCTCATCAACCCGGAGATCATCGACATCGGGACCGAGGACTTTTCGGTCTGGGACGACTGCTTTTCCTTCCCCAATCTCCTCGTCCGGGTCCAGCGAGCCTGGCACATCCGGGTCCGCTACCAGGACTTGAAGGGGGAGGCCCACGAGATCGAGTGCGAGGAGGGGCTGGCCGAGCTGCTGCAGCACGAGATCGACCATCTGGACGGCGTGCTCGCGGTGGACCGGGTCTGGGGTGCCGACCCCTTCTGCCTCCGCGAGGAGTGGAATCGCCTCTACACGGCTTCCGATCGGTATGGAGAGCCGGAGCTCCGCAGCGAACAGGTCGCGAGTCCCCTCTCCGCCCTGCTCTGACCCCCGGGACCATCACCCGGGGGACGAGGCACTCGCATGGGACAGATGATACAGTTCCCGTCGAACGGGCACACCTGCTCAGGCTATCTCGCGGTCCCCGAGACCGGCCAGGGTCCAGGCCTCCTCGTCCTCCAGGAGTGGTGGGGGCTGGTCGATCACATCACGGAGGTGTGCGACCGGTTCGCGCGCGAGGGCTTCGTCGCGCTGGCGCCCGACCTCTACCACGGGAGCCATACCAGGAGTCCGGACGAGGCCGGCAAGCTCTTCATGGCGCTCAACATCGCCAAGGCGAGCGCCGACCTCCGCGGCGCGGCCGACGCGCTGGTGCTCCGTCGCGAGGTCACGTCGAAGCGGGTCGGGGTGATGGGCTTCTGCATGGGCGGCCAGCTCGCGCTCTACGCGGCCACGGAGTATCCCGACCGGTTCGCCTGCGGCGTGAACTTCTACGGCGTCCATCCCAACGTGCGGATCGACCCGGCCCGGGTGAAGGTTCCCATCCAGGGACACTTCGGGACCCAGGACACCTCCACCACGGAGCCCGAGGCGCGGGAGCTGGTGCGGAAGATCGAAGCGGCCGGCGGCCAGGTCGAAGCCCACTTCTACAACGCGGGCCACGCCTTCTTCAACGACACTCGCCCCACGGTCTACGACAGGGAGGCAGCCCGGCTCTCCTGGGAACGGACCCTGACCTTCCTCCGGAAGCACCTCACGGCCTGAGACCCGTCACCGTCAACCGTTTCAGAACCACCTTCCCGCCCGGAAGTGCACCGCTCCCGAGCCATCGGTCGCCAGGCCGTACTCCACCGCGAACGGACCGAACGGCGAGTCGAGCCCTAACCCGGCCCTGGCTCCGGCAATCCAGCCGTCCGTGTCGAGCAGCGGTCCGTGCTGCGCGCTTCGCCCCGCGCTCGCGAGGAGCCGTACCGAGAACGGCAGCTTGAAGACCCAGCTCGTCTGCAGCGCGACCAGCGCCTCCCGGTCGCCGCGGCGCTCCCCGTAGCGGAGTCCCGGGAATCCCATCATCTCTCCCCCCAGAGCGAACTGCTCGTGCAGCGGGAGGTGGCGGCCCCAGCCGATGCGAATGCTCGGCTCGAGCCGGAGCCGCCTGAGCTCGATCTGATTACCCGCGACCAGCTGGGCTCGGCGCCAGAGTCGGGTCCAGCTGACTTCCGCCTGCACGAGACGCGGCGATCCTTCCGGCTGATGGAATGCCCGGAGCGCAGCTCCCAGCGCGGAGCGCTCGGTGGCATCCGGGTTCTCCCACGACAGCGCCTCGCCGCCCAGCTCGACCAGCCAGCCGCCGCCCAGGCCCTGCTCGAGCCCCACGAAGAGTCGCGCCTGATCGGTGGGCGCCGTGGAGAGCTCGATCGCGCCGCTGTCGAAGCGGCGAATCTGCTCCCGGCCGCCGAAGAGCCGGATCAGCGGGGACGTCGCGGTCGCGCCGGTCGAGGTACGCCGGAGCGCGATGCTCGCTTCGTCCCGGAATCGTCCTACGCTGCCGACCAGGCTCAGCTCGACGCCGGTCCCGAGGAGCCGGCGCTCCAGTGCGCCGGCCCAGAACCGGCCCGAGAGGTCGGCGTCGTACGCCAGCCCCAGGCCGGCGAGTCGCCGCGGGGCGCGCGCGAGCTCGACCGCGAAGCCCACGGTGTCCCCCGAGCCCGAGGGGACGAGCCAGAACTCGGCGAAGGGATCACCGTCTCCGGCTGCGCGGAGTCGCCGGCGAAGCGCCTCCGCATCGAGGCGGGGAGGGTCGAGCCGGAGGGTCTTCGCGAGAAGCCGCTGGTCGCCCGGATGTCCTCCGGTCATGGTGAGCGGTCCGACGACGGATGGGAGCGCCGGAAGCGCCGGCCGCTCCGACCGGGGGAAGCACTCCGCTCGCGCCAGAGTGGAATCCGCGGCGCGCCGGCCTTCCCGCTCGATACTTGCGAGCTTGTCCGGCGAGAAGTCGAGCGAGCGGAACTCCTGGACCTCGGGTCGCACGTAGGCGTCGGCCGCGCCGAGGGAGTCGAGTCGCTGCGTGAAGAGAAACCCCATCAGCCGGTCGAGCACGGAGAGGGGACCTTCCGCCGGCCTGGGATCCGCGATCCGCTCGGTCACATCGGAGACGATAAGCCGGCGCGCTCCGAGGCTGCGGGCCGCCGCGATCGGCACGTTCGCCGAAAGCCCGCCGTCGGCGAGCACCTTTCCCTGCACGCGCGTGGGTGAGAAGACCAGCGGGATGGCCATGCTGGCGCGGACGCTCTGCGCCAGGTCGCCCGATCCCAGCACCACCGGCTCCTGATTCGCGAGATCGGTCGCGACGGCGCGGAAGCGAATCGGCAGCCGGTCGAAGTCGCCGCGGGCCTGCAGGTTGCCCTGGAGCAGCACGGCGTTCAGGTAGGCGTTGACGTAGGCCTCGCGCACCGCGGGGTTCCGGAACCGGATGCCGCGCTCGTCCTGCTCCCAGCCCACGAGGGGAAGGAGAGCGCCCCAGGCGCGTGGCACCCGCGGGCCGATCCGCCGGAACGGGTCCTCCGTACCGAGCCGCGCGAGGAGCGATTCGAGGTCCGCGGCGCTGTACCCGCTCGCGTAGAGGGCGCCGATGATGGCGCCCATGCTCGTGCCCACGATCAGATCGGGCCGGATGCGGAGGCTGTCGAGCGCGCGGAGGAGGCCGACATGGGCGTAGCCGCGCGCACCGCCGCCCGAGAGCACGAGGGCGATGGGCCCTTCCGAGCAGCGCTGGGCGCGCGCCGCCGGGGCCAGGGCGAGCCCCGCGGCAAGCGTCATTCCGGCGAGGCCTCGCATGGCCAAAACCTAACGCCGGCCCACCCTTGCGGCGGCCGCAAGGGCTCCTTAATCTCTGTCTCGAACACCCGGCCGGCGACCCGCGGCCGGCGCAACACCACCGAACGGAGACGCGCAGGCATGGCGTATGTGATCACCGAGGCGTGCATCGGCGTGAAGGACCGGTCCTGCGTGGACGTCTGCCCCGTCGACTGCATCTATGAGGGCGAGGACCAGCTCTACATCCATCCCGACGAATGCATCGATTGCGGCGCCTGCGAGCCCGAGTGCCCGGTGACCGCGATCTTCCCCGAAGAGGACGTGCCGCAGAACCTCACCGGATTCATCGAGAAGAACCGGGTGGTCTTCAACTCCACGGAGCCGCCGGCGAGACCGAAGAGATGACGAGGGACTAGGGACTGGGGACTGGGGACTGGGGACTGGGGACTAGGCCGAAAGCGCGGGAGCGGTGCTCGGAGATCCAAGCACCGCTCCTCTCTTAATTCCCCAGCCCCTAACCCCTAGCCCCTAGCCCCTAGCCCCTGGAAGACACCCCTCGAGGCCGGCTCACCTGCGACCGGCCTCGGGGGCGGGGGGATGGAGTACTGCTTGAGGCATTGGCGGTGATCCTGCATGGATCGCCTGATCGACCCGCCTTCCCTATAGACGCCCGACCCCCGCGAATGGTTTCATCCCAGCGCCTGCAGGAACTTGAGCATGGCGCGGGTCGTGGGAACCGGTTGCTCGAGGCACGGGAGGTGGCCCGCGTTGGCGACTTCGAAGAGCCGCGCGCCGGGAATCGCCGACGCCATCGCCTGGGCGATCGCGGGCGGGGTGATCGCGTCCTCCGCGCCGACCAGCACCAGCGTCGGCAGTCCGGTGAGCGTGGCGAGCAGGGGGGTGCTGTCGGGTCGCTCCCGCATCGCCGACAGCGCGCCCACGATCCCCGACACCGGCGTGCGCAGGATCATCGTCCGCACCCGCTCGATGATGTCGGCCGGGACCTGCGGCGTGAAGAACCGCGGGAGCATCGCCTCCGCCGCGGCGATCGCTCCCTGTTCCCGCACCCGCGCGATCAGCGCATCGCGCGCCCGTCGCCCCTCGGCGCTGTCCGCTTCGGCCCGCGTGTCCATCAGGATGAGCCCTCGCACCCGGGAGCGCCATCGCCGCAGGAACTCGAAGCAGATGTACCCGCCCAGGGAGTGACCGCAGAGGACCACCTGCTTCTCCCCCATCGCGTCCAGGAGCGCGCTCAGGTCCTCGGCGTAGGTGGCCATCGAGTAGCCGAGGTCGGGCGCGTCCGACTGTCCCATGCCCCGCAGGTCGGGGGCGATCCTCCGGTATCCCGTGAGCGTGTCGATCTGGTGCTGCCAGGTCGTGCGATCGAGGGGAAAGGCGTGCACGAAGAGAATCGCCGGCCCGCTCCCGCGGTGCTCGACCGCGAGGGTAACGCCGTTCACCGTGCAGCGATCGGCGGGCCCGTTCGCGGGGCGCGCCTGGAAGAAGTCGCCCACCTCCGGCGGCACCGGCACGGGCCGCCCTTCCCGATCGATGCACACGAACACGAACTCCGCCGTCGCCACGAGCGTCGCGTCGCGCTCGCGACGGGCCGTCTGCCGCATCGTAAAGCTGGTGCGTCCGAGATGGATGATCGCGTGGTGCACGCGGAGGATGTCGCCCGCGAAGGCGGGGGCGTGGTAGTCGACGACCGTCTTGCGCACCGCCGGCCAGGCGCCGCCCCGCACGAAGACGTCCATGCCGGGCCCGCGCGCCAACACGTCCCACCGCGCGCGCTCGAATACGCGCAGGAAGGACGCCTGATTCAGATGCCCGTAGGCATCGCAATCATCGGGATAGACGACCTGATCGACGTCCGTGGGGCTCATGACACGCCGCGTGGAGCGGGTGGATCCGCGCGGAAAGGTAGGTGGGGGCCCGCCGGACCCGCTACTATTCCTCCCCTCTCGTCAGGGATCCATAGTCCTCCATGCCGCCCAGCGATCCCTCCCCCTCCGAATTCGTCGGGCCCGGGACGGGACCGCCGCTGATCCGGTCGCCGGCCGAGTTCACCGCGTTGCTTGAGGGGCTCCGGCGCGAGCCGCTGATCGCGATCGACACCGAGGCGGCCAGCTTTCACCGGTACCATGACCACGTCTACCTGCTGCAGCTGTCCACCCGCACGGGGACCTGGATCGTCGACCCGCTGCTGGTCCCCGGCCTTCCGGGACTGGGGCAGCTGCTCATCGACCCGGACATCGAGCTCGTCTTCCACGACGCCGATTACGATCTCCGCCTGCTGCATCAGGAGTTCGGGTTCCGCGCCGCCCGGCTCTTCGACACCCGCGTCGCCGCGCAGTTCCTGAACGAACCAGGCATCGGGCTCGCCGCCCTCCTCGAGAAGCACTTCGACGTGCGGCTCGACAAGCGCTTCCAGCGGGCCGACTGGTCCGCCCGGCCCCTCTCGGCCGCGATGCTCGCGTACGCCGCCCTCGATACCCGGTGGCTCCCGGAGCTTCGCGACCACCTGCGCGGAGAGCTCGAGCGGCGCGGCCGTCTGGCGTGGGTCGAGGAGGAATGCCGGCTCCTCACGGGCGTGCGATGGCCCGAGCCGGTGGCCGCCGAGGAGGCGGCGCTCGCCGCCAAGGGCGCGCGGAACCTTTCGGCCCGCCAGCTCGCGGTGTTCCGCGAGGTCTATGTCTGGCGGGACCGCACCGCCGCGGCGCTCGACCGCGCACCGTTCCGTGTCCTCGGCAATGAGGCACTGTTCGCCCTGACGGAACGGCTGCCGGGGACGCCGAGCGAACTCGCGAGCGTCCCGGGCGTGGGCCGGGACACCATCGAGCGCCGGGGCGAGGAGATCCTCGATGCCGTGCGTCGCGGCCTCGCGCTCCCGGAAGAAGCCTTGCCGCGCTACGAACGAGCCAGGCGGCACCGGCCCGATCTGCTCTTCGACATGCGACTCGAGCGGCTCAAGGCTCGCCGGGTAGAATTGGCCCAGCGGCTCGACCTGCAGACGGGCGTGCTGGCCCCCAACTGGCTCCTCGAGGCGGTGGCCCGGGCCGCACCGGTGAACCTCGCGGAGCTCGAGCGGATAGAGGGCGTTCGCCGTTGGCAGGTAGAGACCATCGGGCAAGAGCTGGTGGCGGCAATAGTTCAGAGACGTAGTAGTTAGCCATACCGCTTTCAGTTCTTTCAGGTGGACCTCCTGCCACAACCGTTTCCCAACCCAGTGCGTCAGACAACTCCAGAGATCGCCCTCGCTCCCAGGCGGCCGCAGGGGAAGGTGTGGACGACAGAGAGCTGATAGCCGCCGCCATGGCGGAGGACCGGGAGGCGGCCCGCCGCCTCTATGAGCGACACGCACCGCGCGTGTACCGGCTCATCTACCGGGTGCTCGGCGACGCCGAGCTCGCGGAGGAGTACACCCAGGACACGTTCGTGAAAGCCTTCAATCGGTTGGGACAGTTCCGCGGCGACGCCGCGTTCTCCACCTGGCTGCACTCGGTCGCGATGTCCGCCGTGCTGTCGGGGATGCGGCGGCTGCGCCGGATCCGGGCGCGGGAACGGGAGCTGGCCGAGGCGGCGACGGTGGCGGCTCCCCCCTCCCCTTCCGGGGCGGATCCGCACCTTCGCGAGCGGCTGCAGGCGGAGCTCGAGCGGCTGCCGGTCCGGCTCCGGCTCCCGGTGGTGCTGCACGACGTGGAAGGATTCACCCATCGGGAGATCGCCGAGATCCTCGGCGTCCCCGAAGGGACGAGCAAGGCGCGCCTCTCGGAAGGTCGCGCACGGCTGCGGGAAGCGCTCGCCACCGTGGCCGCTGAACGCTGGTGACGCAGGAGAGTACGATGGACGAGAAGGACTTCGAGAGACACCTGAAGAGCCTGGGGGAGAGTTGGCGCGTCGCGCCCGAGCCCCCGCTCGACCGCATGTGGGCGTGGATCGAATCGGAGGCGTTCGGCGACGGACCGCGCCGCGAGTGGCGCTGGGTGCGGAGCCTGCTGCCGCTCGCCGCGACGCTGCTCGTCGGCATCGGCATCGGTCAGATCGCGCCCCCGCTCTTCCAAAAGAGTGCCGAGCCGGTCGCCGCCCCCGCCGCCCTCCCGGCTGCGGATGGGCCGGCCGTCCAGCCGGCCGCGCACGACGCGCCGTTCGTCGGCGTCGCCACCGATTACCTGGAGCGCGTGACCGCGCTTCTCGTGACCCTGGCGACCGAGTCGGGCGGCCGCCAGCCCCGCGACTACTCCATCAGCCAGGCGCGGGACCTCCTCACCACCACGCGTCTGATGATGGACGCGCCCGAGCCGATCGAGCCGCGGCTTCGCGCGCTGCTCGAGGACCTGGAGCTGGTGCTGGCGCAGATCGTCCAGCTACCCGAGCGGCCGAACGCGCCCGATGTCTCGCTCATCGACCAGGCCATGGACCAGCGCGACGTGATCCCGCGCCTCCGCGTCTTCCTCGCGGAGCACAACCCCTCGTTGCCGTGATACCCGGAGCTCCCGTCATGCGTTCGACTCCGCTGCTCGTCCTGTTGCTCGCCGGCGCCGTTGCCGCTACCGCCCAGACCCCGGCGCCGCCGGCGACGCCCAGGCCCAAGGTGACCCCGAAGGCCGTGGAGAAGGCGCGCGCGCCCAGACCCCGGCTCGCGCCCAGCCCGTTCGAGATGCCGGACTTTCACCTGGAAATGCCGGACTTCCATCTCGATCGGCCGGGCTTCCACTGGGATTTCCCGCACCCGGAGCTCGAGGCGCTCTCCGAACGCATCCACGAGCTGACGCTGCCCGTCATGCCGGAGCTGCCGCTCCTCCCCGAGCTCCCGATCACGCCCGAGCCGGCCCATCTCGCGGAGACGACCGCGCTCGCGATGGCTCAGATGCCCTCCTTCCACTACGAGCCGTCCTTCGGAACTCCGGGGGCACGCCCGAAGAGCGTCTGGCTCAGGGCGGAGCCCGATCAGGGCACGGCGGAAGACTCGCTCTACCGCCAGGCGCACAACGCTCTCAGCCGGGGAGAGTACGCGCGCGCGTCGACGCTCTTCCAGACGCTCGAGCAGAAGTACCCCCGGTCGCGCGTCGCGCCGGCCGCGCTCTACTACCGTGCGTTCGCGCTCTATCGCGCCGGCTCCACCGACGAGCTTCGGGCCGCCCTCACCACCCTCCGCGCGCAGCAGGAGAAGTACACCGCCGCCGCGGTCGATCCGGAGGCGGCCTCCCTGCGCACGCGGATCTACGCCGCGCTCGCGTCCCGGGGGGACCGTGAGGCCGAGAGCGCGCTCCGCGCCGCGACGGCGCAGGGAACGACCTGCGACAAGGAGGAGATGGAAGTCCGGGCGTCGGCGCTGAGCGCCCTGGTGCAGGTGAACGCCGCCGAGGCGCGGCCGACGCTGCAGCGGGTGCTCGCCCGGAAGGACGAGTGCTCGGTGACGCTCCGCCGGCGGGCGGTGTACCTGCTCGGCCGCGCCGGTACCGAAGAATCGGCCAACGACCTCCTCGGGGTGGCCAAGAACGACCCGGACCCGAGCGTCCGCGGCGACGCCATCGGTCTCCTCGCGCGCTCGTCCGGCACCGCGACCGTGCGGACGCTCGAGCAGCTCTTCAACGCCGCCACTGACGATCGGACGCGCCAGCAGGTGATTTCGGCCCTCCGCTCGAACGGCAGCCCCGAGGCGCGCCGAGCGCTCCGGGCCATCATCGAGCGCGAGGATCTGACGGAGCGGCTTCGGACGGATGCCATTCTCAGTCTCTCGCGGGGCGAGTGGGTGATGCTGGCGACTACCGGGCAGCAGGGCTACGTCACGAACGTGACCCCCGGCGCGCGGCGGAACGATGACTCGACCCGGCGGATCTCGCCGGAGGCGGCGGAGGACGCGACCTACCTGCGGACCCTCTACGCGAAGAGCGAGTCACGCCAGGTGAAGTCGGCCATCATCTCCGCCGTGGCGCGGATCGGCGGGAGCGCCAACGACCAGTGGCTGATGGGAATCGTGCGCAACCGCGACGAGGAGATGGCGCTCAGGCGGGATGCCATCAACCGCCTGCGGCCGACGACCCTCTCGGTCGAGGACATCGGACGGCTCTTCGACGCCCTCGGCGAGCGCGAGCTCCGCGGCGGTCTCATCTCGCAGCTCGCCAATCGCGAGGATGCGGCGGCGACGGACAAGCTGATCGAGATCGCGCGCAGCGGCACCGATCCCGAGCTTCGTCGGATGGCGATCTCGGCGCTGGCCAGGAAGAAGGATCCCCGGAGCACGAAGCTCCTGCTGGAGCTCGTGGAGAAGCCATGAGAACCCTCATCAGGATGACGCCGTTCGCGGCGGCCGCGGCGCTGGGGCTGGCCGCGGGGCTCGGGGCCCAGGGCGGGCTCCGGGAGCGGGTAGAGCGGGGCGACGGCACCGTACAGTTCAGCTACGCCGCGCGCTCCGACGTGTGCGGCTGGGGTCGCTCGATCAACGTCGGCAACTCGTTCTATGTCACGACCGGCAACGTCACCGGCTTCCGGACCGACCACCAGGCGACCTGCCGGCGCGGACCGGTCGTCGTGCGCATCGTCCGCGCCGGCGGTGTCGTGGTGGACATCGACGTCGAGGTGGCCCCCGAGACCAGGCCCGACGGGGTGACCGACATCGGCACGGTGAGCGCGTCCGCCGCGGCGGCGTACCTGCTGGATCTCGCCGGCCGCGCGGAAGGCCGGCCCGCCCGTGAGGCGATCATGCCCGCGGTGCTCGCCGATAGCGTCGACGTGTCGGCCGGGCTGCTCCGACTGGCGCAGAACAAGGAGCTGGCCAGGGCCGTCCGGCAGAGCGCGCTGAGCTGGCTCGGCCGGGAGCTCGAGACGATCGACGCCGCCGCGGCCCGCCAGATCTCGGCGGGCGTCGTCGCCATCGCGGGGGATCCCGCCGAGACGACGTCGATCCGGCAATCGGCCGTGTCGGTCCTCGCCCGGACCGAACAGGCCGACCTGGCGGCGCTCACCCGCATGGCCACCGGCGCCGACCGCTGGCTCAGGCAAGCCGCGCTCCAGGCCCTCGCCAATTCCGGCGATCCCCGCGCGCGCGACTTTCTCCGCGCCCAGCTCGCCAATCCCGACCTCCCCGAGAACCTGCGGGTGACGGTGGTTCGCGGAATCGGGCGGGAGTACGCGACGCCCAGGGACGCCGAGCTGCTGCGGACCCACTACGCGAGCGCCACCTCACTCGAGGCGAAGCGCGCGATCCTGTCGGTGATCGGGGAGCTGGGCGGAACCGCGAATCTCGAGTGGGTGCTCCGAGTCGCCGCCGATGAGTCGACGCCCTCCGAGCTCCGCACCCAGGCGGCGGATGCGGCCCAGAAGGCGGGCGCGACGACGATGCAGCTCTATCGGCTGTACGAGACAGCCGTCGATCGGCGCGGCAAGGAAGCGGCCACCAACGCCCTCTTCAAGGTCGGCGACCGCGAGGCGACCGACCGCCTGATCCAGATCGCGAAGACCGAGACGGATCCGACGGTGCGTCGCGCGGTGATCACCCGGCTCGCGCGGTCGGACGACCCGCGCGTCAAGGAGCTGCTGAAGCAGCTGGTGGAGCAGTAACCGGGGAACGGGGAACGGGGAACGGGACGCGCCAGTTGCGGTGCCCGTCCTGTTCCCGTTCCCCGTTTCCCGTCCTGTTCCCGTTCCCCGTTTCCCGT
>JBOHSH010000148.1:0-8162 GCA_050733195.1 Gemmatimonadales bacterium
CCCCGTCCCACTTCCTCCCCGACGCCGGCGAGGCGCTCGCCGCGCTCGAGTTCTTTCCCGTGCTGGACGTGGTCGCCGGCCATGCCGCGGGCCCGCTCGGCGCCGACCGGGTGCGCGCGCGCAGACCGTCGGCCGACCCCGCGTGGGTGAGGGAGGCGCTGGCGCCGGTCGGCGAGGTGCTGGCGCTCATGGCCGAGGGCGACGGCGTCGAAGCGTGGGACGTTCCCCCGATCGACGCGATCCTGCCGCGGCTCAGGCTCGAGGGAAGCGTGCTCGAGGGAGCCGAGCTCTGGGTGCTGCGCCGGACGCTGGCGGCGGCGCGGTCGGCGGCGGGCGAGCTCAAGCGGATTCAGGAGCGGGCGCCGAAGGCGGCCGCGCTCCGGGTCCCGGTGCCCGAGGCGGCGATCGAGAAGCGGCTCGCCGACGCGATCGGCGAGGACGGCGAGGTGCTGGACGGGGCGAGCCCGGCACTGGCCCGGGCGCGGCGCGAGGTACACGTCGCGCGGGAGAAGCTGGTCCGGAAGCTCGAGACCATCCTGCAGGGCCTGGAGTCGGGCGCGGCGGCGTCCGGCGGATCGGTGACGTTCCGGAATGGCCGCTACGTGATCCCGGTGCGCCGGGATTCCCGCGCCCGGCCCGACGGCATCGTGCACGACGAGTCGGCGAGCGCGGGGACCCTCTTCATCGAGCCGGGCGCCGCGGTCGAGCTGGGCAACGCCCTCCGCTCGGCGATGGCCGACGTGGAGCGCGAGGTGCTCCGGATCCTCCGGGACCTCACCGCGCGGCTCCGGCCCCACGCCGGCGAGATCGACACCGCCCACGAGATGTGCGTGGCGCTCGACGACCTCGTCGCCCGGGCGCGCCATGCGCGGGCCTGCCGCGCCGCCGTGCCGGCGATCCGCCCTCCGGGCGGCGCGCTCGTCCTGCGGTCGGCCCGGCACCCGCTGCTGCTGGCGCGCGGCGTGGAGGCCGTTCCCTTCGACCTCGAGATGCCCGAGGGGGAGCGGACGCTGCTGGTGGGCGGGCCTAACACGGGCGGCAAGACGGTCCTGCTCAAGACGGTGGGACTCGCGGCCGCCTGCGCGCAGGCCGGCATCGTGCCGCCGGTGGGGGAGGAGAGCGCGCTGCCGGTCTTCACCCGGATCTTCGCCGACATCGGCGACCACCAGTCGATCGCGGCCGACCTTTCCACCTTCAGCGCGCACGTGGCCACCCTCCGCCGGGTGCTCGAGCAAGCCGACCGCGAGTCGCTGGTGCTGATCGACGAGATCGGGAGCGGGACCGACCCCGCCGAAGGGGGCGCGCTGGCATCGGCATCGCTCCGCGAGCTCAACGTCCGCGGCACCCGGACCATCGCGACCACACACCTGGGCGCGCTCAAGGACCTCGCCGCGAGCACGCCGGGGGTCGTCAACGGGTCGCTCGAGTTCGACGCCGAGCGCCTCGAACCGACCTACCGGTTCCGGAAAGGCGCACCCGGCCGCTCCTACGGCCTGGCCATCGCGCGCCGGCTCGGCGTCGCGGCCGGCGTGCTCGGCGCGGCCGAGGGGATGATGTCGCCGGGCGAGCGGTCGCTGGATGCGCTGCTCGAGTCGGCGGAGGCACGCGACCGGGACCTCGCGGAACTGCAGCAGCGTCTGTCCGAGAGCCGGCTCGAGCTCGACGGCGTGGTCGCGCGGCTCGAGCTCCTGGAGGAGACGCTGGAGCAGCGGGAGCGCGTGCTTCGGGCGCGGGAGAAGGACGCGGACCGGCGGGCACGGGCGGAGGCGCGACAGCTCCTGCTGGCCGCGCGCGAGCGGGTCGAGGCCGCGCTGCGGGCCGCCGATGCCGCGCGAACCGAAGACGAGGCGCGCTGCGCGCGCCGGCAGCTCGAGGACGCGATCCAGGCGGGCGCCGAGGAAGCCCCCGCGGAGGAGCCCGCGCCCTCTCCCAGTGCCCACCAGGAAGTTCGGGAGGGCTCGAGAGTCCGTCTTGAGACCGGCGCTGTGGGGCAGGTGATCGAGCTGCGCGACGACGGCGAAGCGGTGGTGATGGCGGGGTCGGTGCGGATCGTGGTGCCGGCGGGTGCGCTCGTGGCGCTGCCGCCGGGCTCCGAGAGCCAGGGCCGGCGAAGCTGGCGGAGCGCGGAGGCCCCCGCGCGGCGCAGCACGGCGCCGGCGGGCCCGGCCGGCGATGCCCCGATGGACGTGGACCTCCGCGGCATGCGCGGCGACGAGGCGGAGGCGGTCACCATCGCCGCGCTCGACGCGGCGGTTCTCGCCGACCGCCCCTTCATCCGGATCATTCACGGCATGGGCACCGGCGCGCTCCGCGACCGGGTGCGGGAGCTGCTCCGCGGCGATCGGCGCGTCGCGAAATTCGACTTCGCGCCGCGGAACCAGGGCGGCATGGGTGTCACCATCGTGGAGTTCGCGAGCTGATGATCCCCGACGAGCTGATCGAGCGGATCCGCGACAGCGCAGACCTGGTCGAGATCATCGGCGAGTCGGTGTCGCTCAAGCGCACCGGCGCGGACTATCGCGGTCCCTGTCCGTTCCACGGCGGGAGCCACCGCAACTTCGCGGTGATCCCGAAGAAGGGGATGTACTACTGCTACGTCTGCCACGAAGCCGGCGACGTCTTCACCTATCTCATGAAGCGGCAGGGACTCGACTACCCGTCGGCGGTGCGCGAGGTGGGCCGCCGGGCCGGCATCTCGGTCCCGGAGCAGGGCGGGCGCGAGGGCCCCGACCCGCGGGAGCCGCTCTTCACCGCGGTCGCCGCGGCCGAGGAGTGGTTCGCGGAGCGGCTCCGCGACGATCCGGAGGCGGAGGCCGCGCGGAGCTACCTCGCGGGCCGCGACATCCCGCTCGAGGTGGCCGCGGAGCACCGGCTCGGGTTCGCTCCGCGGGGCGGCTTCAAGGAGGCGATGGGGAAGCTCGGCCTCGAGGAAGCGACGATGCTCGAGGCGGGACTCCTCTTGCGGCGCGAGGACGGAAGCATCGGCGCGCGATTCCGCGGCCGGCTCCTCTTTCCGATTTGCGATCTCCGCGGCCGGCCCGTGGGCTTCGGGGGCCGGCTGCTGGGCCCGGGCGAGCCCAAGTACCTCAACTCCCCCGAGTCGCCCGTCTTCCACAAGGGCGGAATGCTCTACAACCTGCACCAGGCCAAGCAGGCGATCCGCCGCGAAGAGACGGCGATCCTGGTGGAGGGCTATTTCGATGTCTTCCGGCTCGTCCTCGCCGGCATCGACAACGTCGTCGCGCCGCTTGGCACCGCGCTCACCCCGGACCAGGCCGCGTTGATCCGGCGTTTTGCGCCGGTCGTGATCCTGCTCTACGACAGCGATACCGCTGGACTCCGGGCCACTTTCCGCGCCGCGGACGAAGCGCTCCGGCACAAGCTCCGGGTGCGCGTGGCGACCATGCCGGAAGGGGAAGATCCCGATACGCTGGTGCGGAAAGGCGGCGCGGCCGCCCTCGCACCGATCCTCAAGGACGCCGTCGACGTGCTCGAACGGAAGATCCAGCTCCTCGAGCGGAAGGGATGGTTCGAGGGCATCGAGCACCGCCGCGAGGCCCTCGACCGGCTGCTGCCGACGGCGGAGGCCGCCGCGGATCCCATCACCCGCGAGCTGTACCTCAATCTCATCGAAGAGCGCACCAGGGTCTCGCGGCCGGTGCTGGAACAGGAGCTGGCGGCGCGACCGCGGCCCGTCCCCATCGAGCCGTCCCGGGCGGCCGCCCGCGGGCCGGCCCCCGCGCGCCAGGTCGCAAAGGCCGGCGCGGGGCGGGTGCGCCCGGGGGCCCGCATCGAGGCGAAGCTGCTGCAGGTGATGCTGGCGTCGCCGGGGTGGCTCGCCCGCGCACGTACCGAGGTTCCGGCGACCCTCTTCGAGGTGGCGAGCTTCCGCGAGATCTTCGGCGCGCTGGCGAACCTGCCGGAGGGCGAAGCCGCGGCGGCGGTGGTGCCGCTCCTGTCGCCCCGGGCGCAGGAAGTCTGGAACCGCCTGATGACGAACGCGGCCGGTGACCTCTCGGCCGGCCACGACCTCGACGCGGAGTACGTCGGCGCGCTCGACTATCTGAGGGCCCGCGAAACGACCCGCGCGCTTCCGCCGCTCTCGGAGGTCGACGAGCGGCGGAACCGGCTCGACCAGCTTCCCCTCCAGGCCCGGCAGCGGCTCTCGTTCCGCAAGGCAGCCGAGAAGGCCCCTCGACGCGGCGAAGGCCGCGCCGGCGGACCGGACCCCACCCAGCACTCCTGAGGCAGCATGCATCCCGATCTCGAACGCCTGCTCGATCTGCAATCCAAGGACCTGGCGCTTCTGGAGGTCGACGCGCGCCTGACGGCGCTCGCCGACCGCACGGTGGAGCTCGACGAGGCGATGAGCCGGGCGAGCGCCGAGCTGGAGGCGGCCCGACGGCGGGTGCAGGAATCGACCAAGAAGCGGGAGGAGCTGGAGCGGATCATCGAAGCCCAGCGGGCGATGCAGGACCGGCGGCGATCGCGTATCGAGCAGGTGCGAACGGCGCGGGAAGTCCAGGCGTTGATGACCGAGATGGACCTGGCCCGGTCGGTGCTGGCGCGACAGGAGAACGACTGGCTCAAGCAGGCGGAGCAGGGGCAGGAGCAGGAGGCGGGGGTAAAAGCGGCGGAGGAGAGCCTCGCGGCGCTGGAGGCGGAGCAGGCCGGCGAGCGGGAGCGGCTGGCGCAGGAGCGCTCGGAGCTCGAGAGCGAGCGCCAATCGGCGAAGGACGCCCGGGAGGAGAGCGCGGGCGGCGTGGACCGGACGCTCCGGGCCCGCTACGACCGTCTCTGGACGTCGCGCGCGACCGCCGTGGTGGTGCCCCTCCGCGGCGACGCCTGCGGTGCCTGCTTCACCGCGGTGCCGAGGAACCGCCGCACCCAGATTCGCGCCGGGCTCCTGATCGAAGGCTGCGAAGCCTGTGGCGTCCTGCTCTACGCGGCGGCGAACGAGAGCGAATGAACCCGACGCTCCCCCGCTGGGCGCTCGAGGCGCCGCCCGATCCCGCCGCCACCCGGGAGCTGGCGCGCGCGCTGTCGCTGCCGGAGGCGCTCGCGGCGCTCCTGGTGCAGCGCGGGCTCGAGCGGGCCGAGCATGCGCGGGCATTCCTGAGACCGGGGCTCGAGAATCTCGCCGACCCGATGACGCTCGCCGGAATGGCCGAGGCGGTGCGCGCCGTCGCGGATGTGGTCGCCGCGAAGCAGCCCATCCTGGTGCACGGCGACTACGACGTGGACGGCCAGTGCGCCGCGGCGGTGCTCACCCGCGCGCTCCGGCTCGCGGGAGCGAGGGTCGAGCCGTTTCTGCCGCACCGGCTCCGGGACGGCTACGACTTCGGGCCGGCGGGACTCGCCAGGGCCCGCGAGATCGACGCGGGGCTCATTCTCACGTGCGATTGCGGCATCAACGCGATCGACACCGTGGCCGCCGCCCTGGGGAACGGGATCCGCGTGGTCGTGACCGACCATCACATTCCCGGGCCGGCGCTCCCGGCCGCGGCGGCGGTGGTGGATCCCCAGCGAGCCGACGACCGCTCCGGGCTCGGCATGCTCTCCGGCACCGGCATCGCCTTCAAGCTGGTGCAGGCGCTGGTGCCGGCGCTCGGGCTTCCGTCCCAGCTCCCGTTCCACCTGCTCGACTACGTGGCGCTCGCGACCGTCGCCGACGTGGTGCCGCTCGTCGGCGAGAACCGGATACTGGTCCGCCATGGACTCAAGCTCCTCGCCGACAGCCGGTGGATCGGCCTCCGGGCGCTGATCGCGTCGGCCGGGCTCACGGGCCCGCTCCGCGCGGGGCAGATCGGCTTCATCCTCGCGCCGCGGCTCAACGCCGCCGGCCGCATCGGCGACGCCGCCGACGGCCTCCGCCTCCTCCTCACCGAGGACGCGGACGAGGCGGCCGCGCTGGCCGGCCGGCTGGACCGCCTCAACACCGAGCGGCAGGCGCTCGATCAGCGCATGCTCGACGAAGCGATCGAGCAGGTCGAGCTGCTGGGGAGCCTCGATCGCCGCGCCGGCATCGTGCTCGGCGCGGAGGGCTGGCATCCGGGTGTCGTGGGCATCGTGGCGTCCCGGGTCGTGGAGCGGTACGGCCGGCCCACGTTTCTCGTCGGCTTCGACGGCGACCTCGGCAAGGGCTCAGGGCGGAGCATCTCCCGATTCGACCTGCACGGCGCGCTCGGCGCGTGCGGCCACCTGCTCGAGCGTTTCGGCGGCCACCGGATGGCGGCCGGGCTCACCGTGCGCAAGGACCGGTTCGACGCCTTCCGCGATTGCTTCGAGGAGGTGGCCGCGGAGCGGCTGCAGGGGAGGGAGCTCGGGCCGGAGCAGCGGGTGGACCTGGAGATCACCCTCGGCGACGCCAACGGCGATCTCGAGCGGCTCTGCCGCTACCTCGAGCCGTGCGGCATGGGCAACCCGGCGCCGGTGTTCGGGGTGCGCGGGATCAGGTTCTCCTCGCGCCAGCGGGTCGGCACCAACCACCTGCGCGGCCGGCTCGAGTCGGAGGACGCCGCGCTCTGGGCCATCGCCTTCCAGCTCGCGGACCGGCTCGAGGTCCTCGAGGACGGTCCGGTCGACGCGGCGTTCCGGCTCGAGGAGAACGAGTACAAGGGCGCCGTGTCTCTGCAGGCGCGGCTCCTCACCGTCACGGCCAACTCCGTTCTCGCCGTTTGACCCGGATCATCGCGGGGCGCTTCGGCGGTCGCCGCCTCGCGGTGCCGGCGGACGCCCGGGTGCGTCCGACCGCGGATCGGGTCCGCGAGGCGTGGATGAGCATCCTGAGCGACCGGCTCCGCGACGCGCGCGTCCTCGATCTCTTCGCGGGCTCGGGGGCGCTCGGCCTGGAGGCGCTCTCCCGCGGCGCCGCGCACGCCACCTTCGTCGAGCTCGCTCCCGCCTCCCTCGCCGCGCTCCGGGCCAACATCGACGCCCTCGGCGTGGCCGACCGGGTGACCGTTCGCCGGGGCGACGCGATGCGCTACGTCGCGCGGCTCGCCGCCCGGGCGTTCGACATCGCCCTCGCCGATCCCCCCTATACCGTGCCGCACGCCGAGCGGCTGGCGGCCGCCTTCCGCGAGCGGCCGTTCGCCCGGCTGCTGGCGGTGGAGCATCCTGCCGGCCGGTCCCTGGAGGGCGGGGATACCAGGCGGTACGGCGACGTCGCGCTTACCTTTTTCGAATCGCCATGAACCGCATCGCGCTTTATCCGGGGTCGTTCGATCCCCCGACGCTCGGCCATGCCGACCTCATCCGGCGGAGCCTCGCGGTGGCGGAGAAGATCGTCGTCGCGATCGCGGTGAACGCGACGAAGCAGCCGCTCTTCTCCGTCGACGAGCGGCTGGAGATGCTGCGCTCGGTGGTGGGCGACGAGCCGAGAATCACGCTCGACAGCTTCGAGGGTCTCGTCGCCGACTATGCGCGACGCGTCGGCGCGACCATCCTCGTGCGCGGCCTCCGCGCCGTCGGCGACTTCGAGTACGAGTTCCAGATGGCGCTCATGAACCGCCAGCTTCACGGGACGCTGGAGACGGTCTTCCTGGTGCCCGGGCAGGGCCTCTCCTACATCAGCTCGAGCCTGGTGCGCGAGGTCGCCCGCTACGGAGGAGACGTGAGCGCCCTCGTCCATCCGGAAACCGCCGCCGCCCTTCGCCGCCGCTTCTCCAGGTGAAACTGGACGATCTTCGCCGCCGGGCCGCCACCAGCGGCTCGAAGCTCCTTTTGGTGGGGAGCGACGTGGAGCGGCTGTCCGTGGTAGCCGAGAGCCTCCTCGGCGACGGCTTCCCCTCGGTGCAGGTCGTGGGGACGCCGGAGCTGAATCCTCTCCGGCACCCCCGGCACGCCGCGGTGGCGGCCCTCCTCCGCTCGCGGGAGCCGGACTGGATCCGCGACGGGATCCACGCCCTGGATATGGCCCTCGACCCGGTGCGATTCGGCCTCGGGCTGCTCGGCCTGGGAGACGTGGATGCCGTGGTGAGCTTCGGGATCGAGCCGCGGCGCCTCGCGGACGCCGCCCGCTGGACGCTGGGCGAAGCGACCGACGGGGCTCCGCCGGGCTCGGCGTCCTGGCTCGCGCTTCCGGACGGCCGGCTCCTCGCCTGCGCGGACTGCGTCTTCGAGCCGCAGGCCGATGCCGCCGGCCGCGCCCGGCTGGCGAT
>JBOHSH010000149.1:0-1903 GCA_050733195.1 Gemmatimonadales bacterium
GCGGTAACCCGCCAGGGCTCGGCGGCCGTGAGCGCCTCGCGCTCCACCGCCGTGACGAGCGGCAGGGCGCCGACCGGGCCGCGCCGGCGTTCGGCCGCCGCGCACAGCACCAGGACCACGTGCGCCAGAAGTCGGCCGGCGGTCTCCGCGGTAAACAGCGCCCGGCGGTATTGCAGCGTGAGCCGAACCCCGGTGGCACCCTCCCGCGCGATCAGCGTGACGTCGGCGAGGGCCGCCTCGACATCGAGCGGCACGGGCGTAACCCGCACGGGTCCCATCGGCGCGAGCGCGCCGTCGTCCCGCTCGTGAACGAAGAGCGCCTGATAGAGCGGCGCGTGGGAAGGACGCCCGTCCTCGTGCAGCGCCTGCGCCAGCGGCTCGAGCGGCACGTCGGCGTACTCGTACGCTTCGAGGCAGGCGTCGCGGGTTCGCGTCACCAACTCGGCGAACTCCGGCTGGCCGCCGAGCCGAATGCGGATCGGCAGCGTGTTCGCGAAGAAGCCGACCAGGCCTTCGATGTCGGGATCCTCCCGCGCCGCCACCGGAAGACCGATCGTCAGGTCGTCCTGTCCCGTATGGCGGTGCAGCACCGCCGCCAATCCCGCGAGCAGGACCGTCGGTAGTGAGGCGGACGTCTCGCGCGCGAGCGCGTGCAGGGAAGCGGTCAGCTCACCGGACAGCTCCAGCGACGCGACACCGCCCTCGAAGCCGGGGATCCCGGTGCGGGGAAAGTCGGTGGGCAGATCGAGCGCGGTCGGGGCCCCGGCCAGGACCGCTCGCCAATGATCCAGCAGGCGGGTGAGCTCGGCGCCCGCGAGGCGCGAGCGCTCCCGGCGGGCGTGATCCACCGCCTGGATCGGCAGCGGCGGAAGGTCCGCGGCTGTGCCGGCGACCTCCGCGGTGTACAACGCCGCCAGCTCCCGAAAGATGATGCCCCGGCTCCAGCCATCGGAGACGATGTGATGGCTCAGCAGGAAGAGCACCTGCTCTTCGGCAGACAGACGGAAGAGCGTCGCGCGGAGGAGGAGCCCGCTCCCCAGATCGAAAGGCTGAAGGGCGAGGTCGCGGATCCGGGCGGCCAGGGCAGGTTCCCGCTCCGGGACGGCCAATGCCGAAAGATCCAAGACCCGCAGGGCAACCGGGCGCGCGCTCCTGACTTCCTGCACGGGGGCGCCGCCGGGACCGGGTACGAAGGCGGTGCGGATTGCCTGCTGCCGCTCGACCAGAGCCGTCAGCGCGCGCCCGAGCGCGGCGGCGTCGAGGCTTCCGGTCAGCCGAACGGCGCGCGGTGCGTTGTAGACCGCGAGACCGGGGGAGGCCCGGTCGAGGAACCAGAGGACCTCCTGCCCGAACGAGAGTGGAGCGCCGCCTGGATCAGCCATTGCCGCGGACGCGACCGCCCCCGCTAGATGATCCGCACACGGTGATCGACGAGCGCCCGGAACTGGAACGGATCCGAGAGGATGAACATCCGCTGGAGCCAGCGGTCCGTGCCGTCATACCGGGGCGTGAACACCGTGCGCGAGTGGGTGATCCGCCGATTGGCCAGCACCAGGGCCTGACCGGGCTGGAAGTCGACGTTGTGCACCACACCCGACTCGTCGAACACCGCCTGGATCGCCGCGAAGGCCTCGGAGGCGCGGTCGGTCAGACATTCCATGCACTCCACCAGATCCATGCGGAGCTCCGCGCGCTCCGGCGGGCCGGTGAAGATCGCCACCGGCTCGGAATAGGCGTCCTGCCCCGTCGCCGCGAACGACGGCGGACACTGGATCCGGAATTCCGGCAGTCGCGCCGCGGCGAGGTGACGGGGCTCCAGGCGGCTCGCGATCGCTGCGCCGGACGAGATGCCCGTCAGCGCCTTGTGGTCCGTGTCTCCCCGAAGGCAGAGCAGCAGCTGGTA
>JBOHSH010000150.1:0-2990 GCA_050733195.1 Gemmatimonadales bacterium
TGGAAGGCCGTAACGTCCGGGTGGAAAGCGGGCCGCTGGTCGAGGCGGTGAACCGGCTCAAGAGTCAGCCGGGGAAGGACATCATCGTCTACGGAGGAGCGACCTTCGTCTCCTCGCTGATCGAGCATGGACTGATCGACGAGCTGAACCTCTTCGTCAATCCCGCGGCCATCGGAAACGGCATGCGGATATTCCACGACCGGCGCCCGCTCTCGCTCAGAGCCAGCCGGGCCTTCGACTGCGGTATGGTCGTCAACACCTACGGGCGCGGAGACTGACCGGCGAGGCTCCAGTCGCCTCTCGCTCCCGAGTCCCGGAGCCTCTACCTTCCTCGCCATGGCCACTCCCCTCCACCGGCTCCCCGACTCGGCCGACGACGTCGAGCAGCTCGACCGCCTGGCGCGCGCCGTCGAGCAGCTCCGATCCCAGGTCGCCCAGCGGATCGTGGGCCAGCGGGAGGTGGTGGACGGGGTCCTGACCGCGCTCCTCGCGGGCGGCCACTCGCTCCTGATCGGCGTCCCCGGCCTCGCCAAGACGCTGCTGGTCCAGTCCATGGCCGAGGCGCTCGATCTCACGTTCAACCGGGTGCAGTTCACCCCGGATCTCATGCCGGGTGACATCACCGGCACCGAGATCGTCGAGGAAGATCCGGCCAGCGGGCATCGCGCCTTCCGGTTCGTGCATGGGCCGGTCTTCGCGAACGTGCTGCTGGCTGACGAGATCAACCGCACTCCGCCCAAGACCCAGGCCGCGCTGCTCCAGGCGATGCAGGAGCACAAGGTCACCGCGGCGGGGAAGACCTATCCCCTGCCCGACCCCTTCTTCGTGCTGGCGACCCAGAACCCGATCGAGCAGGAGGGCACCTATCCCCTGCCGGAGGCGCAGCTCGACCGGTTCATGCTGGAGCTGCGGGTGGGCTATCCGTCGCGGGAGGAGGAGGAGCAGGTGGTGGAGCAGACCACCGGCGCGCGCGCGGTCGAGGTGCGGCCGGTGCTCGACGCGGGGACGATGCACGCCATGCAGGGCCTGGTGCGGCGGATCCCCGTCTCGAAGGGACTGATCCGCGCGGCCGTCACGCTCGCGCGGATGACCCGGCCCCGCGAGAACGGCGCGCCCGCCGCGATCCGGGAGTACGTCGAGTGGGGCGCCGGCCCGCGCGCGTCGCAGTACCTCGTGTTAGGGGCGAAGGCCCGCGCGGCGATGGAAGGCCGGCCGATGGCTGACCTGGACGACGTGCGCGCGGTGGCGCCCGCGGTGCTCCGGCACCGCGTCGTCACCAACTTCAATGCGGAGGCCGCCGAGCGGACCAGCGAGGATCTGGTGATCGAGCTGATCCAGGGCGGCGCCTGGAAGGACGGCCGCGACTAGGGCAGCCAGATCATCACGCCCACCTCGGGCGCCCACCCGGGCGCCTTCGACGTCAGACCCACCGCGCTGTTGAGCTTGAGCACCACGTTCCGGGCGAGGAAGACCTTCGCCTCGGTGATCAGCTCGAACTCGTCCTCCGTTCCCTCGACCGCGGCGTAGACGCCGAGCCTCCTCGAGATCCGCCGCAGGTACTCGATGGCCACCTCGCCCGGCTCCGGCTTTCCTTCCGCCCAGCCGATCGCGGCGCGCGCCGTCATCGTCCCCCAGCGAAATCCCCTGATGAAGCCGGTGCCGAGCGCAAACTCCCAGCTGGAGGTGCCGATGAGCTTCTTGCGCTTCTGGAAGGGGAAGACGGTCTCGAAGTAGGAGTAGATCTCGGGCCGGCTCTCGCTCTCCCGCCGCCAGCGCCAGCGGAGCTGGCTCTCCACGTCGCCGAGGCCGGACTGCTCGAGCCGCGCAGGCTGGGGCGACGGATCGTTCGCCGACTTGTCGAGCTTCGCCGAGATTCCCGCCGCCTCGACCTCCAGCGCCAACCGGTCGCTGATCCCGTAGCCCAGGAAGAGCAGCCACTCGTGGGCCCGGTAGCGGCCCCGGAAGTCGGTGTCGACGACGTAGCCCAGCTCCTGCGGCTTGTACTCGTAGTTGTTGTCGAGGTAGTACTCGTAGTACGGATAGATGAAGAGCTGCCCCTTCGCGATGTAGGTGCCGAACTGGGAGCTGGCCACGCCGGGTCCGCGGTCCCGGGTCCGGTCGAACGTCGCCTGCCCCTCGACGGACGGAGCGATCGCCACGGCCAGGGCCGCTGCGGCTGCGAGCCTCATGTGCGCCTCGAGTGAGGAACCGTTGGAGGAGCCGGTGAGTGGGCGGTTTGTGACATTACGGTTGACAGTTGACGGTTGACGGTTGACGGTTAGGGTGATGGGCGCCCTCGCTCTCGGTGTACTGCTCCTTCAGGCGACCGTCGCCGGCGCGGTGCGCGACGCGACGAGCGGCCAGCCGGTGGCCCACGCGGTGCTGTCCCTCACCGATCTCAACCGGGTGTCCCGTGCCAGCCCCGGCGGCCGCTACGAGCTGCGGCTGGTCCCCGCCGGACCGCAGCACCTCGCGGTCCGCGCGCTCGGCTACCGGCCGCGAACCCTGCACGCGCTGGTTCCCCGCGCCGGCACGCTCGAGATCGACGTCGTCCTCGAGCCCGACCCGCAACACCTCCCGCCCATCGTCGTGAATCCCGAGGAACGCCTCCCGGTCCGGGGTCTCGAGCGGGACCAAGGACTGGTCCGCGCCGACCGGAGCCTGGGAGCGGCCGCGATCCGGAATCACCCGCTGCTCGCGGAGCCCGACGCGTTCCGCGCTCTGAGCGGCGGCGACGTGGTGATGAGCCCCGAGACGCCGAGCGGGATCCACGTGCGCGGGGGCGCGGCGGACCACACCGGCTACGTGCTGGACGGCATCCCGATCCTCAACCCGTACCACTCGGCCGGCATCTTCGGCGCCTGGAACCCCGACGCGCTCGAGCGCATCGAGCTCTGGTCCACGCTTCCCTCGCTCGGCCACGGCGCGGCGCTCGCGGGCGTAGTCGAGGGCATAACCCGCGCGCCCGGACGCCGGCTCGGCGCGTCGGG
>JBOHSH010000151.1:0-27003 GCA_050733195.1 Gemmatimonadales bacterium
GGTTGACGGTTGACCGGAACGAGAAGGGCCAGCTCCGCGCGGGGAGCCGGCCCTTCGTGGTTTTCCCGTCAACGGTCAACCGTCAACCGTTAACCGTTGTTTTTTCAGCCGACCGCGAATTCGGCGGACCCGTCGCTGAGCTCTCCATCGGCGGGATCCTCATCGATCCCGCCGGCATCCATGAGTCGAGCCGCCAGGAGCGGGAGGGCGGCCGGGATGACCAGCTCCGGATCGAGGCGCATCAGCTGGGCAAACCACACCGCAGTCTGCTTGGCCTGCGACAGATGCTGGAATACCGGATCGAACATACCGCACCGCCTTTCCTCTTGGCCCCCTCAGAATGTTCGGGGCCCTTGTCACTGCATAACCATCAGTTGGCAAAAACAGTTCCAACCTTGGCGTAACGGTTGGACGCTCCAGGGACACCTGTCGTGCACGTGAGTCAAGATGAAACACGTCAATCGGTTACACATTCGGGCGCCGAAGCGTCACCGCCGGGATCCACGCCCGTGGACAGCCGCTGGGGCCGTCGGTATTCCGCAACATCGCGACCCCTCGCTGTGTCGGTTCGTCATCTGGACGTGTCCATTCGGACGTACACCAGTCGCTCGCAGCCGCGAGTGCGCTGGATCACACGGTTAGAATGCGGCCGGATGCAGCCTCTACTCGCCCTCGGTCAGCGGCCCGTCATCGGCCATCGCGGCGCCTCGGGCGAGGCGCCCGAGAACACCCTCGAGGCGCTCGAATTGGCGGTTTCGCAGGGGGCCGATGCCCTCGAGCTCGACGTGCGGCTGTCGGCGGATGGCGTGCCGGTCGTGATCCATGATGCTGCGCTGGAGCGGACCACCGACCGCCGGGGTGAAGTCCGCACGCTCACTCTGGCCGAGCTGCAGGCGGCGGATGCCGGCTACCATTTCACCCCCGACGGGGGGCGCTCCTATCCGTGGCGCGGCCTCGGCGTTCGGATCCCCACCCTGGCGGAAGTCCTCGAGCGCTTTCCCGATACCCCCATGCTGGTGGAGCTCAAGACTCCGGGCGTCAGCGAGGCGGCACGCTCGGCGATCGCCGCGCACCGGGCGGCCGGGAGGGTGGTCCTGGGGTCATTTCACGAGCGAGCGCTCGAGCCGGTGTGCAGGCCCCCGTACACTGCGTGCGCCTCGCGGCCCTGGATCGCGGGGCTCAAGCTCCGCACCGTGCTTGGCCTGCCGGGCCGTCGCGGCTATCCACGCGCCTACGCCGTCCCTGACTTCTACCGGCGAATCGAGGTACCGACGCGCCGGTTTGTCAGGGCTACCAAGACGCTCGGCTGCCCGGTGCATGTCTGGACGGTGAATGACCCCGACCGGGCGGCGCTGCTCTGGGAACGGGGCGTCAACGGTATCATCACCAACTTTCCGGCGGTGATGATCGCCCGCCGGTCATCGGTATTGCGCTAGCGGGCCGCGCGGGCCAGGTCGGCCAGGATGGGCTCGGGACGCACGGAGCGGCCGAGGAAGCGCTCCACCACCTCCCGCGAAGGACGCTCGAGCCCGAAGCGGAAGAGTCGCTCCGAGACCCAGGAGTACCAGCCCTTGTCGCCGGTGGAGAAGGAGCCGCGCTCGGCCTGCAGCCGGGCCCGGATGTCGGCGATGAGGATGGCGCCGAACGCGTAATTGAGCATGTAGCCGGGGCCGTTGATCAGCTGGCCGCGCATCGCCCACCACGACCACTCCGGGTGAGGCCGGATCCGGAGGTAATCCCGGGTGATCTCCGTCCAGACCTCGTTCGGGCTTCGCTCAGCCTGCCGGTGGCCGCGAATCTCGAACAGCGCCCAGGCGATGTCGAGGACGACTCCCCCATACTTGGAACGGATGGACGCGTTGAGCGGCGCGGTGTCGCCGAGGAAGACCCGCTGCCATTCGGGCTCGTAAAGCTCGTGGGCGGCCAGGTCGGCGATGGCCTCGGTGAACGTGTCGCTGTCGGGCCAGTCGGTATAGGCCGGCCGGGTCCTGATGGCGCTCACGTGGACGGCGTGACCAGTCTCGTGGAGCAGCTCCGAGAGGTTGTCGAGGCCCCCGATCCGGTACGACGCCGAGACCCACGCGCGCATCGGCTTGCGTCCCGCGATGTCGGTGAAGGCGACGGGGTACTTGCCGGGCCTCGGGTCGATCTCGTACCGCACGCGGAGGCGCACCGGGTCGGCGCCGAGGGCTCGATAGAAGCGGTGATTGATGGGGAGGAGCGAGTCGCGGGGCACCCGCAGCGAAAGGGCACGGCTCGCTTCTCCGCCGTAGTAGTAGAAGTCCCACGGCTCGAAGAAGGTGTCGGGCAGCGTGGCGCGCCAAGCCTCCAGCACCTGCACCAGCCAGCTCTCGAGGGAATCCGGCTCGACGCCCAGGGCACGGGCCCGCTCCTGCATCGGCGTGGGGCCGGCGCCCCAATCGGTCAGCCGCCGGCGAACCATCTCCCGATACGGGCTGGCCGCGCCGTCGTCACCATTGACGCTGTTCCAGACGGGCTCGAGCGCGCGGAAGAGACGCTCGCGGCGAGCGGGATCCGTCGTGCGGCCCAGGAGACCGAGGATGGTCAGGCGGTCGAGGGTATCGGCGTCGACCACGATTCGCTGGGCCGCGGCACCGTAGCAGGCAAAGACGTGCTCGGCGAGCGCCTGGAGCGTGTCCGACGTCTCGGCTGCGGTGAACGGTCGCCCGCAGTCCCGCGCCGGGGCGGAATTGACTCGTCCCGGACGACTCAGGCCGCTCAGGTTCCTGAGCTCGGTGAGCAGCACCTCGAATGCCCGCGCGTCGCCCGGCTCGAGCGCCCCCGGCTCCACGGCGTGAACCCGTACCAGCAGAGTCTCTCGAGCCCGGGCGATCCGGAGCGCCAGGGAATCGAGGGGAAGGCCGGACGAGGGCGCCTTTGCCAGCTTGAGCTCCCGCGACATACGGAGCTCGTCGTGCAGGTCCCGGAGCTCGAGCCAGCTTCGCTCCAGGGGGGCGAGGGGTGACGCCGATACCCCTGCCCGCTGGCCCGAAAGACCGGAGGGGCTCAACAGGATGAGCGCGGCGAGCGTACCCAGACGGCGCATGGCCGCAAATGTAACGATCACCGCCCGCCCCCGGCCGGGCTTGTGAGGGCCGGGAACGGGCCGTAGGCTTTCCGAAACCCCGTGTGGAGGTCCTCGTGCGTCCTATCACTCTCACCGCCCTCCTTGTCCTGGGAGCCGCCGGCGGGCTCGCCGCCCAGGATGCCGCATTTCCGATCCGTGAGTGGAACGTGCCCTGGGGACGGGAGGGACGGCCACGCGATCCGTCGGTGATGCCCGACGGGAAGATCATGTTCGTGGGCCAGACGGGGAATTACCTCGCCAGGCTCGACCCGGCGACCGGCGAATTCAAGCGGTACGAGATCGACGCCGGCACCAATCCCCACAACGTGATCGTCGACGACAAGGGGATGGCGTGGTACGCCGGCAACCGGAACGGGATGATCGGCAAGCTCGATCCCGCGACCGGCGCGATCACCCGCTACCCGATGCCCGATTCCACCGCGCGGGACCCGCACACGCTCGTGTTCGACGGGCGGGGGAACATCTGGTTCACGGTCCAGCAGTCGAACAAGGTCGGACGGCTCAACATGGCGTCCGGCAAGATCGACCTCATTCCGACCGGCGAGCGGACCCGCCCCTACGGGATCGTCGTCGACAAGAGCGGCCGACCCTGGTTCGACCTCTTCGCAACGAACAAGATCGGCACGGTGGATCCCGCCACGCTGGAGCTCCGGGAGTATCCCCTGCCCAACGCGGAGAGCCGGCCCCGGCGAATCGCGATGACGTCGGACGGCGCGGTCTGGTACGTCGATTACCGGCGCGGGTACCTCGGCCGGCTCGACACCAAGACGGGCGCCGTGAAGGAATGGCCGAATCCTTCGGGCGCCCAGTCGCTGCCCTACGCGATGTCGGTGGATGATCGCGACCGTCTCTGGTTCGTGGAAACCGGTGTCCAGCCGAACCGGTTCGTGGGCTTCGATTCGAAGACCGAGCGGTTCTTCGCCAACACGCCCGTGCCCGGCGGCGGCGGCACGGTGCGACACATGGTCTTCGATCCGAAGACCCGCGTGATCTGGTTCGGCAGTGACAACGGCACCATCGGGCGCGCCGAGGTCGGCGTCGCGACGGCCGCGACGCCCTGAGCATCCGCCTTCCCGCGCACAGGCGAACCCCCGGTGACCTCGTCGCCGGGGGTTTGCATTGACGCGCCGTGAGAACTTGATGAGATTTTCTGGAGCGGTACCGTCCACCCATTCCCCTGACCCCAACCCGCACCCGTGCTCGACAGCGACCGGAGGTCCTGTATGCACCGGTACACCGTCCTCGCCCTTGCCGGCCTCGTGCTGGGCTGCGGGAGCGCGGACCTCCCCGTCGCAGCCGGAGCCCCGGACCTTTCGGCGACCCGGACGCACTCGGTTCAACAGCTCGACGTGAGCGTGGCGATCGCCGATGCCTGCACGGGAGAGACGGTGACGCTTGCGGGGCGGATCCTCGTCGTGACCGGAGAGATCTTCGACGCGGGCGGCGGGTACCATCTGAGGATCCGGGAGTCGTTTCACATGACGGGAGCGGGACTGACTTCCGGAACCCCCTACGTGGCCACACACCACCAGACGCTCCACACGCGGCTCGCGGCCGGCTCGACGTTCCGGCAGGAAGAGCGTCTCCGCCTGATCACGATGGGCGCCGGCCCCAACGCCGTCGCCGTCTTCGTGCTGCGCTTCACCGTGAACGCGAACGGCGACGTGACCGCCAGCGTCTCGGACATCTCGCTGGAATGCTGACGTCGCGCGCGTCTTCCGAGGATCCCACCCGGACGGGGCCGCCCTGAGCGGCCCCGTCGTCTCATTCCCCCTCAGGGCGGAGTGCCGACGTGTAGAGGTCGTCGGCGCGCCGCCGGGCCTCCCGGTCGCCGAACACCTTCTCGCCGTCGAAGCGGCCGTTCTCGATGAAGATCTCCGAGATGGTCCGCCCCGCCGTGAGGCTTCCGGCGATGTAGATGCCCGCGACGTTCGTCTCGAGGGTCTCCGGGTCATGCTCGGGACGTCCGCTCTCCGGATCGAGGCGGATCCCGAGGCTGCGAAGCAGGTCGAAGTCCGGGTGATAGCCGGTGAGCACGGCCACACGGTCCGCGGGCAGCCGCTCGATCGCTCCCTCCGGGCCGCGGGTGTCGACGTAACCCGGGGTGATCTCCACGACGGTGTGCTCCCAGCGCGCGGCGATCTCGCCGGCCTTGACGCGGTTCTCGAGGTCGGGGAGCAGCCAGTACTTCACCGTGCGGCGGAGCTCGCGGCGGCGGTAGACCAGCGTCACCCGGGCGCCCGCGCGGAAACAGTTGAGGGCGTGCTCGACGGCGGAGTTCTTGCCGCCGACGATCACGAGGTCGAGCCCGGCGGTGAGGTGCGGCTCGCCCGCCCAGTGCGAGACGTGCGGCAGGTCTTCGCCCGGAATGTCCAGCCGGTTGGGATGATCGAAGTACCCGGTGGCGAGGACCAGGCGCCTGGCGGAGAGCGATTCCTCCCCGCGCTCGGTTCGCAGCCGGCAGCGGAGGCCGCCGGCGGCGGGCTCGGCGCCGAGAAACCGGCACCAGGGACGGACGCGGAGTCCCTCCGCCCGAACCACGCCGCGGTAGTACTTGAGCGCTTCCTCCCGCGTGGCCTTGGGCCCGGCGGTCGTGAGGGGATGTCCGCCGATCTCGAGCCGCTCCGGCGTGGTGAAGAAGATCATGCCGACCGGATACCGCACGATCGAGTTGGCGATCGCGCCGGCGTCGATGATCAGGGGATCGTGGCCGCGCCGGCGCGCGGAGATCGCGCAGGCGAGACCGATGGGTCCCGCGCCGACGATGAGAATCGGCTCGGGTTCGTCGGCGGCGGGACGCATGCGGGGAATCTAGCCGGAGCCGGCAGGACGTCGGGGCCCGGGACGCTTGCTCCGGGCGCGCCGACGCCACAATATCCAGAAACCCGGAAGCGAGGGAGGGTCCGCCCATGGCCGATCCCCTGCCGCCCTTCGAGCGGCGCGAGCAGTCTCCCGACGGCCTCGTGCTGGCCGTGAAGAGCCATCTCAACGCCCTGCTCACCGGCAGCAACCCGCCCTTCACCTGCCGGTACGCCTGCTTCATCCATCCGCGCCGCCGCCGGGGCGAGCGCGGCTTCGGCGTGGTCACCCTGGGCGGCGAAAGCCTGCCGCTCACCGTCAGCATGCTCGAGACGCTGCAGCGCGTGCCGACGCTGCTCGAAGGTCTTCATCGCGCGATGCTCGGGCCGATGGACCGCGAGGACGCCGTGGCCCCTGCCGATCTTCCGGTGCGGTTCGCCGAGACCCTCCCCGTCACCAAGCTCATGCTCTGGCAGGGCGTCGGTCCCGACGAGGATCACCCCGACTTCCTCCGCCACACCGGCGTGACGCTCACCCCGACGGCCTCCGGCCCTCAGCTCACGCTGCTCTGCGCCGATCGTCCGGAGGGGTGGCCGGTGTAGACAGACGGACAGACGGGCAGACGGGCAGACGGACAGCAACAACCGCGTAAGCGGCGATGAGTGCGTAGGCCGGAATCTCGCTGCCCGTTCGGCCGACTGGCCGTCCGGCCGTCTATATTCCCGCCCGACCCAAGCCCCCGAGCTCTCTTGCGCATCGCCGTCCTCTTCGACACGCCGTACCCGCGGTGGGGCCACGAAGAGCACCACCGGCAGATGACGACCGAGATGACGGCCGGCACGCCGGGGCAGGAGCCCGAGATGGAGTATCAGATCGGGCACGCCCTCGGCGAGAACGGCCACGAGGTCCTGTTCGTCGGGGCGCGCGACGACCTGCGCGAGATCCTGGACCGCTGCGAGCAGTGGAAGCCGGAGCTCGTGGTCAACTGCGCCGAGTCGTTCGCCGGCGACGACCACCTCGATTACCTCTTCCCCGCCCTCCTCGAGTCGAAGGGGTATCACTACACCGGATCCCCTCCCCTCGCGCTGCTCGTGAGCCGCGACAAGGCCATGAGCAAGAAGATCCTGGCGTATCACGGCGTGCAGGTCCCCGGGTTCGAGACCTGGCGGCTGAGCGAGGAGGTGACCCGGCCGCCGGCGCTCCACTTTCCCCTCATCGTGAAGCCGCTGGCCGCCGACGCATCCGCGGGCATCGCGCAGGCCTCAGTGGTGGACGACGAAGCCGCGCTGGCCGAGCGGGTGCACTTCGTCCACGAGCGGTTCGAGCAGCCGGCCATCGCCGAGGAGTTCATCGACGGCCGCGAGCTGTACGTGAGCCTCCTCGGCAACGGGGAGCAGCTCGAGATCCTCCCCATCACCGAGCTCATCTTCGACAAGGAGAAGACCGAGCCGGAGGAGCGGATCGCGACGCAGGCCGCGAAATGGGACGAGCCGTACCGGAAGCGGAAGGGCATCAAGAACGTCTTCGCGCGGCCCATCTCGGCCTCCGCGCGGGAGCAGATCGACAAGACCTGCCGTGAGGCCTTCCGGGCCCTCTGGCTCCGGGACTATGCCCGTCTCGACATCCGGCTCACGCCGGAGGGGCAGGTGTGGGTGCTCGAGGCGAACGCCAATCCGTTCATCAGCAAGGGCCACGAGGTCGCGAACGCGGCGGAGAAGGCCGGCATGCCGTATCCGGCCTTCATCCAGCGAATCGTCGAAGAGGCCGCCGCGCGGTACCGGAGCCACTGAGGCATGGGCCGGCGCTCCTCGCAACCCAGCGAAGACTTCCGCTGCGTCTGCGGCTACCCGCTGCAGCGGTTCTGGCGGCACTGTCCCGACTGCGGCCGGGCCCAGCGCTGGCGCGACGCGGGCCACGTGACGGGCGCGGAATGCCCGAGCTGCGGCTGGGCCGTGAGCCCGAAGCACTCGTTCTGCCCCTGGTGCCGAACCGACATCTATCGTGAGGGCCGCTCGAGCGAAGAGCCGCTCAAGGCGCCCAAGGGCTTCCGCATGGACGCGCGCTGCGACTGGGGCTGCGGGGGCGGGGTGCAGTACCCGATGCCCTTCTGCCCGTGGTGCGGCCGCGAGCAGAGCTGGAGCGACGACGACCGCTTCGAGGGCGAGTGCGCCCATTGCGGGCGCGGCGCGGACGACTGGATGGACTCCTGCCCCTGGTGTGGAGAGGACGCGACGGGACGCGACCTCATCCCTCGCGCCCTGAGCCAGGTGAAGGCGCTGCTCAAGGTCTCCCGGATCGCCGACTGGGGCTACCGGGTGCTGCTCCGGCCCGGGGTCTCGGGGGTGGATCCGAAGTATCCGAAGATCGCGGAGATCGAGCAGCACTACGTCAAGAGCGCGAGGCGACGCGACGAGATTCCCTGGTCGCTCCTCGTGGGCCTCATCAGCCACGAGCTCGGCCACAGCTTCCTCTACCACCACTGGCAGTGGACCCGGCTTCCGCGCTTCAAGCGCGCCTTCGGCGAGGTGGGCAAGGCCTACCGCGTCACCGACGCGAGCTGGGTGGACTTCCAGCGGCGGCGCGTGGCGATCAACCCCGTCAACCACGTGAGCGCGTACGCGGCGAAGCATCCGCAGGAGGATTTCGCGGAGACGTTCCGCTTCTACGTTACGCGGCGCGGGCGGCTGCGCGAGCTGTTCGCCGAGTTCGGGCAGAAGCGGAAGGGCGTGATCGTGTACGAGAAGTTCCTGGTGTTGCACGATTACGTGCGGGCGCTCCGGGCGCGGCGATAGCTTCGGCCGTGATGTCCTCGCCCGCTCCACCGCTTCCGGCCCGCGCGGCGGCCTTCGCGGACCGGACTGCGATCATCGACGCGGACGGCCGCCACACGTATCGCGAGCTCGTGAACCGATCCGCGCGGGCGGCGGCGGGCCTGCTGGCCGGGCGCCCCGATCTCGACGAGGCCCGGGTCTGCTACCTGGTTCCGCCGTCGTTCGCGCACGCCGCCGTCCAGTGGGGCATCTGGCGCGCGGGCGGCGTCGCCGTGCCGCTCGCGCTGTCCTATCCGCCCGCCGAGCTCGAGTACATGATCCAGGACGCCGAGCCGGCGGCCGTCGTCGCCGATGCCGCCTACGCCGGCACCCTCGCGCCCATCGCGGCCCGCGCGGGCGCGCCGTTCGCCACCGCCGGCGAGCTGCTCGAGAGCTCCGCTCCCGCCGGACCGTTGCCGCCCGTCGATTCCGCCCGGCGGGCGATGATGGTGTACACGAGCGGCACGACCGGCAAGCCCAAGGGGGTCGTGACCACCCACGATGCGCTCGCGGCCCAGATCTCGGCGCTGGTCGAGGCGTGGGAGTGGACCGCCGACGACCGGATCCTCCTCGTGCTGCCGCTCCACCACGTGCACGGGATCGTCAACGTCCTCGGCTCGGCCCTCTGGTCCGGAGCGATCTGCGAGATGGAGCCCCGCTTCGATGCCGAGCGCGCATGGAACCGCCTCGCCGCGGGCGAGCTCACCCTCTTCATGGCGGTGCCCACGATCTATCACCGGCTCATCGCGTCGTGGGAGGCGGCGTCCCCCGCGGTCCGGGCGGCGCGGTCGGCAGGGGCCGGCAGGCTCCGCCTCATGGTCTCCGGGTCCGCCGCGCTGCCGGTGCGAACGCTCGAGCGCTGGCGGGAGATCACGGGGCACGTGCTGCTCGAGCGGTACGGCATGACCGAGCTCGGCATGGCGCTCTCGAATCCCCTCCACGGGACCCGGCGGCCGGGCATGGTCGGACTCCCCCTCCCCGGGGTCCTGGTCCGGCTCACCGACGAGACAGGAGCGGAGGCGGCCCCCGGAACGCCGGGCGAGATCGAGGTGCGGGGACCCAACCTGTTCCTGGAGTACTGGCGCCATCCCGATGCCACGAGCCGGGCGTTCCGGGAGGGATGGTTCCGGACGGGAGATCTGGCCGTCTTCGAGAGCGGCGCGTACCGCATTCTCGGCCGCTCCAACATCGACATCATCAAGACCGGCGGCTACAAGGTCTCCGCGCTCGAGATCGAGGAGGAGCTCCGGGCGCACCCCGCCGTGGCGGAGTGTGCCGTGGTCGGCGTCGCCCACCCGGAGTGGGGAGAGCGCATCTCCGCGGCCGTGGAGCTGGAGCCCGGCGCGACGCTCACCCTGGAAGCGCTCCAGGAATGGCTGCGGAGCCGTCTCGCTCCCTACAAGCTGCCGGGGGCCCTCCTCGCGGTGCCGTCGCTGCCGCGCAACGCCATGGGGAAGGTGGTGAAGCCCGAGGTCAAACGCCTCTTTCAGCCGCCGCACGACGCATGAGCGGGCTCCGCCGGTCGCTCGGGCCGCTCCAGGCCACCGCGATGGTGGTCGGCACCATCATCGGGGCCTCGATCTTCGTCCAGCCGTCCGAGATCACGGCCCGGGTGCCCTCGCTCGCGTGGATTCTCCTCGCGTGGGGCGCCGCCGGCGCGCTCACGCTGCTCGGCGCGCTGATCACCGCGGAGCTGGCGTCGGCCATTCCGCGGGCGGGCGGGGTCTACGACTTCCTGCGGGAGGCATTCGCCCCGTCGCTCGGATTCCTGTGGGGCTGGGCGATGTTCTGGATCATGCACTCGGGGATCATCGCGGCGATCGCGGTCATCTTCGCGCGCTATGCCGGCTACTTCGTGCCGCTCAACGACTGGGGCATCCGGCTCGTCGCGATCGGCGCTGTCGCCGCCCTCTCCGGGATCAACCTGTTCGGCGTGCGACAGGGCGCCGCCATCCAGACCGGCCTCACGCTCGCCAAGCTCCTGGCCATCGCGATCATTCTCGCGGCCGGCTTCACGCTCGGTGCGTCGCTGCCCGACCACTTCGTCGGCGCCACCGGCGAGACCGTGCCCATTCGGGCCACCGACTTCGCCGCCGCCGTCGGCGCGGGGCTCTTCGCTTTCGGCGGATGGCACATGGTGACCTACACCGCGGAGGAGACCCGGGAGCCCGAGCGCACCCTGCCCCGCGCCCTCGCCGTCGGCACGCTGGTCGTCACCGTGTGCTACATCGCGCTCAACGCCGCCTATCTCTATGTCCTCCCCCTCGATCGGGTGATCGGCTCGGAGCGGGTGGCGGCCGACGCCGCGGAGAGCCTGATCGGCACCCTGGGCGGATCCCTGGTGTCGGGGCTCGTGCTGGTCTCCACGTTCGGCGCCCTCGCGGGCATCGTCCTCACCGGCCCGCGCGTGTACTACGCGATGGCCCAGGACGGACTCCTCTTCCGATGGGCCGGACACGTGCACCCGCGCTTCGGCACGCCGTCCCGGGCCATTGCTCTGCAGGCGGTGTGGTCGTCGGTGCTGGTGGCCACCGGCAGCTATCGGGCGCTGTTCTCCCGGGTCATCTTCACCGAGTGGCTCTTCTTCGGCCTGATGGCGCTGGGACTGCTGCTGCTCCGGCGCCGGGCCGGACACGCACCGCGCTTCCGGGTTCCGGCGGCCCGGGTGGTGGTGGCCGTCTTCGCCGCCGCCTCGGGCCTCATCGTCATCAACCAGATCCTCACGGAGCCCGCCGACAGCGGGATCGGGCTCCTGTTCGTGGCCAGCGGCCTGCCGGTCTACGCCCTCTGGTCCCGCCGGCGATCCCGCGCAACGGAGCCGGAGCGATGAGCGTCATCGACGTTCACAATCACTTCTATCCCCGCGAGTACCTGGACGCGCTGCGCGAAGGCCCCACCGCGGTGCGCCTCGAGACCGACCGCGAAGGCAACCCGGTGCTCCATTACCCGGGAGACTACAACGTGGCGGTGCGCGGCCATCGCGATATCGGCTACCGCGACGGTGTGCTGAGACAGGAAGGCGTCACCACGCAGGTCTTGAGCTTCACGACCCCGGGGACGCACGTCGAGACCCCGCGCCGCGCGGTGGAGCTGGCCCGCCTGGTCAACGACGCCTATGCGCAGATCGTCCGGAGCCGCCGCGGGCGGTTCAGCGCCCTCGCCACGCTGCCGCTCAACGATCCCGGCGCGGCCGCGGACGAGCTCGAGCGGGCGATGCGGGAGCTCGGCCTGCCGGGCGCGATGCTCTTCAGCAACGTCAACGGGGTCTCGCTCGCGGACCACCGGTTCGAACCGCTCTACGAGCGGGCGAACGCGCTCGGCGCCGTGCTCCACATCCATCCGACCAATCCGGTCGGCGTGGAGGCGATGACCGAGTACTGGCTGATGCCCCTGGTGGGATTCCTCTTCGATACCACCCTCGCCGCCGCCCATCTCGTGTTCAGCGGGGTACCGGCGCGCTACCCGCGGATCTCCTGGGTGCTGTCGCACCTGGGCGGCGCGATTCCCTATCTGGCCGAGCGCCTCGACCGCGGCTTCGAGGCCTTCAAGGAGTGCCGGGTCCACATCACGGAGCCGCCCAGCAGCTACCTCAAGCGGTTCTCGTACGACACGGTGAACTTCAACCCCGACGCGCTCCGCCTCGCGATCGCGTTCGCGGGCGCCGGACGCATCCTGGCGGGCAGCGACTATCCGCACCGCATCGGCAGCATCCGGTCGATGCTCACGAGCATCAAGTCGCTCGCTCTTCCCGCGGCGGACGAGGCGAGCATCCTCGGCGGCAACGCGGCGCGTCTCCTGGGTCTCCCCGCGCCGGAAGCCGCGGGGTAGCTGGGAGCTCAGGCCAGGACGACGCCGGCGGCGCCCGCCGCAAGCATCACCGCCACATCGGGGATCCTGCGCAGGGCGACGAGCAGCGCGAAGGCGCCCACGGCCAGCAGCAGCGCGCCGGCGTCCGGTATCGCCCGCTGTCCCAGCACGACCGCAGCCCCGGCGAGCGCCCCTGAGGCGGCGGCCGTGACACCGTCGACGAAGGCGCGGACGCCCGGGCGGGCCTTGATCCGCTCGAAGGACGGCGCGAAGAGCAGCACGGAGAGGTACACCGGCAGGAAGACGCCCGCCGCGGCCAGGATCGCTCCCGCGAGCCCGGCCGTGAGATACCCGATGAACGCGACGGTGATGACCACCGGGCCGGGGGTGATGAGCGACACCGCGACGGCGTCGAGGAATTCCCGCTCCGTGAGCCAGCCGTGCTGCTCGACGGCGCCGTAGAGAAACGGCACGATCGCGAGCCCGCTCCCGAAGACGACGGCTCCCGCCTTGATGAAGAACCAGAAGAGCTCGAGCAATGGGGTCGTGCCGACCGAGAGAAGTGGCAGGGCCGCGAGCGAGGCCACCACGCCGCGTCCGGGCCGCTCCCCCGCAGAGCGCAGCCCGGCGACCAGGGCGCCGCTCGCCACGAGGACCCCGACCAGCTCCACCTGCGCCACGACCACCACCGCCGCATTGACCAGCGCCACCGCCCAGAGCGTTCGGTCGCGCCGCAGGGTGAGGGTCGCGAGCCTGACCGCGCCGCGCGCGATCACCGCGATGGCCGCGGCGCCGATCCCGTAGAACGCCCCGCGCATCCAGGGAAGCCCGCCGAATCGCACGTAGGCCACCGACAGCGCGAGGACCATGACGAACGAGGGGAGGAGGAACGCCGCGCCCGTCACCGTCGCGCCGGCGGCGCCGCCCCGAACCCACCCGAGATAGATGGCCAGCTGCGCCGCGAGCGGTCCGGGCGCGAGCTGCGAGAAGGCGAGGCCTTCGGCGTACTCCCGCTGGCTGACCCACCCGCGTCGCTCGACCAGGTCGCGCTGCATGTAGCCGACCAGGGCGATGGGACCGCCGAACCCGGTCGCGCCGAGGTCGAGGAAGTACCCGGCGAGACGCCAGACCGCCGGGGTCATTCCTGCCCGGTGCGAAACCGGCTGTAGAGATCGTCGAACACCGCTCCGCCGCGGGCCAGACGGCCCGCATCGTCAGGACAGGCGCGGGTGACGCCCCGCAGGATGGTGGCGACGCCCGCCGCCTCCGGGCGCCCGAACCGGTCGTCCTTGCAGTCGATGTCGTGCACGATCTCGCCGATGGTCCGGAGCGCGCGGTCCTTGAGCCGGAAGCGCCGGAGCAGGGTCTCGAAGGTGCACCGGCCGCCCTCGTGCGTGTACTCCGCTTCGTACATGTCGAAGCGCAGCTCGCCCGGCTCCGGCTGGTAGCCGCGGGAGGGGGCGAACTTGAACCGGGCCTTCGGGTCGATGAAGCGGCGGATCAGCCAGGCGCTCGCGATCCGGTCGACGAAGACCCCCTCGCGGGTCACCCACGTGCTGCCGGGCTCGATCTCCTCGGCTCCCTCCCCCGGCCCGCCGCGGGCCTCGGTCCGCGGGACGAAGAGGGCCCGGAGCTCCGCGTCGGTGATCCCCGCGACGAACGACGCCTCGCAGACCAGCGCCTCCCCGCCGTCGGCGGCGATCTCCCCCGCCAGCCATTGGAAGTCCTCGAGGGCTTCGTCGCTCCCGGGAAGGACGTACACCGAATTCTTGACCAGCCGGGCGCCGATTCGGGCGAGGCGGCGGCGGACCTTCACGCGGAGGTAGGCCGGCTCGGGGGGAAGGCGGTGCATGAGGAGGAGCCAGGGGGGTTGCGGCGGTGACACAGATGAAGCTACCATATGCTACAACTGTATCACTGCGGAGGCCGGCCGGCAATGGGCACGCTCCTGCTCGCCCGGAGCGAGGTGGCGGGCCTGCTCCGCCTCGACGACTGCATCGCCGCGGTGGCGGCGGCATTCCGCGCGCACGGCGAGGGCCGCGCCCGGCCCCCGGGCGCGGTCGGGCACGCGGTCGCGGGCGGGGGGTTTCACGTCAAGGTCGCCTCCCTCGACCGCGGAGACCGCGGCTGGTTCGTCACCAAGACCAACGGCAACTTCTTCGACAACGCCGAGCGCTTCGGTCTTCCCCGCATTCAGGGGGTGATCGTCCTCTGCGACGCCACCCACGGCACCCCGCTCGCCGTCATGGACTCGATCGAGATCACGATCCAGCGCACGGGCGCCGCGACGGCGGTGGCGGCCGACCATCTCGCCCGGGCCGATGCGGGCGTCGCCACCATCGTCGGGTGCGGCGTGCAGGGGCGGATCCAGCTGGCGGCGCTGGCCCGGGTGCGCCGGCTCCGGCAGGTCTACGCGTACGACACGACGCCGGGACGCGCGGAGCGCCTGGCGGCGGAGCTCTCGCCGGAGCTCGGCGTACCGATCGCCGCCATGGCCGATCTCCCGGCAGCCACGCGGCGCTCCGACCTTGTCGTCACCTGCACGCCGGCCCGGGAGCCGGTGCTCGGGCCCACCGATGTCGCGCCGGGGGCGTTCGTCGCGGCGGTGGGGGCGGACAGCGAGGAGAAGCAGGAGCTCGCGCCGGAGCTGCTCGCGGCCGGCGCGGTCGTCGTCGACCTGCTGGATCAGTGCGCGGCGTTCGGCGACCTCCACCACGCCCTGGCCGCCGGGGTGATGCGGCGGGAACAGGTTCGGGCGGAGCTGGGAGCGGTCGTCGCAGGCACGCGGCCCGGCCGGCTCTCCGAGGACGAGATCGTGATCTTCGACAGCACCGGTACCGCGCTGCAGGACGTGGCGGCGGCGGCCCTCGTCTTCGAGCGGGCGCTCCGGGCGGGGGTGGGCACGACGATCGACTTCGGCGCCTGAACGGCGCGCCGGTCAGCTCGCGAAGCGCACCGAGTAGACGGGCGGCAGGTGGTGGGAGTCGCCGTTCCAGGAATCCCCCTGATCGGCGGAGAGCCAGACCGAGCCCGTCGTGGTGCCGAAGGCGAGCCGCTCGCCGGCGGCGTCGATGTCGAACGCGTGCCGGAAGGCCATGCTCCTAGTCCAGCGCCGCTCTGGCACGACGGAAGATCGCATGCCAGGCCGTCCGGGTCAGCCTGCCGGTGTTCGTGTTCTGCCGGCTCGGATGATAGGAGGCGATGACGAGCGTCCCGTCCCCGAGCGTGGTTTCGGCTCCGTGGCCGAACCGCGGCCGTTCACGGGCGGGAAGCCGGTCGCGCCACCCCGACGCCGTCGTCCAGGCATCGAGCGCGATCCGTCCGAGCGCGACGACCACCCGCACACGCGTCAGCAGTCCGATCTCGAGCTCGAGCCAGGGCCGGCAGCGCACCAGCTCGATGGGCAGCGGCTTGTTCGCGGGCGGTGCGCAGCGCGCCGCAGCCGTGATGTAGCAGTCGGTGAGCCGCTGCCCGTCGGCTCGCGAGACCGATTCGGGTCGGCTCGCGAATCCGAACCGGTGCAGCGCCTCGTAGAGCCAGTCGCCGCTCGAATCGCCCGTGAAGATGCGCCCGGTGCGATTGCCGCCGTGCGCGGCGGGCGCCAGGCCCACGACGAGCAGCCGGGCACGCGGATCGCCGAAGCCCGGGACCGGACGTCCCCAGTATTCCTCTTCCGCGAACCGGCGGACTTTCTTTTCGGCGACGAGGCGGCAGTAGCGCCGCAGCCGCGGGCACCGGCGGCAGTCCGGAATGGCCCGGGTGACCTCGGCGAGGGTGCGAGAGGCGACCACGGCCGCTACGAGCCGGAGGGAGCACCGATCGGACGCGACCGCTCGATCCGGCCCGCGAGCGCCAGCACCGCCTCCTCGCCGAGCGGCCGCCCGACGATCTGCACGCCGACCGGCATGCCGTCGGGATCCAGCCCGCACGGCACCGAGGCCACCGGCAGGCCGGTCAGGCTCAAGAGGAAGGTCGGCGCGATCCAGTCGACGTAGGTCTTCATCGGTTTCCCGGCGATCGTCTCCGGATAGTTCTGCTCGACCGGGAACGGCGGCACGGCCATCGTCGGCGTGAGCAGATGATCGAATCGCTCGAAGAGCTTCCTGAACTCGTGCCAGACACGTGCCCGGTCGCGCTCGGCGGCGGCCAGCTCGCGTGTGCCGGTCTCGAGGCCCGCCCGGACGTTGTTCCGGACATTCACGCCCAGCCGGTCCACACGCTCGAGGTCGTCGTACATCCAGGTGACGAACCAGAGGCCACGGAGCGCCAGGAACGCTTCCCGGGCGAAGCCCACGTCCAGCTCGATCTCCTCCACCTCGATGGCCGCGGCCCGAAGCGCCTCCAGCGCGCCGCGGCAGACGGCCTCGACACCGGGCTCGACGCCGATTCCGGCGATGTCGGCGCAGTAGGCGACGCGCAGGTCATGGCGCGGACCGGCCCGCGCCGCCTCGGCATAGTCGCATCCCGTGACCGCCGGTCCGAGCGGCGCCCACTCGGAGGGGCCGGCCATCGCCCCGAGCGCCAGCCCGACGTCCGCCGCCGTCCTCGCCATGGGGCCGGTCACCTGCAGGGAGTCCCACAGCCAGCCCGAGGGATACGTCGGGACGAGGCCGACGGTGGGGCGGAGCCCCACCACGCCACAGAAGGCAGCCGGGATCCGGAGCGATCCGCCGAGGTCGGTGCCCTCCGCGATTCCGATCATGCCGGTCGCGAGCGCGGCGGCGCCGCCGCCCGTGGAGCCGCCGGCACTGCGCGACGGATTCCAGGGATTCCGCGTCCGCCCGAAAACGTCGTTCCAGGTGTTCCCGCCGGCCGCGAACTCGGGGGTATTGGTCTTCCCGAGAATCACGGCTCCGGCGCGCCGGAGCCGTCGCACCACCACCGCGTCTTCGGCCGCGACGTTGTCGGCATAGAGCGGGCATCCGTAGGTATGGCGGAGCCCCGCGACCGGCGTGACATCCTTGATGCCCACCGGAACGCCCGCCAGAGGGCCCAGGTCGTCGCCCCTCTCGAGCCGGAGCTCCAGCTCGCGCGCCTCGTCGAGCGCGCGGGGGTTCAGGGTGACGATGGCGTTGAGCGCGGGATTGAGACGGGCGACCCGCTCGAGCGCCGCCTCGATCACCGCGATCGGCGAGATCTCCCCGGCTCTGACTTTTCGGGCCGTCTCTGCGGCGCTGTCCATTGGAACCACAGATTACCCAGATTGCACAGAGGATTCATCCCGGTACGACGATCCAACGAACCGGACGAATTGGAGAGTTGGTGTTCCAAAATTTAATAACAGGCCTCTGCCAACACCGCTGGCGGAAAGGTAGTTGATGATCTGGGATTCTTCGGTGGTCGTCAGCCGCTTGATCGCCTTGAGCTCGACAAGCACGTCACCGAAACAGACGAAATCAGCCCGATACGTCACGTTCAGGAGGATCCCTTTGTACCGCACGGCCAGCTTCGTCTGTCGCTGGTTCGGGATCCCTCGAGCATCCAGCTCGAGGCCAAGGCTTCCTGATATACCTGCTCCAGAAACGCGGCACCGAGGGTTCGGTGAACCTCCATCGCCGCACCGATAGTCGCGTACGTCTGGGGATCCCTCATATTGCCTGGCAACCTCACCATCGGTGTCATCTCCGAAATCTGTGGCTGACGGCAACCACGACCGGTGCCAAGAAACGCCGCTGCGAGCTCTTTTGCCCGAGCGACGGCTCGATCACCCCGACAGGGCTGTCCAACGGGAACCACAGATTACACAGATTACACAGATTACACAGATTGCACAGATTGTATGGTTGTTGACGACCGAATCGGTGGACTTCTTACTTCGACGAATCGAAGCGAGTACTGCCTGGCTACGTCCCCATCTGTGTAATCTGTGAAATCTGTGGTTAACTGGTACGCGATCGAAGCCAAGAAACGCGCTAGGGGTTCTTCGGCCACTCGCCGAGCCAGGCCACAGTCCGACAGAAGGCCGCCTCTCCACCGCGGAACTTCCAGGGGAAGCAGCCGACGATGCACCGCTTGTTCTGCAGCTCGGGCGCATCGATATCCCCGCCGACGTTCTCGATGTGCATGCAGTCGCGGGGAAAGAGCGCGTTGTGGGTGAGCTGGTAGGCGGAGTCGGGGAACATCTTCTCGACCCCCTTCTTCCCTCCGAACAGCTCTTCCGCCCGGGCACGGACGCGATCGCAGTGCCCGTGCATCCCTTTCCCGAGAAAGCGGCCGATCGGCAGGTTCATCGGATGATCGGTGGAGACCACGTCCACGCCCCAGATGTGGATCTTCTTCTGCAGGAGCCAGGGCACCATGTCGGGGTGGGCGCCCGGGTGCATGTGGATGTAGCGCTCCTCGTCCGGCTCGGCGCCGAACTGCGAGTATCGGTGCCATCCGGTGTGCAGGATGAGCAGGTCGCCCGGCTTGATCTTGACCCGCTTCTCGATCATCCGGGGGGTGTAGACCGCGAGGTCTCCCATCTCGTCGCGGAGGTCCACGATCGCGCCGGGCCCGCAGAGCCATTCCACCGGGATCTCGTCGATCGTCCGTCCGGACGTCACGAAATGCCGCGGGGCGTCGAGGTGGGTGCCCATGTGGTTCGAGGTCTGGATGTACTGCGCGTTGACGCCGTGCTCCGCCTTCCGCTTGATGTACTTCACCTCGAACGGCGGATAGTAGGGCCAGAAGGACACTTCCTGGTTGAGCGGCTGAGAGAGATCGTAGATCCGCATCAGGCCTCCTCGAGGGCGAGCGCCCGGTCGCGGCCGGGCTGCATGAGCGCGAGGTAGAGCAGGAACGCGACGATTCCGGCCGAGAACCAGGCGCCGCTGAACAGGAATCCGAGCGAAGGATGGGCGAGCCCCGCGAGCGCCACCAGCACTCCGGTGGCGACGGCGATCACCGCGCACGGATTCACGCCGTGGCGGTAGGCGTAGACGCCGGACGAAAGGTACAGGTCCCGCAGCGCCAGGCGGCCGCGCCGGACGATCAGGTAATCGGCGACGAGCACGCCGCCGACGGCGCCCAGCAGTCCCGAATAGCTCAGCAGCCAGGTCTGATAGGCGTCCAGGAGCTTCCAGGGAACGATCCCGATGCCGAGGAGCGTCGCGAGCACCCCGCCCGTCCGATAGCTGATACGGCGGGGATTCAGGTTGGCAAAGGCGTTGGCGGGCGCCACCACGTTGGCCGCGAGGTTCGTCGTGAGCGTCGCGATGAGGATGACGAAGAGGGCGCCCGCGGCGAGGAACGGCGAGCCCTGGTCCGCCGCGAGACGGCCGATCAGCTCCACGGGGTTCCAGATCGCCCGGCCGTAGATCACGACCGTGGCGCTGGTGACGGCGAGGCCGATGAAGGCGAAGAGCGGCATCGTCGTGAGCAGGCCGACCGTCTGGCCGGCGATCTGGTCCCGCTGGCTCCTGGCGAACCGGGTGAAGTCGGGAATGTTGAGCGCGAGCGTCGCCCAGAAGCCCACCATCGCCGTCACCCACGGGACGAACCGGCCGAGGAAGAAGCCTCCCTCGGGCAGAGCGGCCTGTGCCCGCAGAGCGTCCGACTGCGCCAGGATGGTCCCGAACCCGCCTGCCCGGCCGACGGCCCACCAGAGAAGGCCGAGCCCGACCACGATGAGAAAGGGCGCGGAAAGCGTCTCGAGCCACCGGATGGACTCGGTGCCGGCGAGAACGAAATAGAGGTTGACCAGCCAGAAGAGTCCGAAGCCGGCGAACTGGGGCGCCCCGTATCCCATGAAGGTCCAGTCGCCGCCGAAAGCGCGGTAGGCGGGCCAGGCGAGGCCGAGGAGCTCGGCGATCGCGAGCCCGCCGAGCCAGGTCTGAATCCCGAACCAGCCGCAGGCGACCACCGCCCGCAGGAGAGCGGGCAGATGCGCGCCCCGGACGCCGAACGCGGCGCGGGCGTACACCGGAAAGGGAATGCCGTACCGGGTGCCGGCGTGGCCGTTGATCAGCATCGGCACGAGCACGATCGCGTTACCGAGAAAGATCGCGAGGAGGCTCTGCCACCAGCTGAGTCCCGCGCCGATCAGGCTCGCGGCGAGCATGTAGGTCGGGATGCAGACGCTCATCCCGATCCAGAGCGATCCGAGATCCCAGGCCCGCCAGGTCCGTCGGGATGCCGGCGTCGGGGCGAGGTCGTCGTTGACGAGGTCGGACGGCGGAATCGGGGCGTCGAGCTCGACGAGCTCCGTCGTGGCAGGCACAGAGCTCACGAGGCGTCTCCGCCGGTGGCCCGCGCCACCGCGCGCTCCAGCGCGCGGCGGACCAGCACACGCGCCAGGTGGCGACGGTAGTCGGCCGACGCATGGATGTCGCCCGGGGGATCGATGTCCTGCTCCACGGCCGCCGCCGCGTCGGTCAGAAGCTCCGGCGTGGGCCGGGCGCCCGCCAACGCCGAGGACGTCCGGCCGGCCACTACCGGGCCTTCTCCCACGCCGAAGAGCACCACGCGGGCGCTCCGGCAGCCGCCCGCGGCGTCGAGCTCCACCGCCGCGGCCACGCCGGCCAGCGCGTAGTCCCCATGCCGCCGCGCCATCTCCTCGAACGCGAAGCCGGTTCGTCCCGGGCGCTTCGGGATGGCGATCTCGACGATCAGCTCGCCCGGCGCGAGCGCGGTCGCGAACAGTCCGAGGAAGAAGTCCCTCGCCGGCACCCATCGCTCGCCCTCGGGGCTCCGGCACCGCACGCTCGCGTCGAGCGCCACCATGACCGCCGGCAGCTCTGCGGAGGGATCGGCGTGGGCCAGGCTTCCGCCGAGGGTGCCCCGATTCCGAATCTGGAGATGCGCGACGTGCGGCATCGTTTCGGCGAGAAGCGGCGCGCGCTCCCGCACCTCGGCGCTCCGCTCGATGGCGCGCTGGCGGGTCATCGCGCCTATGCGCAGGTCTCCCTCCGCGCCGACGGCGATGCCGTCGAGCCCCGGCACGCCATTCAGATCCACCAGAACCCGGGGCTGCGCCAGCCGGAAGTTCATCGCGGGCACGAGGCTCTGCCCTCCCGCGAGGGGCTTCGCGTCGTCGCCGTGCTCCCCGAGCAGCCGCAGCGCCTCGTCGAGAGTCGCGGGCGCGTAATAGGCGAACGGAGCCGGCTTCACTCCTTTCCTCCCGTCCTCCGTTCCACCTCCTTGCCCAGCGCCTCGAGGCCGGACCGCAGCAGCGCGCGGCTCACCACATCGAGAAGCCGCTGACCGACCGCGGCGATCTTCCCGCCCACCTGCAGGTCGGCGCGATAGTTCATCGTCGTCCCCGTCCCCTCGGGGCTGAGGGAGACGTTGGCCCGCCCGCGGGTGAAGCCGAAGCGGCCGTTGCCGTCGACGTTCATCACGAAGCTCTTCGGCGGCTCGAGGTCCGAGAGCAGGATGCGGAGATCGAACTCCGCCGCGGTGATCGGGCCGATGCCCACCTGCATGCGGCCGCGGTAGTCCCCGGGAGCCGACTCCACCAGCTCGCGCGTGCCCGGCATCGCCTTGGCGATGACCGCGGGGTCGAGCAGCGCTTCCCACACCGCGTCGGGAGCCGCCGAGAACCGGGTGGTTCCTTCGACGATCATTGTTTGGCCTCCGCTTCCCGGACCAGCTCGAACAGGCGGCTGGGGCTCAGGGGCATCTCCAGGATCTCGAGCCCGGTTCCGCTCAGGGCATCCTCGACCGCCTGCGCGAAGAGGGCTCCGGTCGGGATCGCGCCGGCCTCGCCGACGCCCTTCACGCCGAGAGGATTGAGGGGCGACGGGGTCTCGCGATGCGCGATCTCGACGGTCGGCACGTCGAGCGCCGTGGGGAGCAGGTAGTCCATGAGCGAAGCGTTCAGCAGCTGGCCGTTCTCGTCCCAGACCAGCTGCTCGTAAAAGGCGTTGCCGATCCCGTGCGCGACACCACCCTGGATCTGGCCGTCGACGATCACGGGATGCACCACCTTCCCGGCGTCGTGAACCACGACATAGCGCTGGATCGTCACGCCCATTGTCTCCGGGTCCACCTCGACGATCATGGCATGGACGCCGGCGGCGGCATTGCCCCGGGCCGGACCGAAGTAGGCGGTAGCCTCGAGCCCCGGCTCGGTGCCGGGCCGCACCGCGCCGCGAAGCGGATTCGCCCGAAGGGCCAGCTCCCCGAGCGAGAGTCCCTGGTCGGGCGAGCCCCGCACGGAAACCCGTCCCCCCTCCACGACCAGGTCGCCTTCCGCGGCCTCGAGCTGCTCGGCCGCGAGGGCGAGCGCCTTGGCGCGCACCCGGAGGGCCGCCTCGTGACACGCGGTTCCCGCCACGACGATCCCGCGGCTCGCGAAAGTCCCGGTGCCCCAGGCGAACTCCCGGGTGTCGCCGGTGATCACCTCGATGCGGGACGGATCGACGCCGAGCGCATCGGCCACGATCTGGGCGAAGGTGGTGAAGTGCCCCTGGCCCTGGGTGCCCACGCCGGTGACGACCCGCACCACCCCGCTCGGCTCGACGGTCACCCGCGCGCCCTCGTACGGTCCGATGCCGGTTCCCTCGATATACGAAACGATGCCGATCCCCCGACGCGTGCCTTCGGCGCGGGCTCGCGGCTGCTCGTCCCGGCGGAAGCGCTCCCAGTCGATCATCGCCGCGGCCTGCTCGAGCAGCGGCTCGTAGTTCCCGCTGTCGTAGGTCAGCGGGGCCGCGTCCTGGTAGAGAATGCCGTGATCGTAAGGGAAGGCGTCGGGAGGGATGTAGTTCCGCCGGCGGATCTCGACGGCGTCGAGTCCGAGCTCGCGTCCGGCGAAGTCGAGCAGGCGCTCCATCACGAACACGCCGTGCTGCCGGCCGGCGCCGCGCACGGGAGTGCAGAGCGGCCGATTGGTGAACACGACGGTGAACTCGCTCTCGTAGCTCGGAACCTCGTACGGTCCGAGGAGCGTACACTGGCTGTTGATCGGGATGGTGAGCCCGTACGGGTCGTAGGCCCCGGTGTCGTGCAGGAACCGGTCGCGCACGCCGAGGATCTTCCCGTCGCGGCTCATGGCGAGCTCGGCGTCGTGAATCTGAAGCCGCTCCTGGGTCGTGGCGTAGAAGTTCTCCTGCCGGTCCTCGATCCACTTGACCGGCCGGCCCAGTCGTATGGCGGCCCAGGGAACCAGCATCTCTTCAGGGTAGAACATCATGATCTTCGGGCCGAACCCGCCGCCGATGAACGGCGCGACGACCCGCACCTGCGACTCGCGGAGGCCGAGGAAGCCCGCCATCCCGTTCCGGATGGGGATGGGGGCCTGGGTGGTGTCCCAGATCGTGAGCTCCTCGCTCCGGGCATCCCAGCTCGCGACGACGCCCCGGTTCTCGATCGCCGCAGAGGCGCCGCGGTCGTAGTGGAAGCGGCGCGCCACGACGAGGTCGGCCGCCGCACGCGCGCGCCCCCAGTCGCCGCGGCGCTGAGCGCAGTGGGCCGCGAGGTTGGTGCCGAGCTGGTCGTGGATGATCGGGGCGCCGGGCTCGAGCGCGCGCTCGAGATCGGTCACCGCCGGCAGCGGATCGAGGTCGGCCCGGATGTCGGCGACCGCATCCTCGGCGAGGTACCGGCTCTCCGCCACGACCATGGCCAGCGGCTCGCCGCAGTGGCGCACCTTGTCCTTCGCGAGCGGCACCTGCGTCGCGAGGTTGAAGACGATGCCGGGGACGGGAACGGGCGGGACCAGGAGCGGCCCCGGCTGCCAGTAGTCCCCGAGATCCGTCGCGGTGTAGACCGCCGCCACGCCCGGTCGGGCGCGGGCCGCCGAGACGTCGAGTCCCCGGATCCGGGCGTGGGCGTGATCGCTCCGGAGAAATGCGACGTGGAGCATGCCCGGAAGGCGCACGTCGTCCACGAACAGCGCCCGGCCGGTGAGCAGCCGGGCGTCCTCGTTGCGCGGCGGCGAGCGGCCCACCCAGGTCATCGCGAATCGCGGGGCGACGACGCGGACGCTCCGGCGGCCAGTCGCACCGCCGTCACCATGTTGGCATACCCGGTGCAGCGACAGAGGTGGCCCGACAGCGCCTCGCGAATCTCCCCGTCATCCGGGTTAGGGTGATCCCGGAGAAACGGGACGAGGGTCATGAGAATCCCGGGCGTGCAGAACCCGCACTGGAGGGCGTGCGCATCGCGGAAGGCGGCCTGGAGCGGGCTGAGCGCCCCCTCCCGGGCCAGTCCTTCCACGGTCCCGATGTCGTGGCCGTCCGCCTGGACGGCGAAGACCAGGCACGACCGCACGGCGTCGCCGTCGAGCAGGACGGTGCAGGCGCCGCAGACGCCGTGCTCGCAGCCGACGTGGGTTCCGGTGAGACCGAGCTCGTGGCGAAGGAAATCGCTGAGGAGGAGGCGCGGCTCGACGGCGCGCTCGACGGGCTCGCCGTTCACGCTCAGGCGCACCGGGAGAGAACCGCTCACGCGCGGTCCTATCTGGGCCGGTGGATGCCGAGCTTCTTCATCCGCGATTCGAGCGTCGTGGGCTTGAGACCGAGGACCTGAGCGGCCCCTTCGGGTCCGCTCACCTTCCAGGCGGTCCGCCGCAGGACTTCCTCGACGTGAGCGCGCTCGATCTCCTCGAGAGTCCGGGCTCCGCCGTCCTCCGGCAGACTCTCGGGCGCCGTAAGCGGTTCCAATCGCCTCGCGGCGTCGAGCCGCCCGCTCTCCAGTGCGCCGATGTTGGTCTCAGCGGACTGGATTGTCGAGACGCCAGCCATGGGGAATCTGGGAATCGAGATGTCGCGTCCCGGGGTGAGAACGCGAGGTCCTAATGTACAGTGCGCTCCCACCCCCGGCCAGCCGCCGCGACGGCCCGATCGTGGAAAGTCCTGTGGCGAGCTAACTTCCCCGCGACGCTCTCCCTGAATCCCGTGCTCCTGCCGCGCTCGAGGCTCGCCGCTCTCGCCGCTCTTGGCCTCGCCGCCGCTCCGGCCGGCGCGCAGACGGTCGCCGGATTCCAGGTGACGGAAGTATCCATCGCCGATGTTCACGCCGCATTCCGCAGTCGCCGGCTGACGTGCCGGCAGCTGGTGGACGCCTCCCTCGACCGGATCGCGGTGTACGACAAGTCCGGCCCGGGCATCAACGCGATCGTCCTCGTCAATCCGGAGGTCCGGAGGGAGGCGGATTCGCTCGACCGCCGCTTCCAAACGGAAGGACTGACGGGACCGTTGCACTGCATCCCGGTCATCGTGAAGGACAACTTCGTCACCCGGGGGCTGCAGACGACCGCGGGATCGCTCTCGCTGCAGGGCTTCGTGCCGGATCGCGATGCGTTCCAGGTCCGGCGCATCCGCGAGGCCGGCGCGCTGGTCCTCGCCAAGTCGAACATGGCCGAGTTCGCGTTCAGCCCGTACGAGACGGTGAGCTCGATCCTGCCCGGGTATTCCAAGAATCCGTACGCCGTGGACCGCGTGACCGCGGGGTCGAGTGGAGGGACGGCGGCCGCGGTCGCGGCGAGCTACGGCACGGTGGGCCTCGGCACCGACACCGGGAACTCCATTCGCGGGCCGTCGGCGCACCAGGCGCTGGTCGGCATCCGCTCGACGATGGGGCTCACCAGCCGCGCGGGTGTGGTTCCGCTGAGCCTCGCCGCCGACATCGCGGGGCCGATGGCGCGTACCGTTCGCGACGCCGTCGCGGTCTTCCAGGTCGTCGCGGGCGAGGACCCCGACGATCCGGCGACGGCCGGTGCGTCGGCCCACCTGCACGCGAATTACGCGTCGTTCCTGCGCGAGAACGGGCTCAGGGGAGCCCGGCTCGCCGTGCTGAACCAGGCGTGGGAGCGCCAGACGACGGACAGCGGGGTTCGCGCCGTCTTCCGGCGCGCCGTCGACGATCTACGGCGCCAGGGCGCGACGGTGCTCGACTCTCTTCCCCTGCCGGGCTTCGATTCGCTGCAGCGGACCGGAGGTGGGTGCAACCGCTTCCGTCACGACCTCGAGGCGTTTCTGGCGGGCCATCCGAGCGCCCCGGTGAAAACCGTGGCGGAGGTGCTGCGGGGCCGGCGGTTTCACCCTTCAGTCGAGGTGCGGCTCCAGTCGGCGCAGGCCGTTGATTCCCCGCCCGATCGGAATCCCGGGTGCCAGGCGCGGGCGCGCTTCGGATCGGCGCTCGCCGAGCTCCTGCGGCGGGTGATGACGGAACAGCGGCTCGACGCGCTGATCTATCCCACCTGGAGCAACCCGCCCCGCCTGATTGGCGATCTCACCACGCCGCACGGCGACAACAACCAGCTCTTCGCGCCGGCGACCGGCTTCCCCGCCGTCACGGTGCCCATGGGATGGGTGCTCGACGGACGCCTTCCAGCCGGACTGCAGCTGCTCGGCCTGCCTTGGAGCGAAGGCACCCTCTTCCGTCTCGCCTACGCGTACGAGCAGGCGACCCGCCATCGCAGGCCGCCCGCCAGCACGCCGACCATCGCCGCCGGGAATCGTTAGCGCTCGTCGCTCTGGCCACGGAAGCGGACCACGTCGTTCTCGCGGAACCCCTGCCCTTGCACGATCCGCGCGACGGCATACTTGGGCG
>JBOHSH010000152.1:0-16715 GCA_050733195.1 Gemmatimonadales bacterium
CGCGCTCGAGGGCGCGGCGACGGCGGCCGCGCGCGCCGGCGATGCGGCCGCGGCCGAGGCGTGGAGGGCGGAGCTCAGGAAGGTGCGAGCGGAGGCGGCCGGGAGAAACACCGGCCGCCGATGAGCGGCACGGTCCTTCCCGACGAGGTCTATCTCCGTCACGACGGGCTCGGGCTCGCGGCGCTGGTGCGGCGCGGGGACGTCTCGCCCCTGGAGCTCGTGGAGACCGCGCTCGCCAGAATCGAGCGGCTCAATCCCCGCATCAACGCGGTCATCCACCGGATGGACGAGGCGGCGCGCGCCGCCGCGAGAGCGCCGCTGCCGGACGGGCCCTTCCGCGGCGTGCCCTTTCTCGTCAAGGATCTCGTCGCGCTCGTCGCCGGCGAGCCCTATCGGGCGGGAAGCCGGTTCTTCGAGGGGTTCGTCCCCCCCGCCGACAGCGAGGCGGTTCGCCGCTACCGCGCGGCGGGATTCGTCCTCGCCGGGAAGACCAATACGCCGGAGTTCGGGCTCACGCCGACGACCGAGCCGGAGCGCTTCGGCCCGACGCGAAACCCGTGGGATCTCACCCGCACCGCGGGCGGCTCGAGCGGCGGATCCGCGGCGGCGGTGGCCGCGGGCCTGGTCCCCATCGCGGGCGGGGGCGACGGCGGGGGCTCGATCCGCGTTCCCGCGGCCTGCTGCGGGCTCTTCGGGCTCAAGCCCACGCGAGGGCGCGTGCCCACCGGTCCCTATGGGGAGATCTGGCACGGCGCCGTCGTCGAGCACGTGATCACCCGCTCCGTCCGCGACAGCGCCGCCGTCCTCGATGCGATTCAGGGGCCCGACACCGGAGCGCCTTACGTGGCGCCGGAGCCGGCCCGGCCGTTTCTCGAGGAAGCGGCCCGGGAGCCCGGCCGGCTCCGCATCGCATTCACGAGCCGGCCGTTCCTCACCGGACGGGTGGAGGCGGAGATGTCGGCGGCGGTGTCGGAGACGGCGAGACTCCTCGAATCGCTCGGGCACACGGTGGAAGAGGCGGCGCCGCGCGTGGATGCCCATGGCTTCGCCCGGGCATTCCTCACGATGATCTGCGGCGAACTCCGCGCGGACATTCAGGAGACCGAGGCGGTCGTGGGACGCCGGGCGGCGCGCCGCGACTTCGAGCCGGGCACCTGGGCGCTCGCCCTGCTCGGAAGCTCCATCGCCGCCTCGGAGTTCACCCGGGCGATCCGGTACCTGGAGCGCGCGGCGCGGGAGATCGGCGCGTTCTCGGAGCAGTGGGACGTGCTCCTCACGCCGACGGTGAGCGAGCCGGCCGTTCCCCTCGGCGCGCTCCTGCCCACGAGCGCCGAACGACGGCTGCTCGAGATCACGGGCCGCCTCCGCTCCCCTCGCCTCCTCCGCGCGGCGGGGCTCCTCGACCAGATGGCCGCCAAGGTGTACGCGTTCATTCCCTGGACCCCGATCGCGAACGTGACGGGCCAGCCCGCGATGTCGGTGCCGCTTGCCTGGACCGCCACGGGGCTCCCGATCGGCCTGCACTTCGTCGGGCGCTTCGGCGACGAGGCGACGCTCTTCCGCCTCGCGGGTCAGCTCGAGCGCGCGCGGCCCTGGGGGGACCGCCTGCCGCCGCTCGCCACGGCATGAAAACGCCCGGGGAACCGATTCCTCGGCCCCCCGGGCGCATCGTCGTGGCCGGCGGACTACTTGAGGTGCCGGCTCACCAGCTTCGTCATCTCGAACATGTTCACCGAGGAGCGGCCGCCGAAGACGGGCTTGAGCGCCGCGTCGGCGTTGATCATCCGGCGATTCTTCTTGTCCTGGAGGCCCTTCCGCTTGATGTACGCCCACAGCTTCTTCGTCACCTCGGTGCGCGGCATCGCCTTCGTACCGATGACCTCACCGAGCTGGGCGCTCGGCGTCATCGGCTTCATGAACGCCGCGCTGGGCTTCCGCTTGCCACCCTTCTTGGTGCGCTTGGCGGACTTCTTAGCCCTTTTCTTCGTCGCCATCGACGTCTCCTTAGACGGGGTCCAGGTGCGCTGTGATGCGGTGAGGAAGAATCCTGCCGGGTAAAATTAGGGAACTCCCGCGTGGACACAAGAGGGAAATCGACCATTTTCCCTCGGAAAACCCGATCCCGGACCCCGAGCTCCTCCATGAAGAACAGCCATTCTCCCAGGGCGGCGGTGCTTGCGCGCGCACTCCTGCTCGCCGGCGCCCTGGGCGCAGGGCCGCTTCGCGCGGTCCCGGCGCAGGCGCCGCGCCCCTCGGTCGAGCGGATTCTCCTCGTGGAAGACCGCCGCGCGCGGGTCGCCGGGGACGTGGATTTCCTCCGGGGAGCGCTCGCGAGCGGCGACTCGGTGGTGCTCCGCACGGCGGTGCGGGCGGTCGGCCGCCTCGAGCGGCCCGGTCTCGCGCGGCTCCTGGTGCCCCTCCTCGCCGATGCGCGGCCGGGTCTTCGCGGCGAGGCGGCCCAGAGCATCGCGCAGGCGCTGCAGGGGCTCGCGCGAGACACGATCGCCGCGCGACGCGACCCTGCCTGGCCCGTCGCCCTCGCGGCGCTGAGCGCGCGCGTGGGGCGCGAGACGGATCCCCGCGCGCGCGGCATGCTGGCGCTCGCGCTGGGCCGTCTGCCCTATCGCGAGCGTCCCGAGCTCGAGGAGGCGGAACGGCACATCGGGCGCCTCCTGGCCGGCGCCCTCCTGGATCCCGTGGCCACGGCGCTCGCGGCCCGCGGGGCGGAGACGCTCGGACGACGGGCCGGCCGCCGGCCCGTGCTCGGAGATTCGCTCGGCGCGCTGCTGCGCCGGACGCTCCGTCGCGACGGGGACGCCTGGACGACCGCCCGGCGGCGGGCGTTCGGAGCCCTCGCGATCGCGGGCGCCGCACGGGAGGACGACGTTCGCGCGGCCTTCGCGTCGGCCGATCCCGAGCTGCGCCGGCAGGCGGTGCTCTCCCTCGGCGCAGGGGGAACGGAGCCGCTCCGCTCGGAGGTCCTGGGGCGCGCGGCCCAGGACGCCGCCATCGTGGTTCGTCGTGAAGCGCTGCGGACCCGGGGGCGGCGTCCGGAGCGGGCCGGCTGCGACGCATTCATCGCCGCGCTCGCCGACACCGACGTGGGAACCCGGCTTCTGGCCGTGGATCTGCTCGGATCCTCCTGTCCGGACACGGGCGCCGCGCTCGCGCGTCTCCGTCCTCTCGCCGCCGGCTCGCTGGAGGGACCCGAATGGCGCTCCGCAGCGCACGCGCTGGTGGCGATCGCCCGACTGGCGGCGGCGGAGGCGCGAGGCCGTTTCCCCGAGGCCGCCGCCTCGACGGTCTGGCAGAGCCGGATGTATGCGGCGCGGGGGGCCGCCGTCGCGCGCGACACCGCCCTGCTCCGCACTCTCGCGGGGGACAGACACCACAATGTCCGGGAGGCCGCGATCGCGGGGCTCCAGGCGCTCGGAGGTCGGGTCGTGGAACCGTTTGCGCGCGCCGCGCTCGCCCATCCCGACTACCAGCTCGTTTTGACCGCCGCCGGCGCGCTCGCGGGCGTGGGGCGGGACTCGGCGACGTCCGCCGCGCTGCTCGCGTCGCTCGAGCGGATCAGCGCCGAGCGCCGGGAGACGTCGCGCGACACGCGGGTCGGCCTGCTCGTGAGGCTGCGGGAGAGCGGCGGCCGGCACCTGGCGGCCCGGCTCCTCCCCCGCCTGCGCGACTTCGATCCGGTGGTGGCGGAGTCGGCGGCAGCGCTGCTTCGCGACTGGACGGGCCGCGCCGCCCGTACCGCACCGCGGCCGCCGGCCCCCGGGGCGGTGCGCGCCGGCGAGATCGAGGCGCTGCGCGGCGGCCGCATCATCCTGGTGATGGCGTCGGGCGATACTCTCGACGCGGAGCTGCTCGTCGATGCGGCGCCGCTCACGGTGGCGCACGTGGCCCGGCTGGCGCGCCGCGGGTACTACGACGGGCTCACGTTCCACCGGGTGGTTCCGAATTTCGTCGTGCAGGGGGGGAGCCCGGGCGCCAACGAGTATCACGGGGACGGGCCCTTCATGCGCGACGAGCTCGGTCCGGTCTCGCACGAGCGCGGGACGTTCGGCATCTCGACCCGCGGGCGCGACACCGGCGACGCTCAGCTCTTCATCAACCTCGTGGACAACCCGCGCCTGGACTTCGACTACACGGTGTGGGCCCGGACGGTGCGGGGCGGGGAGGCGCTCGACCGGATCGCCGAGGGAGCCGTCATCCGGAGGGTCGAAGTCCGGGCACGTTGACAGGGCCCTCCCGGAGGCTAACGTTCGGGGTCGTTCCCAGGCAGAGGCCTCCCATGTCCAAGACCCCGCGGTCCGGTCTCGCCTTCGGCGGGCTGCTGGCCGTGCTCGCCGCCGGCTCGGCGGCTGCGCAGCAGGTGGAGATCAAGCCGGAGAAGGCGCCCAAGCCGGACAAGTACCTCATCACGGCCGAGGAAGTCACCGCGCGCACCGACATCCAGAACGCGATGGACGCCGTCAAGCGGCTCCGCTCGGCGTGGCTCAAGCCGGTCCGGCCGCGGGGCAACGCGCTCAGCGGGATGGATCCCAACGATCCGTACAAGCCCATTCCCGCCGACTGCAAGCCGCGCGACGCGCGTCCCGAGTGCGGCGGCTCGAGCGGCTCGAGCAGCGATCCCTCGGGCATCAGGGTCTCGGGCGACGCCTACGGGGGCGCGGAATCGGCGCGCAAGCAGACGTCGGGCCTGCTGCCCGTCCTCTACATCGACGAAGTGAAGCAGGAACGGGTCGACGAGCTGGAGAACATCCGCGCGGGACAGATCTTCGAGATCCGCTATCTCACCGGGACGCTCGCCTCGGGCCGTTACGGCGCGGGCCACGAGGCCGGCGCGATCCTCCTCAAGACCCATCGCATCGGCAACAAGCCTTGAGCGGCTCCCGAGTTCGAGCATGGCTTTCGCGCGCCGGCCCCCGGGCCGGCGCGCTGGCGTTGGGATTGGCCGCCCTGCCCGGCACCGGACGCGCGCAGGCGATTCGCGCCGCGGACACGGCGGCGCTCATGCACACGGTGCGGGTGCTGGCCGCGGATTCCATGGAGGGACGGCGCGCCGGCACGGCGGGATCGGCGCGGGCGCGAGGCTGGCTCCTCACCCGGCTCCGCGCGATCGGGGCGGACTCGATCGGCGCGGGGTTCGAACGGCGGTTTCCGCTCGGCCGTGCCGGCGAGGGCGTGAACCTCGTCGCCGTGATCCGGGGGCGGAGCCGGGCCGACGGGTCCATCGTGCTGTCGGCCCACTACGACCACGTCGGCGTGCGGAACGGGCAGATCTACAACGGGGCGGACGACAACGCCTCGGGCGTCGCCGCGCTCCTCGCGGTGGCGGAGGCGGTGCGCCGCCGGCCGCTCGAGCACACGCTGGTCCTCGCCCTCTTCGACGCGGAGGAGAGCGGGCTGCTCGGGGCGAAAGCGTTCGTCGACGCGCCGCCCGTTCCCCGCACCGGGGTTCTCCTCAACGTGAATCTCGACATGGTGGGCCACAGCGCGTCGGGCGAGCTGTTCGTCGCGGGCACCGCGCGGCAACCCCGCTTCCGTCCGGTGCTCGACTCACTCGTGTCGCGGGCGCCGGTGAAGCTCCGGTTCGGCCACGATCGGGCCGGCGTTCCCGGCGAGAAGGACTGGACCTTCGATTCCGACCACGGGGCGTTCTTCTCGGTCGGCGTCCCCTTCCTGTATTTCGGCGTCGAGGATCACGAAGACTACCATCGTCCGACCGACGATCCCGGGACGCTGACGCCGGCGTTCTTCGGCGGCGCGGTGGGGACGATCGAGGCCGCGCTCCGCGCCGTGGACGCGATGCTCGCCGCGCAGCGGTAGGCGCGTCCGGTCAGCGGTTCCGAAGCCTCACCGCGCGCACGGCGTGGTCGGGGCCTTTCTCCAGGATGAGGTGGGCGCGGTCGCGCGTCGGCAGGATGTTGGCCCGCAGGTTCGCTCCGTTGATCTCCTCCCAGACCCGGCCGGCGAACGCCACCGCTTCCTCCTCGGAGAGGTGGGCGTACTTCCGGAAGAACGACCGCGGATCGCGAAACGCCGTCTCCCGCAGCCGCCGGAACCGGTCGAGAAACCAGCGCTTGATGTCTCCCTCCTCCGCGTCCACGTAGATCGAGAAATCGAAGTAGTCGGAGACGAAGAGCCGGGACTCCTCTTCGGCCCGTCCGCCCCCCTGCAGCACGTTGAGCCCCTCGAGGATCAGGATGTCGGGCTGCCGCACCGCCTGCACCTCGCCCGGCACGACATCGTACACCAGGTGCGAATAGAGCGGCGCCTCGACCTCGGCCAGGCCGCGCTTCACGTCGGCGACGAAGTGCACCAGCCGGCGGAGGTCGTAGCTTTCGGGAAAGCCCTTCCGGGACATGAGCGCGCGCTCCTCGAGGACGCGGTTGGGAAGGAGGAACCCGTCCGTCGTCACCAGATCGACGCGGGGATGATCCGGCCAGCGCGCCAGGAGCGCGCGCAGCACGCGCGCGGTCGTGCTCTTGCCGACGGCGACGCTGCCGGCGATGCCGATCACATAGGGAATCCGCCCGGCGGACTTGCCGAGGAAGGTGTCGGTCACCCGGGCGAGCTCGCGGGTCGCCGCGATGTGGAGATTGAGCAGCCGCGAGAGCGGCAGATAGGCGTCGACCACCTCGGCGAGCGACAGCTGCTCGTTGAGCCCCTGGAGCTCGGCGAGGTCCGCTTCCGACAGGGTGAGCGGCGTCGTGTTGCGGAGCGCCGCCCACTCGCTCCGCGAGAACGTGGTATACGCGGCGTAGCTCATCGAGTTCCCGGGCGGAGGTGGGAGGAATCAACATCGGCCGGGACGCTTCAGGCAATTCGCTCCGGCGGCCGACGTCGATAGTTTCCCCGTCCCTTTGCGGATCGCCTGAGAACCGCCGCCCCGTGAGCGAGCCCCCACCGATCACCGATCCCGAGCCGGTCGTCGCGGCTCCTGCGCCTCCCGGCCCGCGGGCGGAGCCGCCGCCGCCGTCCATCTGGGCCGCCGTCAAGGAGGCGGTGCGCGGTGCGCACCGGCACGATTACACCGAGGGAGCGATCGGACGGTCGCTCCTGCTCCTCGCCGTGCCGATGGTGCTCGAGGTCGCGCTCGAGTCGGTATTCGCGGTGGTGAACGTCTTCTGGGTCGGGCGACTGGGCCCGGACGCCGTGGCGACGGTCGGGCTCACCGAGGCGATGTTCAGCACCATCTACGCCCTCGGCATGGGTCTCGGCATCGGGGCTACCGCGATGGTGGCGCGGCGCATCGGCGAAAAGAACCCCGACGGCGCCGCCCGCGCCGCGGTCCAGGCCATCGCGCTCGGCGTGATGGTGGCGATCCCCATCGCCCTCGTCGGAGGGATCTTCGCGCCCTGATCAACGCGATCTTCCGGGGCGCCGGCGATGCCGCGATCGCGATGCGGTCGCTCTGGATCGTCAACATCGCGAATCTGATCCTCGATCCGCTGCTCATCTTCGGGATCGGCCCGTTCCCCGCTCTCGGGGTCGCGACCCTGGTCCGGCTCTCGGGAACCGGGATCTTCCAGATCCTGCTCACCACGACCAGCTGGATCGGTCTCGTCCGCGTGATCTCCTCGTTCGGCAGCCAGGCGCTCGCCGGCTACACGGTCGGCATCCGGGTAATCCTGTTCGCGCTGCTGCCTTCCTGGGGCATGGCCAACGCCGCGGCCACGATGGTGGGCCAGTCGCTGGGCGCCCGGAAGCCGGAGCGGGCGGAGCGCCCTGGGTGGTGCGGCTCTTCCCGGACGACCCCGCCGTCGTGCGGAACGGCGTGCACTGCCTCCGCATCGTGAGCGCGGGCTTTCCGTTCTATGCCTACGGCATGGTCGTCACCAGCTCCTTCAACGGAGCCGGAGACACCTGGACGCCGACGTTCATCAACCTCTTCTGCTTCTGGCTCTGGGAGATTCCGCTGGCGTGGTTCCTCGCGAAGTCGGCCGGGCTGGGCCCCGACGGGGTCTTCATCGCCATCGCGGTGGCGTTTTCCACCCTGGCGGTCGTGAGCGCGGCGGTCTTCCGGCGCGGCCGGTGGAAGCGTAGCGTCGTGTAGGCGGGCGGCCGGAGGATGGGGCGCCGCAGTGAGCCAGGTCACGGCGGGCCCCGGCCGGCGGGCCCAGCTTGGGACCCAGGTCTTCAATCCATCGGGAGTCGTATGCGCTGCATCACCCTGACCACCGTCGCCGCCCTCCTCCTGGCCGCCGGCTGCGGCACCGGAACCGTCACGCCCGGCACCGACGAGGAGGCGATCGTCCTCGTGCCCGAGTACGCGGCGAGCCTCGCGGCCTCTGTCGACGCCGCCGGTATCGGCGCGGCGCAGCTGCCGCCGGAGCTCGCGCTCACGGCGGAGCAGAAGGCCGCCATCGCCGAGCTGCACGAGGCCTTCCGGCTGGCGACGGCCGAGGACGTCGCCGCGCTCAAGGCGATCGAGGCGGAGGCCCGGGCGGCCCGCCGGGCGGGGAAGAGCCGCGAGGAGATCCGCGCGATCCTCGCGCGGGCCGAGCCGATTCTGGAGCGGCTCCGGAGCGCGTTCGCGGAGCTCCGGCGCCGCATCTGGGAGATCTACACTCCCGAGCAGCGGGCGTGGATCGAGGCGCACCGGCCGCCGCCCTGCGGGCCGGATGGCCCGCCCCGGCTCACCGAGGAGCAGATCCGCCAGATCCGGGCCCTCCAGCAGGCGTTCCTCGAGGCGGTGCAGGACGACATCGCGCTCATCCGGAGCGCCGTGCAGGCGGCACGGGACGCCCACGCGGCGGGGGCGACGCGGCAGGAGATCGCCGCCATCCTGGCGCGGGCGGATGCGGCGCGGGAACGGGTTCGCCTGGCGGAGATCAGGCTGCAGGCGGCGATCGACGCGATCCTGACGCCGGAGCAGCGAGCCCGCCGCTGTCTGCCGATTCCGCAGCCGAATCGCTGACGGCGGTGCCCGCCGCCTGGGGCTTCCGGAAGAGCTCCGGGCCGAGGCTCAGGCGCGCGGTTCCCACGGCGCGGGCACGCAGCAGGATTCCCTCCCGAGTCGCGTGAATCGCGATCGGCTCGGCGCCGGTGATGTCGGCGCCGAGCCGTACGCCGCGGGCGAGCTCGCGATTGGTCTCCTTTTCGGCGACCGCCTCGAGCTCCCGGAGGAGTCCGTCCACGGGTAGCCAGGCCTCGCGCCGCAGGAAGGTGCGGATCTCATCGGCCTTGAGCCAGGCGAGTCCGCGCACGAGGAGTCCGGCGCTCGAGACGTGGAAGTCGAGATCCGGGACGGCGATCATCCGGCTCGCGGTGTCGTACACCGGTGATCCGACCAGCCACACCCGTCCTCCCGCGGTCCCGCGGAACCGCACGCCCATCCCGACCCGGCCTCCGCCGAGCCCGACCACGTCGACACCGCGGATGACCATCGTTCCGCCGGGCGCCCGCAACCGGACACCACGGAGCTTCCCGGTCAGTATGTCGCTGACGCTCGGGTAGTCGAAGCGCCCCTCGACTTGGACGGCGAAGCCTTCCCAGCCGACCACCTGTCCCAGCGGCGGCAGCCCGCTCGACGCGACCACCGGCTTTGCGCCGGTCACGAACCCCGGCCGTGCCGCGATGGCGATCGGCGCCACCACCTTCTCGCGGTCCCCCGAGAGCCGCCCCATGCTGACGCCCTCGGGATTCAGGACCAGCCAGACGCTGTCGCTCACGCGGATGGGGTCGAGGAGCTCCCGCCAGAGCGCTTCCAGCGGGGTCCGCACGTCGATGAGAGCGAGCTGCCCGTCCACGACCGGCAGCGCCTTCCGGAGCGCGCCTTCCGCGGCCTTCAGCACGTCACCGGTGACGTCGAGCTTGAGGAAGCTGATCTCGCACTGGTCGCGCTCCTGGGTGGTGAGCGGCTCCATCCGGGCCAGCCGGGTGCGGGTGCGCAGCCGCCAGTCGGCGGTGAGCTCGGCCGCGACGCGCAGCACCAGGCGGGCGCGGGGGGAGGCGCCCGAGAGGCCGCACGAACCGGTCACGGTCGGCCCGACTGGCGGATCGTACCACCCGCGCCCGCGATAGCGGATCGTCGCGGCGAGCACGACGGTATCGCCCGCGAAGCCGACGCTGAACGGGCCGCGCTCCGCGAAGAACGCGTACGAGCTCCGGCTGCGCGGGCCGACGCGCTGGCGCCGCGTGAGCGTGCCGAACTGGCGGGGAACCTCCGCTTCGAGCGCGGCGAGCGCGCTCGCGAGATCGAGCGTGAGCGGGGCGGCGATGATGCCCGGAGGCAGCCGCGGAGGAGCCTGCACGGCGGGATCCTCGTCCCGCGCGGGCTCGGGCGCGTCGACGTAGCCTCCGCAGGCTCCGAGCGCGCCGATCCCGGCGACGAAAAGCAGGACCCGACGTGCGTACAACATTGTCCCACCCGCGAACGTAGAGTAAGCTATCCCGCGCTGCTCACGGGAACATCCGCCGCTCTTCCGGGAGACGCCAGATGGTGCATCCACGCCACGCCCGCCCGGGCTCGTCCCGCGGGCTCCTCCTTCCCACGTTCCGGCGCGCCTCGCGCCGGACGGTCCTCCCGGCCGCGGGACTCCTCGCGGTGTGGATCGCCCGGCCCGCGCAGCAGGCGGAGCCGGCCGACCTCGCGCTCCGCAACGGACGGGTCTACACCGCCAACGACCGGCAGCCGCGGGCGGAAGCGGTCGCGATCCGGGGCGACAAGATCGTGTACGTGGGAGACAACGGCGGGGTCCGCCGGTTCATCGGTCCGAGCACACGGGTGATCGACCTCCGCGGCGCCACCGTGCTTCCCGGCCTCGCGGACGCGCACATGCACCTGAGCGGCGTCGGTGAGCGGGAGATGAGCCTCAACCTCGAGGGCACCCGGACGCTCGCCGGGTTTCTCGAGCGGGTGAAGGCGCGGGTCGACTCGGCCCGGCCGGGGCAGTGGGTGACGGGGCGCGGATGGATCGAGACGTTCTGGCGGCCTCCGGTGTTTCCCACGCGGCAGGACCTCGACCGCATCGCGCCGAACAACCCGGTCCTGCTCACCCGCGCCGACGGGCACGCGTCGATCGCCAACAGCGCCGCGCTGCGGCTCGCGGGGATCACCCGCACCACGGCGGCGCCCGAGGGCGGCGCGATCAACAAGGACGCGCAGGGCGAGCCCACGGGCATGCTGATCGATCGCGCCCAGGGGCTGGTCCGCCGGCTCGTGCCGCCGGCGACGGAGGAGGAGCGCGACCAGGCCATCATCCGTGGAGCGACCCGCAGCGCGCAGCTCGGCTGGACCCAGGTGCAGGACGCGCACGGGCAGTGGACCGAGGTGGAGCGAATGCGCCGGCTCTACCGGGACGCCAAGATCCGGATCCGGATCTACAAGGCGATCAGCGGCCCCGGGGCCGACGCGAGCCGGCTCATCGAGCAGGGGCCGAGCCTCGACGAGTTCCGCGGGCGCCTCACGGTCCGGGTGATCAAGGTCGTGATGGATGGCGCGCTCGGCAGCCGGGGGGCCGCGCTGCTCCTGCCCTACGCCGACGACCCCGCCAATCGCGGCCTCGTCATCGTCGACACCAACCAGCTCAAGCCGATGCTCGCGGGGGCCCTTCGGGCCGGCATCCAGGTCGAAACCCACGCCATCGGCGATCGCGGCAACCGGCTCCTGCTCGACTTCTACGAGCGGGCCTTCGCCGAGGTACCGGCGGATCAGCGGAAGATCGCCGAGCCGCGCTGGCGCGACGAGCACACGCAGATCGTCCATCCCGACGACCTGCCGCGTTTCAAGCGGCTCGGCGTCATCGCCTCGATGCAGCCCTCCCACGCGATTGGCGACCTCTACTTCGCCCCGGCCCGGCTGGGCATGGCGCGCCTCAAGGGCGCCTACGCCTGGCAGACGCTCATCGGGCTCGGCGTCCCGGTCGCCGGCGGGAGCGACGCCCCCGTCGAGCGGGGGGAGCCGCTGATCGAGTTCTACGCGGCCGTCGCCCGGAAGGACACGCAGGGCCGCTCGGGCGAGGGGTGGCACCCCGAGGAGAAGGTGACCCGCGACCAGGCGCTCAGGATGTTCACCCTCTGGCCCGCGTTCGCCGCGTTCGAGGAGTCGAAGCGCGGCACCATCGAGGTCGGGAAGTGGGCCGATCTCACGGTCTTCGACAAGGACCTCATGCGCGTGCCGGAAGCGGAGATCCTCACCGCGAAGTGCACGATGACGATCGTCGGGGGCGAGATCGTCTGGGCCGGGGCGCAATAGGCCGCCGCCCGACTCATCCTGCCGGCGCGAAGAACGAGATCCCCCGCACGTTCTCGTCGAACCGGAGCGGGAACTGGAGCGACGGGAACGCGCGCGCCTGGCAGTTGGAGCGCTCGCAGATCCGGCAGGTGATCCCGATCGGGACGGCGGCCTCGAGCTGCGTCAGGTCCACGCCGTCGGCGTAGACCAGCCGCCGGGCCTCCCCGACATCGCAGCCGATCCCGACCGCGTAGAGCACGGTGGGCTGGTGGTAGTCCCCCGCGTGCCGCTGCACCGTGCGGGCCACCGAGAAGAGGGCGCTCCCGTCGGGCAGGCGGGAGAGCTGCACGCGGATCCGGCCGGGCTGCAGGAAGGCGGCGTGCACGTTCCAGAGCGGGCAGAGCCCGCTGAAGCGCGGGAATCGTACGCTCGTCGCGCTGAACTTCTTGGAGATGTTCCCCGCGATATCGACCCGCACCAGGTGAAACCGCACGCCCTCGCTCCCGGGGCGACGGAGCGTCGTGAGGCGGTGGCAGACCTGCTCCCATCCGACGCGGAAGCGATGGCCCAGCAGCTCCACGTCGTACCGCACCTCGTCGGTCTCCCGCAGGAAGTCCCCGTACGGCATCACGACCGCGGCCGCGAAGTAGCTCGCGAGCGCGCTCCGGGCCAGCGCGCGGGACTCGTCCGATCCCAGCTCGGAGCCCACCGCCGTGCGCGCGATGAGATCGCCGCAGGAGAGGAGCCCCACCTGGGTCGCGAGCTGGAAGTTGCGGGAGCCGCGGCGCAGGATCTCCGAGAGCAGGAGCTCCTTCCGCACCGGGTCGTAGCGCCGGACCGCCCCCTGCATCTCCCCGACCTTGAGGATCCGCACCCGGACGCCGTGCCGGCGCTCGAGATAGGCGGTGAGGCCGGTGAAGAGCCCGTCGCGATCCAGCCGCGCCTCCCGCCACAGCCGCTCCGCCGACTCCTCCAGCTCCGGGAAATAGTTGAGCCGGGCCTGGATGAACTCCGAGACCTGCTCGGTGCTGAGCCGCACCCGATCCACGGCGGCGAGCTCGGTCGCGTCCATCGCGCGCGCGGCCAGCGTCTCGGCCGAGCCGCGGGCGGCGGCGTAGGCGTTGTGCAGGCGGAGGATGGCCCGCGCGATCTCCGGATGCTCGACCACGAGGGCTTCCGCCCCTCGCGGCCCGACCGGCGCGTCCTCGAAGAGCGGATCGCCGAAGACCTCCTCGAGGTCGGCCGCGAGGCGGGCGTCGTCCTCGGCCCCGAACTCCCGGAGGTCGAGCGCGAACGTGCGGGCGAGCCGGATGAGGAGATCCGGGGTGAGCCGGCGCCGCCCGTTCTCGATGAGGTTGAGGTAGGTGGGCGAGATGCCCAGCCGGTCGGCGAGCGCAGCCTGGGTCAGGCCCTGGCCGGTGCGGAGGCGGCGGATCCGGGCACCGTACTGGAGGGGGGTCGGCATGGTGGCATCTCCGCAACGGATTTACAGACAATACAGCATTACAGCCTGTCCCGCCGCAAGGGCAATGATGTAATGCTATGTATCATAATGAGTTATCTTGACCACAGCCAACTAAACTTACACTATTGCAAGCATGATCCGTGCATCCGACTGCTCGGACCCTGTGCCCTGTGAGCAGGAGACCCCATGACTCCGGTCGCTCGGCCGCACGCGCCTGATCGGGTGGAGATCGTCGGACCCGTGGTGCCCCGAGGTGACGAGGTGCTCACCCCGGCGGCCCTCCGCTTCACGAGCGAGCTGGTGCGAACGTACCGCGCCCGCCTGGTGGAGCTGCTCGCCGCGCGCGCCGTTCGGCGGAACCGCTGGGCGCGCGGGGAGAATCTCGACTTTCCGGTGGAGACGCGCGGGATCCGGGAGCGCGACTGGCGCGTCGCGCCGTTGCCCGCGGACCTCCTCAAGCGCACGGTAGAGATCACCGGTCCGGTCGACCGGAAGATGATCATCAACGCGCTCAATTCGGGCGCCGACGTCTTCATGGCCGATTTCGAGGACTCCACCGCCCCCACGTGGGGAAACCTCCTCGGCGGACAGGTGCACCTGCGCGATGCCGTGCGCCGCACGATCGACTACACCGACCCGGCGACGGCCAAGCGCTACGCCCTCAAGTCCGAGATTGCGACGCTGCTGGTGCGGCCGCGCGGGCTTCATCTGCCGGAGCGGCACGTGCGGATCGACGGGATCGCGGCGCCGGGGTCGCTCGTGGACTTCGCGCTCTACGTCCATCACAACGCGCGGGAGCTGCTGGACCGCGGCACCGGCCCGTACTTCTACATCCCCAAGCTCGAGAGCCATCTCGAGGCCCGCTGGTGGAACGAGGTGTTCGGGTACGCGGAAGACTCGCTCGGCCTCCCGCGAGGCGCGATCAAGGCCACCGTGCTCATCGAGACCCTCCCGGCCGCGTTCGAGATGGACGAGATCCTCTGGGAGCTGCGCGACCACTCGGCCGGCCTCAACTGCGGGCGGTGGGACTACATCTTCAGCTTCATCAAGACCCGCGCCCACGACCCGACGGCCGTGCTGCCGGACCGCTCGCAGGTGACGATGGAGCAGCCGTGCATGCGGGCGTATACCCAGCTGGTCGTCCGCACCTGCCATCGTCGCGGCGTGCACGCGATGGGCGGGATGGCGGCGCAGATCCCGATCCGCGACGATCCGGCCGCGAGCGAGCAGGCGCTGGCGAAGGTCCGCGCCGACAAACTCCGCGAAGTCCGGGACGGGCACGACGGCACCTGGGTGGCGCATCCGGGGCTGGTGGCCGTCGCGCGGGAGGTCTTCGAGGCGCACTCCGACGGCCCTAACCAGCTCGATCGGCTGCGGGAAGACGTGGTGGTGACGGCGGACGATCTGCTCGCCACGCCCTCCGGCACGCGCACCCCGTCCGGGCTCGAGCACAACATCCGGGTCGGGGTGCAGTACCTCGAGGCCTGGCTCCAGGGGCTGGGCTGCGTGCCCCTCTATCACCTCATGGAAGACGCCGCCACGGCCGAGATCTGCCGGACCCAGGTCTGGCAGTGGCTCACCCACGGCGCCGCGCTGGACGACGGCCGGGCGGTCACCGCCGACTTCGTCCGCGAGCTCACGGGGCGCGAGCTGGCGAGGATCGAGCTCGAGATCGGCCCCGACCGTTTCCGGACCGGGCGCTTTCCCGAGGCGACCGACCTCTTTCTCCGGCTCGCGACCGCCACACGATGCGAGGAGTTCCTCACGCTCCCCGCGTACGAGCTGCTCGATGGCTGAACCGCAAGGAGACCTTCCCATGATCGCACAGCCCGACACCGGCAACCCGAACGGCCGACCGAAAGACGCCGACCGCTGGGAGGGGATCACCCGCCCCTATGGCGGGGACGCAGTGGACCGGCTGCGCCCCTCGATCCGGATCGCTCACACGCTGGCGGAGCACGGTGCCGCCCGGCTCTGGGCGCTGCTGCATTCGGAGGACTACGTCGCGGCCCTCGGCGCGCTGACCGGCGGGCAGGCGGTGCAGCAGGTGCGTGCCGGGCTTCGCGCCATCTACCTCTCGGGCTGGCAGGTCGCGGCGGACGCGAACCTCGCGGGCCAGACCTATCCCGATCAGAGCCTCTACCCCGCCAACAGCGTCCCGGCGATGGTGCGCCGGCTCAACCAGGCGCTGCTGCGCGCGGACGAGATCGAGCGCGCCGAGCGGAAAGGAACGGGCCGCGACTGGCTGGTGCCGATCGTGGCGGACGCGGAGGCCGGGTTCGGCGGGCCGCTCAACGCCTTCGAGCTCATGAAGGCGATGATCGAGGCGGGCGCGGCCGGGGTGCACTTCGAGGACCAGCTCTCCTCGGAGAAGAAGTGCGGGCACCTCGGGGGAAAGGTGCTGATTCCGACGGGTCACTTCCTCCGGACCCTGGTGGCGGCGCGGCTCGCCGCGGACGTCTGCGACGTGCCCACGCTGGTCATCGCCCGCACCGACGCCGACAGCGCCAGGCTCCTCACCAGCGACGTCGACGAGCGGGACGAGCCGTTCCTCACCGGGGAGCGGACGCCCGAGGGGTTCTTCCGGATCACCGGCGGACTCGACATGGCCATCGCGCGGGCGATCGCGTACGCCCCCTACGCCGACCTGCTCTGGTGCGAGACGTCGACGCCGAACCTCAACGAAGCCCGGCGGTTCGCCGAAGCGGTCCACGCCCGGTATCCCGGCAAGCCGCTGGCCTACAACTGCTCGCCGTCGTTCAACTGGAAGAAGCACCTCGACAACCGGACCATCGCGCGGTTCCAGCGCGAGCTCGGCGCGATGGGGTACAAGTTCCAGTTCGTCACCCTCGCCGGCTTCCACGCGCTCAACTTCGGGATGTACGAGCTGGCCCGCGATTATGCCGCGAGCGGGATGTCGGCGTACGCGCGGCTGCAGGAGGCGGAGTTCGCCGCCGAGTCCTCGGGCTACACCGCGACCCGGCACCAGCGCGAAGTCGGCACGGGGTACTTCGACGAGGTGCTCCAGACGATCACCGGCGGCCTGGCGAGCACCGCGGCGCTGGA
>JBOHSH010000153.1:0-9498 GCA_050733195.1 Gemmatimonadales bacterium
CGCCGGCTTTCGCCGGGCGAGGGAGTGCTCGGCGCGTTGATCCTGCTCTCCCCGTCGGTCCTGCTCGGCGTCGAGCGGGCCAATGGCGACCTCCTGCTCTTCCTCCTGGTCCTCGGAGCGGCGCTGCTCGTCGCGAGGGGGGGTGCCCGTCTCGCTGGCGGACTCGGGCTCGTCTTCGCGGGCGCGATGCTCAAGCTCTACCCGATCGCGGCGGCCGCCTCGGCCCTGCTCCATCGGCGGGGTTGGCGAATCGTCGTCGTCACCGTCGCGCTCTTTGCCGTCTACGCGGCCGCGACGCGGAACGACATCCGCCGCGTGTCGGCGGCGACCCCACGTCCCGTCCACCTCGCCTACGGATCCGCGGTGCTTCCCACCGCCTGGGCCGCCCGGGTCGCGCAGCGCGATCCCGGGACGATGAACCGGCTCCGCCCCTGGGTGCGTGTCGCGCGGTGGGGAGTGCCCGCCGTGCTGCTTGGCATCGCCGTTCTGCTGTCGCCGCGATCAGGTCCCGTGGAGCTGTCGTCCGACGCGGCCGGAGCGGCCTTTCTGGCCGGAGCGGGCATCTACGGTCTCACCTACGTCCTCGGCAACAACTGGGATTACCGGCTGATCTTCCTCATCCTCTGCCTGCCGATGCTCTGGCAGTGGGGCCGCCGGGAGGACGCCTCCGGAACCTGGAGCGTTCTGATCCTGGGGTCGATGGCCGCGAGCTTCTGGCTCGGACCGAGCGATCGCCGCATCTGGTTCGTCGACGAAATCTTCAATGCGGTCGCATGGCTCGGCCTCGCGGTGCTCACCCTGGCGTGGCTCCGGGCCCGGAGAGCATCCGCGTGACCGTCGCCGAACGTGTGGCCATCGTGCAGGCAGGGGACGACGAGATCCCGCTGCTCGCGGAGTTCTACCGCTCCGTGTGGGATCCCTCGGCCACGCCCGAGAAGGTCCGGGACGCACGGCGCCGCCAAGCGGAGCAGAACCCGGCCGAACCCGGGCAGCCGCCACCGGTATTCCTGGCAATACAGGGAGGGCGCGCCATCGCCCACGTGGGATCGCTGCCCGTGCGCTTCTGGAACGGCACGGAGGAGCGTCCCGGCTACTGGATCAAGGGGCTGATGGTACTGCCGGAGGCCCAGAACGGGCCTCTCGGGTTCCTCCTCGTCAAGGAGGCGGCGCGACGGCTGCGACCATCGGGGGCGCTCGCGGCCGCGGCTCCGGCCCGGCGGCTCTTCACCGCCCTCGGCTACAGCGATCTGGGCGCGATTCCGAATCTGGTCCAGCCCCTCGCACCGGCCGCGCTGCTGGAGCGGCTCGACCTCGAGGGCTCGGGCGGCGCCGTGTCCCGGCGTTTCTCGGGGGTGATCCGCGGCCTGCGCCGGCTGCATCTCGCGCGTCCACTCGGCGGGCTTGCGGGCCTCGCCCTGGGAATCCTCCGCCGGGCCGAGCGGGCGGGAGGACGGGGCATCGAGGCGGGTCAGACCGAGTCCCAGCGGATCACCGGAGAACTGGACGCGCTCTGGCGGGCGACGCGCGCCGCGCTCGGTGCTGCGGTGATTCGCGACGGCCGCGCTCTGGGCCAGCGGTACGGCGCGGGGGGATCGGCGTCTCCGTATCAGTGGCTCGCCGCGCGCGATCGCGGCGTGCTCGCCGGCGTCGCCGTGCTCCGGCACCCGCGCGAGGTCGTGGATCCCCGCCTCGCCGGACTCCGGGTCGGCGTGCTCTCGGACATCCTGGTGAATCCCGAATCGCCCAGCGTGGTGTCGGCCCTCCTCGGCGCCGTGGAGCGCGAAGCGCTCAGCGCCGGCATGGACGCGGTGTTCACGAGCGCCTCCGATCCCCGCCTCGTCCGGGCGCTGCGGCGGCAGCTCTACCTGCCGATTCCCGGAAACGTGCACTTTCTGTGGAGAGGTGAAGCCGACGCGGCGCCGCCGGCCCTCGATCGGTGGTGGCTCACCCGCGGCGACGGTGAGTCCGACAGTGTGTTCTGACCCTGCCGACCAGCCCGAAGCGAGCGATGCGCGCCGAAACTCATGATCGCCTCGGCGAGATCTTCGCCGCCGTGCTCGAGCTCGGGGCGGGAGAGGATCCCTCCCAGCTCCGGCGAGGCCGTCATCCGAAATGGGACTCTCTGGCGCACGTGATGCTCATCGGCGCCCTCGAGAGCGAGTTCGGTTTCGAGGTGGACACCGCCGACTCCCTCGCGCTCGATTCGTACGACGCGGTGGCCGCCTACCTCGAGGGGCGCGGGCTGTGATCGCGGTCGACCGGTGCTCGCGAGGCCGCCCATGAACTTCCTGGAGGCGAAGCGCGTCGTCGCGGCGTTCACCGGCGGGGCGGAGCTGCCGTTTCTCTTCGCCCTGTCGGGAACCGCGGAGCCGTTCGCGCTGTACCTCCGGGCCGCAGCCGCGCTGCGCGGTCGCGCGGCCCGCCCCCGATTCCTCCCGTTCAACACCCTACGGCAAGCGCTGCTCGGTCCTCCGGCACCCGATGAGGACGAGCTGTTCCTCCTGCTGCCGTGGGACCTCCTGGGTCAGGGAGACTGGCGCGCCGGGCTTCCCCCCGAGCGGGTATCGATCGGGCAAGCCCGGGAGTCCGCCGAACCCGTGCTGCTCTCGGTGACCGGAAGACCTCGTGCGCGGATCTGCTATCTCCCGGCCCCGCTCCCGCCCCTCACCGGCGACGTCGCGGGTGACGCAGCCCTCGACCGCCTGCTCACCGGCCTCGCCGCAGCCGCCGGGGCGACCGTGCTGCCCGCCGAGGACTTTTCGCTGCCGGGTTACTTCGGCTCCGGGTGCCCCGTGGGCGGCGCCGCGCTCGGTCGCACGGCGGCCGCGGCGGTGGACCTTCTCCTGCCGGCGCCGGAGGGGGCCGCGAAGGTGCTGGTGACGGATCTCGACAACGTGCTCTGGTCGGGGGTGGTCGCGGAGGACGGCCTCGACGGCATCGCCGGGGGACCCGAAGGCCGGGGCTACCGGCATTTCGTCTACCAGACGCTCCTGGCCAGGCTCAGGCGCGAGGGCGTTCTGCTGGCGGCGGTGAGCCGCAACTCGCCCGAAGTGGCGCTCGGGCCGCTGCGGTCGGGACTCACGCTCCGCGAGAGCGACTTCGTCGCGATCCTGGCCGGGTACGGAGCGAAGTCGGCGCAGATCCGCGAGCTTGCCGAGCGCCTCAACCTCGGGTTTGACGCCTTCGTCTTCGTCGACGACAATCCCGTCGAGCTCTCCGAAGTCGCGCAGGCTCTTCCCCAGGTACAGACGATCGCCTTTCCTGACCGCGACGACGGCCTCCCCGCACTGCTCACCTCGCTCGGGGCCCGGTTCGCCCGGCGGACCCTGACCGCGGAGGACCGGGAGCGGACCGAGCTGTATCGTCGCCGGCTGGCGGGGCTTGCCCCAGTACGCGCCTCGGGCGCCGATCTCACCGAGTTCCTCGCCGGGCTCGACATGCGCCTCACCATTCACGACCGCTCGGCGGGGGATCGGGCGCGGGCGGTGCAGCTCATCAACAAGACCAACCAGTTCAACCTCAACGGCCGCCGCTGGACCGACGCCGAGGTCGGAGCGGTGCTCGCCGCGGGCGGGCGTCTCCTCACCGCCTCGCTCGCGGACCGCTCCGGGAGCCACGGCGAGATCCTCGCCTTCCTGCTCTCGGCCGAGGGTATCGTGGAGGCGTTCGTGATGTCGTGCAGGGTCTTCCAGCGTCGGGTCGAGCAGGCGTTTCTCGCCGATCAGCTCGCGGACGGTCTCGAGGCATCCGCATGGCGGCACGCGCCGACCGACCGCAACGAGCCCTTCCGGGACTTCATCGCCCAGCCGGCGTTCACCGCCGGCGGTGACGGCCTGCTCCACTTCGAGTCCGCGACCTTCCTGGACGCGAACGCCGGCGCGCTCACGCTCTTCCGGGTGGAACGCTCCTGAGGCGCGAAGCGACGGCCGGGCGGTTTCCGAGCGGCGGGCGTTTCGCGTTCACGATCATGGATGACACGGACGACGCGACGCTCGCGAACGTCGCGCCGGTGTACCGGCTCCTCGAGGAGCTGGGATTGCGAACGACGAAGACGGTTTGGCCGGTACCCTGTCCGGAAGGCAGCCCCAACTTCGCCGGCGCGGCGACCCTCGAGGACGCCGGATACCTGGAGTTCGTGCGGGGCCTCCAGGCGCGCGGGTTCGAGATCGCCTCGCATGGCGCCACCATGGAGTCGAGCCGCCGGGAGCGCACGGTCGCCGGGCTCGAGCGGTTCCGGGAGGCCTTCGGCCACTGGCCGCGGGTCCACGCCAACCACTCCTACAACCGGGAAAACCTCTACTGGGGCCTCGACCGGCTCGACGCGCCCCCGGTGAAGGCGATGTACCGGCTCCTGCACCGGCGCTCGGCCGTGCCCTACGAGGGCCACGTGGAGGGATCGCCCTACTGGTGGGGAGACCTCGCCGCCACGCGGCTCGACTACGTGCGCAATCTCTCCTTCGCGGAGGTCTCGCTCGAGCGCATCAACCCCACCCTTCCCTACCACGACCCGGCGCGGCCGCTGGTCCGGTGGTGGTTCTCCGCCGCCGACGCCGAGGATGGGGGGGCCTTGGCCCGGCTCCTCACGCCGCGCGCGCTCGACCGGCTCGAGGCAGACGCCGGGGTCTGTATCGTCGCGACGCATCTGGGCAAGGGATTCGCACGGAACGGCAGCGTCGTGCCCGCCGTGGAGCGAGCGCTGCGCGACGTGGCGAGGCGCCCGGGGTGGTTCGTGCCGGTGGGAGAGCTGCTCGACTTCCTCCGGGCGGGTCGAAGCTCGGACCGGCTCCCCGCCGCCGAGTGGCGACGAATGCAGTGGCGCTGGCTTCGGGATCTGCTCTTCCGGCAAGCGCGCTACCGCGCCGCCCGCCGGCTCACCCGGCTCCGGCGGCGCTAAGGCGCCCCGCTCACGTACACGTCGTCGACATCGAGCCACATCTCCTGGTTGATCGTCCCGCCCTGGCCGCCCCAGGTCGGCGCGATGTGGATCTGCTCCCAGTACCAGGTGTGCGACCCGTTGGGCTCGTACTCGACGTCGTCGTACCTGTGGGTGAGGACTCCATCGTACCAGATGCGCAACCGGCCGGTACCGGTGCCGTTTTCTCCCATCTCCAGAATCGCTTCTACCGTGTGCCAGCGGCCACGCTGGACGGCGAACGCGCCGGCGCCGCTCGCCCCCGGGGTGTTCGGGTTGAGGCCTCCGGTGTTGTTGCGGCGGTCCCGGATCGAGCCCTGCAGGTCCACGTTCAGCACCAGCGACCCCTGCCCCGTGCCGCGAAGCCGAAGGATCGGCTCGGGGCGCGGCCCGCCGCTCCCGCGGATGAAGATCATCTTGTTGGTCGACGTCGGGTGGCCCTGAAAGTTGTCGCTCACGCGGAAGGCCGTCCGCAGGTAGAGCTTCCGGAAGAGATGCTTCCCGTAGTACTGCGGATAGGTGAAGGGCATCGTCTGCACGACGCCGGGGTTGTAGGTGAAGTTGAACCGGAAGCTGGCCGCGGGATACCGGAAGCGCATGATCCCGCCGGGCGACAGGGGCGACGTCGGGTCGCTGCCCTGGATCACGTTGCGGTAGCGCGACTCGACGTCGTCCCATCCCTCGGAGCCGCCCACACGGTACGGCAGCCTCCCTTCCCCGCGCCCGTTCGAGCCGCTTCCCTTGCTGTCGAAGCGACGGCCGACGATGGCCGTGAACCCCGCCGGCTCGTGCCATCCGCCGGGGGGCCGAGAAGGTGAAGGGGGCGAAGGGGACGCCACCGGCGCGGCGGGAGAGGGGGGGGCCGGCGGTGGGATGGCAGAGCGCGGAGTGCTGTCCGGATCGGGGGGCGGCGCCGCAGCGGGATCAATGGTCACCCACGCCGTATCCGCCAGCGTACCGCCCGCGTGCATCGCGACCACGGCGAAGGAGCCGGTCTGACGACCGGCCGTAAAGAGCCCGGTCTCGCTCACCGAACCGCCGCGAGAGACGTACGCCAGCGTCGGGACGATCGTGGCGCCGTTGTTCCATCGGGCGGTCGCGCGCAGCTGGAGGCGATCGCCGGAACGCAGCCGGGCGCTGTCGGGCGTCAGTCGTAGCGCGACGAGGACGGGGTTCTGGGCGGGAGCTTCTTCCCTCCGGGTTACGGGAGGAGGAGTGGCGCAGGCCGAGAGCGCGAGCAGGAGGAGCATCGGAGGAAGCTCATCGGGCACTGGCATACGAGTGATCAAGCCAGATGAACTGGTCGGCCGGCACGTTGGACCCGCCGCCGCCCCAGGTCGCTGACCACTGGATCTGATGCCAGGTCATCCATCCTTCCGTGCTCCCCAGGAACAGGACGTCGGTGTAGTGGCCCGTATGGACACCATCCACCCAGGTGTCGATGACGCCGTCGGGCACGCCGGGGGTGTTGAGCCTGAGATATACCTCGACGAGATACCAGCGCCCGCGCACGACGGTGGTGGGCCCCACGCCGGTGTTCGCGGGGAAGCGGGTGCGCTGGTCCGGCACTCCCTGCAGCGCCATCTGGAATGTCATGCCGCCGGTGCCGGCGCCCACCACGCGGGAGAAGGCGCGGTTCTGCCCGCCGACCCAGATGTGGAAGAGCTTGTTCGTGCTCGTGGGGTGCCCGAAGAAGTTGTCCGAGAGCTTGAAGGCGAACCGGTGATAGAGCTCCCTGGTGCCCCGGCTTTGCGGCCAGAAGTGCTGCATCACCCCGGGCGAGACCCCGCCGATCATCCCCGCCGGGAAGCGCGTCTCCACTACCGACGCCGACGACAGCGGTGCCGTCGTGTCCCGAACGATGGAGAAGGTGCGCCACCGCGCCTCCACAGGATCCCATCCTTCGGACCCGATCCGGTCCGATTCGTTCGCCGCGATGGAATTGAAACTCCGGGTGTTGAAGGGAGTGAGCCCGCCGGGCTCGTGGAACGCGCCGGGAATCTCGGGGTCCGGCGGCGGTGGTGGCGCCGAAGCCGAATCGACGATCGATACCAGCGCCGTATCGGCGAGGTGATGGCCCCCGGTCTGCTGCGCCACGACCAGCGCGATGCTGCCGGCGCCGCCGGCCCGGAAGAGACCGGAGCCGTCGATGCTTCCGCCCGTCGTCGTCCAGTTCACCGGGACGGGTTCGCTCGACCCGTCGCTGTACTGGCCGTAGGCGACGAACTGCGCGGCATCGCCGCGGAGGAGCGTCACCGTGCGGGGCAGGATCGCGAGCTCGAGCGCGTACCCCTGGAGCGGGATCTCCGGATCGGTGATCGCCGGCGTCGACTCGGCTCCCCCGCAGGCGACCAGCAGCCCTGCGAGCAACGCGAGGCTCATGGCCCCGGAAGAGAGGAGGATCAAGGCGGACCGGCGAGCACGCACAAGCAGCAGCTGGACCTTGCGGTTCATCGGCGTTGCAGGCGGTTGCGAGGTGGATCGGGCCCCCGCCTGAACGATCGGACAGCGGCGGGGCGCTGGAAGGTCCGCGAGAGAGACATCCGTGCGGACCCCGACGAACATACAGTTTTCCCGCGGTCCGGCAACTGTGGCGGATTCCCAACGCACGCCGGCCCCCCGCGGACCGGGTCCGGGGGGGCCGACGCGCACCAGCGAGAAAGGTCAGGCGCTTACGGCGCGCCGCTCACGTAGAACTCGTCGAACCAGAGGTAGAAGTCCTGGTTGATGGTCCCTCCCTGGCCGCCCCAGGTCGGGGCGATGTGGATCATGTCCCAGTACCAGGTGCCGGTGGTGTTGGGAGCGTACTCGACGTCGCTGTACGTGTGCGTCAGCACGCCGTCCAGCCAGAGCTGCAGCTTGCCGTTGAAGCCGTTCGTGGTCCCCATGTCGAGCACGATCTCCACCACGTACCACCGGCCGCGCTGAATCGCGAAGGCGCCGGCCGCGGTCGCCCCCGGGGTGTTGGGGTTGAGTCCGCCGGTGTTGTTGCGCGGGTCGCGGATCGAGCCCTGGAGGTCGATGTTCAGCACCAGGTTCCCCGCGTTCACGCCGCGGAGGCGGATGATCGGCTCGGGGCGGGGACCGCCGCTCCCCCGGATGAAGACCAGCTTGTTGGTCGAGGTCGGATGCCCCTGGAAATTGGCGCTCACTTTAAACGCCGTGCGCATGTAGAGCTTCTTGTAGAGCCGCGACCCGTAGAACTGGGGGTAGGTGAAGGGGAACGTCTGCACCACGCCCGGATTGAACGTGAAGTTGGACGGGAAGGTGGCGGCGGGATACTTGAACTGCAGGACGTTCGGCGACGAGAACGGGGCCGTTGCGTCGGTGACCTGGCTGGTGTAGGTCGCGTAGCGGTACTCCACGTCGTCCCACCCCTCCGAGCCGCCGGTGAGCCAGGGCAGGATGCCGCTGCCGCGCCCGTTGCTTCCGGTGCCCATGCTGTTAAAGCGGCGGCCCACGACCGGCACGTATCCGGCCGGCTCGTTGGCGATGCCCGCCGGAGGCGTCACCGGCGTCACGACCGCAATGGTCGCGGTATCGGCAAGGCCCCCGGGTCCGGCCGCGATGACGCGATAGGTGCCCTGCGTGTTACCCGCCTGATAGAGACCGAGGCTGCTGACGGTGCCGCCGGTCGCGGTCCAGGTCACCGAGACGGCGCCGGTGGTGCCGTCGCTGTACTGGCCCGACGCCGTGAACTGCTGGGCCCCGCCGGTGAGGACCGTCGTCTGGCCCGGCGACAGCGACACGCCGGTGAGGGTGGGCGCCGTCACGGCGCCGCTGATGGAGACGTCCGCCGTATCCGCCAGCGTGCCGCCCTGCTGCGTCGCGATGACCCGGAACGTCCCGCCACTCGGGCCGGCCACGTAGAGTCCGCCGGTCGAGATGGTGCCGCCGGTGGCCGTCCAGGTGACGGCGGGCGGAGTCGTGGAACCGTTGGACCAGGTGGCGCCGAGCGCGAACTGCTTCGCGGCCCCGGGGGCGAGCGACACCAGGCCCGGCGAGACCGTGAGGCTCGCGAGCGTGGAGGGCGCTGTGACGGTCACGAACGAGGTGTCGGCCTTCCCGCTCGCCGCGTGCGTCGCGATGACGCGGTAGGTGCCGGCCGAGCCGCCGGCGGTGTAGTAGCCAGCGCTCGTCACCGCGCCGCCGGTGGCGGAGTAGGTGACGCTGGGCACCGAGGACCCGCCATCGCTCCAGGAGCCGCTGACGGCGAGCTGCTGGCCCGCGCCCGGCGCGAGAATCACCGAGGCCGGAGTCAGCGAGAGTGAGGTCAGGGTCGCGGTCGGAACCACGACCGTCACATAGGACGTGTCCGCGGGCCCGCTCGCCGTCGCCGCGATGACCCGATAGGTCCCCGACACGCTACCGGCGGTGTAGAGCCCGGCGGCGGTGATGGTGCCGCCCTGGGCGCTGTAAGTCACCCCGGACGACGAAGAGGTGCCGTCGCTCCAGGTGGCGCTCACGGAGAACTGCACGGTCTGGGCAGCCTGCAGGCTGGTCGTACCCGGCGTCAGGCTGATGGACTCGAGCTTCGGCTCGGCCACGGTCACCGTGCTGGTGTCCGCCCGGCCGCTCGACTCGAC
>JBOHSH010000154.1:0-12191 GCA_050733195.1 Gemmatimonadales bacterium
TCTGGCGGTCCGGCCGGCCGGCTGGTACATCTATCGGCTGGCTGGACCAGGCACTTGAGGCGTCTTGGTGGACAATCCCTTCAATCCGGGAGGTCGTTGATGACCCCGCTGTCCGCTCTGCTCGTCCCGATCGTGCTGTCGGGGGGCTTCGTCTTCATCGTGAGCTCGATCATCCACATGGCGACGAAGTGGCACAAGAACGACTTTCGGAAGCTCCCGAACGAAGACGCGGTGCTCAGCGCACTGCGTCCGTTCGCGATCCCGCCCGGGGATTACGTGGCTCCCATGGCGAGCGGCATGCAGGACATGAAGAACCCGGAATACCTGGCCAAGCGGGCCCAGGGACCGATCCTCTTCGCGACCTTCTATCCGCCGGGGCCCATCACGATGCGGGCGTCGCTGGTCCAGTGGTTCATCTTCTCGCTGGTGGTGAGCCTGTTCGCCGGGTACGTCGCGGCCGCCACGCTGCCTCCCGGATCGCCGTACCTCTCCGTGTTCCGGGTGACGGGGACCGTCGCGTTCGCGGGTTACGTGCTGGCGCTCTGGCCCTTCACGATCTGGTACAAGCGCAACCTGGGGACGACCATCCGGTCGTCGATCGACGGGCTGCTCTACGCGCTGGTGACGGCGGGAGCGTTCGGCTGGCGGTGGCCGGCGAGCTAACCGCCGGGTGACGTGAGCTTGGAGAGCTCGAGGCGCGCCGCGGTGTGGCCCTGGGCCGCGGCGCGCTCGAACCAGCCCCGGGCGGTGATGACGTTCTTCGCCGCGCCCTTCCCCTTGAGGGACATCATTCCGACCTGATACTGCGCCTCCGGGTCGCCGCCTTCGGCGGCTCGGAAGTACCAGCGCTGCGCTGTAAGCTCGTCCTTCCGGATACCCTTGCCCCTGGCGTAGGCCTCCGCGAGCCGGGTCATCGAAGGGATGTGCCCCAGGCTGTCGGCGGAGCGCAGCCACCACTTGACCGCCTCCTCGTCGTTCTTCCGGAAGCCGTTCCCGTGGGCATAGCGCTCGGCCACCAGGGGCCAGGCCTCACGGCGCCCGAGGTTCGCGGCGAGCAGATAGTATCCGGCGGCCCGGGCGGGGTTGGCGTCGGTGCCGATGCCGACCTCGAAGCGCTGCGCCATGAGCCAGACCGCCTCGGGGTCCGCTTCCTCCGCCGCGACGACGAGCCAGGCCGATGCCTGCCGGTTGTCGATCGCCACGCCCTTTCCCTCGGCGTACATGATGCCCACCATGCGCCGCGCCGCGATGCTCGTGTCGGCGGCGGCGCGGCAGAGCGGAAACGCGAATTGCCAGTCTCCCGCCGCGTAGGCGGAGGCGCAGGTCTTCACGGCGGCCGGCCCCGGCACGGCCGCGGAGACGGTGTCGGACCGCGGAGAGGATGCGAGGCCAGGAGTGGGGGCGCGGGGGGGGGGCGCGGCGCCGCGCGGTATCCGGTCACCGGAAGCGGGCCGGGTCGCCCGCTCTGCAGGGGAGGTCGACCGCGACGGGCGGTCCTGTGCCGACGCCGCGGGAGGCGGGACCGGAGAGGGGATCGAGCCCGCCCCGCCGCTTCCCCCCACCGAGGCCGCGAACCGGCTCCCCACCCACACGACGCCGGCGAGGGTGGCGGCCCACGCGAGCATCGCGGTCCAGGGACGCTTCCGGTCCGGGATGTTGAAGCTCGCGTCCCGCGCGACCCGGCCGCCCTCGGCGGGGCTCACCGTCTCGCCCTTGAGCGCGCGGGCAAAGGCATCGATGGACGCGAACCGCTGCCGCGGATCCTTCCGCAGCGCCTGGTGGATGGCCGTGGAGACCGCGGCGGGAATGCCCGGCACCCAGCGCGAGAGCGGAACGGCTTCCTCGAGCATCTGTCGCGCGATGACTTCGCGCACGTTCTCGCCCTCGAACGGCACGGTCCCGGCGAGCATCTGGTAGCCGACCACGCCCAGCGAGTACTGATCCGAGCGCGGATCCGGAGTCTGGCTTCCCATCGCCTGCTCGGGACTCATGTACTGCGGCGTCCCGATCACGACCCCGGTACCGGTGATTCGCGCGTCGCCGGACGCGTCCATCGCCTTGGCGATGCCGAAGTCCATGAGGAGGACGCGTCCCGTGCGCCCCTCGAGCATGAGGTTCTCGGGCTTGATGTCGCGATGGACGACGCCCGCGGCATGCGCGGCCTGCAGGGCCGCGGCCGCCTCGACCAGGATGCGCCGCGACTCGGCGACCGGGAGCTGCCGCTCGCGCGCGAGGATGCTCTTGAGCGTCTCCCCGCGCACCAGCGGCATGACGAGCCAGCAGATTCCGTCGGACTCCCCCACGTCGTAGACGGGAACGATGGCGGGATGCTCGAGCGCGGCCACGGCCTCCGCTTCCCGGCGGAATCGCGCGACGAGGGCTTCCGTGAGAATGAGATCCGGCCGCAGCACCTTCACCGCGAGCTCGCGCTTGAGCCGGGTATCGCGCACGGAGAAGACCTCGGCATAGCCGCCCCGGCCGATCAGCCGCCCCAGCTCATAGCTCGGACCGAGGGCCCCCTGGAGGCGGTCCGGCATCAGCTCCCAGCTCGTCGATATGGCGGCTGAGCCCCGCCCCACGCCGACCAGCGTGTCGCTCAGGATGGCCGACGTCGTCGCCGCGCCGCAAAGAGGACAGAACGCGGCGTCGGCCGGCATGGATGTGTCGCAGGATGGACAGGGGCGGTCGGACGCCACGGAGAGCTCAGGAACCTGCTGGGGAAAGCGGCATTATCGCTCGGCCAAAGGACGAGGGTCAAGGACGGCGCTTATCGACCTCCTTCTTCGCCTCCACGTGCCCCTGCGCCGCGGCCTTGGCGAGCCACTCGTAGCCGGTCGAGTCCGACCGCTGCACGCCCCGTCCGCGGAGGTACGCCATCCCGAGACCGTACTGCGAGGTCACCTCCCCGCGCTCGGCGGCCTTCAGCCACCAGCGCACCGCTTCGGCCTCGTCCTTTCCTACGCCGCGCCCGCGGCTGAAGAACTCCCCGAGCTTGGCCTGCGCGACGATGTTCTCGCGGGGCGGGTCCGCCGCTCGGCGATACCAGAAGTAGGCCTGCGTCTCGTCCTTCCGGATCCCCAGGCCCGCCTCGTAGCGTTGCCCGAGGGTGACCATCGACTGGACGTGGCCCTGCTCCGCCGCCTTACGGAACCAGGTGGTCGCGTCGGCGGGGTTCGCGGTGACGCCCTTGCCGGCCTGGAGCATCTCGGCGTAGCGATGCATCGCCTCGACGTCCCCGGCGTCGCCGGCGGTCCGATACCATCTCGCCGCCTCCTGCGCATGATCGGGCACCTGGCTACGGTCGTAGAGGGAGGCGAGGAGCCGCTGCGAGTTGGTGTTGCCCTTCTCCGCCTCGTCGGTGCAGATCCGGAACGCCGCGTCGAGGTCGCTCCCGCGAGCGGTCGAAGCACAGGTCGGCGTGGTGGGGACGATCGGCGCGGGGTTGTTGATCGTGGTCCGCTGGCCGGCGCTCCCCGGAGCCGTCCCCGTGCCCCGCCGTCCGGCGGTGGACTCGCGAGCCGCCGTGCGGGGCGGACCGGCTGCGGGAGGCGGTATCGCCGCCGTCTTCGACGTGACGCCGGAGTCCGCGGTCGCGGGGGGTGGCGGGGGGGCCGGCGGCGGGGTGACCGCGACGGGCACGGAGTCGGCTCCGCGCCCGGGGGCAGGGCTCGCCTGCGAGCCCTGCCACAGCAGCGCAACGACGAGGGCGACCGCGACCAGGCCGGCGGCGCCGACGAGCGGTCCTGCCAGGCTCCGGCGCTTCGGGGCCACCGGGACCGGCACGGCCCGGTGCTCCTCCGCCACCTCCACCGACTTGGCGAAGGCTTCGATGTTCGGGAATCGTTCGGCCGGCTCCTTCGCCATGCCCTTGGCGATGGCGCCCATCAGCTGCTCCGGAACCTCCGGCACCAGCTCGCGCATCGAGCGCGGGCTCTCCATCATCTGCTTGAAAAGGATGGCGCGGGTGCTCTCGCCCTCGAACGGCACGGCCCCCGTGAGCATGTGATAACCCACGACCGCGAGGGAGTACTGATCGGTGCGATGATCGATGTGGGGGTCGCCGCTCGCCTGCTCCGGGCTCATGTAGTGCGGCGTGCCGACGATGGTCCCGGTCGACGTGAGCGAGCTGTCCGCCGTCGCGTCCATGATCTTGGCGATGCCGAAGTCCATCAGGAGCACCCGCCGCGCCTTACCCTCGAGCATGATGTTCTCGGGCTTGATGTCGCGGTGAATCACCCCCGCTTCGTGGGCGGCCTCGAGCGCGCTCGCGGACTCCATCAGGATCCGCTTGGCCTCGGTGATCGGCCGCCGGCCGTCGCGCACGAGCAGCGACTTGAGGCTCTCGCCCTTGATGAGCGGCATCAGGATGTACATCGTGCCCTCGGCCTCGCCGACGTCGTAGATCGGCACGATGTTCGGATGCCGCAGCGCGGCCACCGCCTCCGCCTCGCGGCGGAACCGGGTGAGCAGCGTCTCCGACATGGTGAGGTCGGCGCGGATGGCCTTGAGGGCCAGATCGCGCTTGAGCCAGAGGTCGCGAACGCGGAAGACCTCCGCAAACCCGCCGCGGCCGATCAGCTCGGCCAGCTCGTAGTGCTTGCCCAGCGACTCCTGGAGCTTGCGGATCAGCTCGGCCGACGCGTTCGGCGGCGGCGCGACTCCGTCGGGAATACTGATCTCCCCCGTCCGCCGGTCGATCGCCGGAGGGGTCGCCGACCCGCAGACGTAGCAGAACGCCGCCACGTCGGGCAGGGGCGTGTTACACGAAGGGCAAAGCCGAGTTGGGGAGCTCAGGAAGGGCCTCAGGAATGGTTCGCGAGAACCCTGTAGAGTAGGGGAGCCGTCGGGGGTTGGTCAAGCATTTCAGACGGCCAGACGGCCAGACGGCCAGACGGCCAGACGGCCAGGAAGCATCTTCAGGGAAGGATTCCCGTACCGCACTGGCTGTCAGCCACTGGCCGTCCGGCCGTCAGGCCGTCTATCGGTTCAGCCAGAAGCTCGCCTTCAGCAGAAACACGTTGTCCGACTTCGCCTCCAGCAGCGAATCGAAGTCCCGCGAGAAATCGAAATCGCCCACATACGGCGCGAAGGCGCTGCCGTTCCGCGTCCACACGAGGTAGAGCGTCGAGCCCGGCCGGTACTCCCACCGCAGGACCGCGTTCCCGCGGAGCGACCGGAAGTTGAAGTCGGGGTTGTCGATCGTGAACTCTGCCGCCGGCCCGGCCGCGTCGGGATCCACCCGGTAGCGCGTCACCTGGCCCTCGGCGTTCTGGTCGCTCGTGATGGTGCCGACGTCCCGCCCGTAGACCAGCCTGGTCGCGCGGCGCGGCGCGTCGTATTCCTTGAAATCCTTGTAGTGGACGGCCGACATGAACGGCTGCGCGAACAGCTCGAGCGTGAGCGCCGGGGTGAACGTCACGTTGAGGCGGGTGTCGAACGACAGCGTGCTCTGCCGCAGGTCGGACAGGACGTAGCGATTGCCGTAGAACGCCGTGGCCGTGGAATCGGGCACCGTCTTCACGTATTGAACGACGGATGTCTGCCACCGATACGACGGCCCCACCGAGAGATTCACGTTGGAGCTGGGCCGCAGCGTCACGCCGGTGTTGACGGCGATCGAAGCCGGGCCCTCGTCGCGCACGGTGAGCTGCGGCTGGACGTTGAAGCTCGCCTGCTTCCGCGTGTCGGTGGCGACGAAGGAATTGAAGAACCAGAAGCCGGGCGTTCGCACCACCGGGCCGCCCCGGAGGAGCGCGTCGTCGTAGTTCTCGGTGCGGCGGATGACGAAGAAGTTGAGTTGCCAGTAATTGAGCAGCTGCCCGAAGGCGCCCGCGTGCATCTGCCAGTCGGTCCGGTCGCCGTCGAAGTTGTACTGCCGCTGGCTGCCCGCGACGAGGAAGTAGTTCCGGTACAGCCTGGTCGGCCGCTGCAGCGACCGCGCCAGGTTGAAGTTGCCCCAGATGTAGTCGGCCCGGGTGTTGAAGGCCAGCTCGTTGTTCTCGAACCCGGGCGTCCGCCAGTTGAGCGAGGCCTCCCAGATCCACTCACCGGCGTCCTTTGCCAGCCGGGAATAGCCGCCCATGCCGCGAATGCGGGTCGCGTCGGGGTCGTAGCGATCCGACAGGAACCCGTTGCCGCCCGACTGCCGGTCGGGGCGCTGGAAGTACCGGGCGCTCGACGTCTGCATGCGCCGGATCACGGCGGGGTCGCCGCTCACGTTCGCGAGCGCGAGGTTTCCCATGAAGGAGTAGGTGCGGTTCTTCCAGCGGCGGTTCCAGTCGACTCCCACCGCCTCCGCGTGGCGGGCCATCCGCTGCCCGACCAGCGGGTCGTCGATCGACCGGTAAACCGAGGTGCCGATCGCGCCGACGACCAGGTCTCCGCGGCTGAAATCCTGCCGCACGCGGCCCACGAAGTAGTTGGTCAGCGGCTCGACCTGCTGCTCGGTCTCGGCGCCGTTCACGATGACCGGCGCCTCTTCGCTGTTGGTGACGGCGTTCAGGACGCCGAGCGTGAGACCGCTCGCCGTGCGGCCGGTGATCTTCGCGGCGCCGAGGATCGTGGTCGCGTCGGGCACGTCGGCGTACTGGGTGCCGCTCGGGAGGGAGCCCTGCGGCGTCCGGCCGATGCGCCGGCTGTAGAACATCGAGAGGGACGAGACGTTGCTGCAGAAGTAGCAGCTGAAGCCGCCGAAGCCGAAAGTCCCGCTCCCCTCGACGAAGAAGGGCCGCCGCTCCGGGAAGAAGGTCTCGAAGGCGGAGAGGTTCACGACGGCCGGGTCCACCTCGACCTGGCCGAAGTCGGGATTGATCGTGGCGTCGAGAGTGAGGTTCGAGGTCAGCAGGTACTTGAGATCCCCGCCGAATCGGGCCTGCGTATACCGCTCGCGATAGAACGGGTTGTTATCCCCGGACGGCTTGAGGCTGTTGAACTGGCTCACCACGTAGGGCAGCAGCTCGAGCCTGCGGGTCGCGCCGCGCCCCGGCTGGATGCCTTCCACGTGCCCGAACCGCGACGGCCCGCCCGCCTCGTTGCGTCCCCAGAACGACCACATCGAGATCTCGTTGATCCGGCTCACGGTCCGCCATACCTGCATGCCCCAGGTCTGCAGCGAGTCGCGGCTGAAGCGAAGCTGGGAGAAGGGAATCCGGAGCTCGGCGGTCCAGCCGAGGGAGTCGATCTGGGTCGCGGCCCGCCAGACGGGATCCCACGACTGGTCGGCGAACTCGGTGGCCTGACCCGCGTCCTGCCGCACGCCCGAGGGATTGACCGCGAAGACCGTGCGGCCGAGGTGGTTGTGGTAGGTATCGAAGATGAGCTCGAGCCAGTCCGAGTCGGCGTTCTGGTCGCGCCGGACGAGCTGGCGCCGCACCCCCTCGGCGCCGAGGGTGTCGAACATTCTGGCGCCGATGTAGAGCGCCTCGTCGTCGAACAGGATCCGCACTTCGGTGCGCTGCGACGCGGGCTCGCCTTCGCGAGGCTCGGCCTGCCGGAAGTCCGTCGCGGGCGCGACGCCGGCCCAGGCGGCCTCGTCGAGCTTGCCGTCGACCACGAGCGCCTGCGCGCGCGCGGCCCGCACCAGCGGTGACGGGAACGAGTGCCCGGGCGCGGTCGTGGCCGGCGGCGTCGCGCGACCAGCGCTGGTTCCCTGGGCGAGCGCGATCCCCGGCGCGACCAGCGCCACCAGCGCGAAGGCGGAGGTGGCGCGGAGCCACCGGGTCGATCGGGCCATGCGGATCTCCGGCTGCGGAACGGACTGTCAGACCGTACGGACCTTTGGATGCTGGCGATTCGGAAAGGGTTGGCAGGCCGCGAAAACCGCGACCCTTCCATCCCGCGCCTCTCTCGTCTATCTTCCGCGGCTGCTGGAACTTAGGGGTCCAGGACCCTAAGGGTTTCGGACGGTTCCAGGGGTGACGACCAGAGATCGAAGACCGCATCATGAGCATCATCGCAAGCGATATCCGGCGGGGCATGACCATCATGTTTCAGGGCGAGCCCTGCCGCGTCATGGAGTTTCATCACCACACCCCTGGAAACCTCCGGGCCATGGTGCAGGCCAAGCTCCGGAAGCTCCGCACGGGCACCCAGGTCGAGCACCGGTTCCGCTCCACCGACACGGTGGATGTCGCGCAGCTCGAGACCCATGAGCTCGACTTCATGTACAAGGCCGGCACGACGTACCACTTCATGAACGCCGAGAATTACGATCAGCTCGAGATCGACGAGGACGCCCTCGGCGACCACGCGAAGTGGATGGCGGAGGGGATGCGGATCATCGCGGAATTCTTCGAGGGGCGCCCGATCGGCATCCAGCTGCCGACCACGCTCACGCTCGAAGTCGTCGACACCGCCCCGGTGATGAAGACCGCCACCAAGACGTCCTCCACGAAGCCGGCGCGCCTCGGCAACGGCGTGACCGTCAACGTCCCGGAGTTCGTGCAGACGGGCGAGAAGATCCGCATCAACCCGGACACCGGCGAGTACATCGACCGCGCGAAGGGATGAGCCGGCATGGCTCCGAGTGAGCGGCCCGCGGGGAGCTTTCCCGATGCGCGCCAGATATTCCTCGGAGCCCTGCTGTTCCTCGCGGTCTTCTACACGCTCTACTTCGCCCGGCCCGTCGTCCTTCCCCTCACCATCGCGATCCTGCTGAACTTTCTGTTCAGCCCGGTGGTACGGTGGCTCCGGCAGCGCTGGCGGATTCCCAACGGCGTGAGCGCGGCCCTCGTGATCGTCCTGCTGCTCGGCGGGATGGGGATCACCGTGTACAACCTGGCGGCGCCGGCCGCCGCCTGGGTCGCCCGCGCGCCGGAGAGCTATCGGCGGGTGGAGGCCCAGTTCCGGAAGCTCAGGAAGCCGGTCGAGCAGGTGTCCCGCACGGCGGAGCGGGTCGAGCAGATGACCGGCATGACCGACACCCGCACCCCCACCGTCCAGGTGCGGAGCGGAGGACTCTCCGCGACGCTCTTCGGAAGCACCCAGTCGTTCCTGTTCGGGATGGTGCTGGTCTTCACGCTGCTCTACTTCCTCCTCGCCCAGGGGGACTTCTTCACCGAGAAGCTCGTGCGGGTTCTGCCGCGGGTCCGCGACCGGCGGCTCGCCCTCACCATCGCGGGCGAGACGGAGCAGAGCGTCTCCGCCTATCTGGGAACCACCACGCTGGTGAACGCGGGGCTCGGCATCCTCACCGGGATCGCGATGTGGCTGCTGGGCCTGCCCAACCCGGAGCTCTGGGGACTCGTGGGCGGGCTCCTCAACTTCGTGCCGTACGTCGGCGGCCTGGTCGCGACGGTGGTCTTCGCGATGGCGGGGATGGCGACGTTCGATACGCTGGGCCGCGCCCTGCTGCCGGCGATCACCTATCTCGTGCTGACGAACGTCGAGAGCTTCCTCACGCCGGTCATCCTCGGCCGCCGGCTCACGCTCAATCCGGTCGTCATCTTCCTCGCGGTGGTGTTCTGGGGCTGGCTCTGGGGGATTCCGGGCGCGCTGATCGCGGTGCCGCTCGTGGCGACGCTCAAGATCTTCTGCGATCACCTGCCGGCCCTGTCCGGGCTGGGTGAGTTTCTGGGGAAGTAGCCAATTCGGTAACCGTTGACCGTTGACCGGTCACCCCTAGCTCCCTGGCTCCCTGAAACAATTCCCGCCCCGTCGCCGTACCAATCCATACCCAGACATTCGAGGTATCATGCCTCCCCCCTCGACCGCGGACCTCCTCCAGGGCTCCCTGGACGTGCTCATCCTCAAGACGCTCTCGTGGGGTCCGCGCCACGGCTATGCCATCGCCCGATGGCTCGAGGAGACGACCCGCGACTCCCTGGCCATCGAGGACGGCTCCCTCTATCCCGCCCTTTACCGGATGGAACGGAAGGGCTGGATCGAGGCGGAGTGGGGGACCTCGGAGCTGGGACGCCGGGCCAAGCTCTACCGCCTCACGCCCTCCGGGCGGTCGCGACTGTCCGAGCAGGCTCGTGCCTGGCGGCGGTTCAGCGGGGCGGTGGCGCTGGTGCTGGAGTCCCGAGGATAGGAGGCCGCCGTGCGCCGATTCTTTCAGCCTCCCGTCGAGCGCGAAGTCCAGGAGGAGCTCGCCTTCCACCTGGAGATGCGGACCCGCGAGCTGATCGCGAAGGGGCTCGATCCCGCGGCGGCCCGGGCCGAAGCCGAGCGGCGGCTGGGCGATCTCGGTGAGCTTCGCCGCGGTCTCGAGTCGAGCGGGCGCGGCCGGGACCGGGCCGACCGGCGCCGGACCTGGCTCGCCGAGCTGGCGCAGGACCTCGCCTACGGCTGGCGCACGCTCCGGCGGAGCCCGGGCTTCACCGGGGTCGCGGTCCTGACCCTCGGACTCGGACTCGCCGCGACGACGGCGATCTTCGGCACCCTCAACGCCGTGGTGCTCCGCCCCCTGCCGATCCCCGAGCCGGAGCGGGTGATGCTCGCGAGCACCTGGCGCGACGGGCAGGACGGGAGCGTCTCGGTGGGCAACTACACCGAGTGGGAAGCGCGCAACGACGCCGAGGGCTTCTTCTCGGCGATGGGCGCCATCGCGTGGCGCAGCATGAGTCTCGTGGAAGGCGACGAGCCGGAGAGGGTTCTTGCCGCCCGGGTAAGCGCGGGCTACTTCGACGTGTTCCGCCTGCCGGCCGCGCTCGGACGGACCTTCGGCACGGCGGAAGACGCGCCGGGCGCGCCCGCGGTGGTGGTCCTGAGCGACCGGCTCTGGCGGCGGCGGTTCGGCGGCGACTCGACGGTCGTGGGACGGGACCTGCGCATCAGCGGGGTGAGCCACCGGGTGATCGGGGTCATGCCGCGGCGCTTCGATTTCACGGTGGACGGCGAGGAGCTCTGGGTCCCGATCGCGTTCACCCCGGAGCAGCGGGCCCAGCACGACGAGCATTTTCTCACCGTCTATGCCCGTCTGGCGCCGGATCGCACCGCGGACCAGGCTCAGGCCCGCCTGGTCGACCTCATGCGGGACATCGCGGCGCGCTTTCCCCAGAGCAACCTCGGCAACACGATGCGGCTCCAGCCGCTGATGCGGGTCTTCGTGGGGCCGGCCCGGGAGCGCGTCCTGATCCTTTTCGGCGCGGTGGGGCTGGTGCTGCTTATCGCCTGCGCCAACGTGGCGAACCTGCTCCTCGCGCGGGGTGCCGGCCGGTCGCGCGAGCTCGCGGTCCGCGCCGCTATCGGCGCGGGGCGCGGGCGGCTGGTGCGGCAGCTCCTCGCCGAGGGGCTCGTGCTCGCCGTGCTGGCCGCGGTGGTGGGCACCGCGCTCGCGTGGGCCGGCGTGCGCGCGCTCGTGGCGTGGGCGCCGCCCGGGACGCCCCGACTCGAGCAGGCGGCGATCGATGGCCCGACGCTGGGCTTCGCGCTGCTCGCCGCGGCGGGGTCGACGCTCCTCTTCGCGCTCCTGCCGGCGCTCCGCTCCGCGCGGTCCGATCTCCATTCGGTGCTCCGCGCGGGGCAGGCCCGGATCGGGTTCGGCCGGGACCGGCTCCGGCAGGCGCTGGTCGGCGTCGAGGTCGCCTTCGTGCTGGTGCTGCTGGTGGGATGCGCGCTCCTGGTGCGCACGGCGATTCACCTGGGACGCGTGGATATGGGATTCGATCCGCGCGGGGTGCTCACGGCCCGGCTCGCACTCCCGCCCACCCGCTACGACACCCCCGAGCGGGCCCGAACCGCGTTCGAGCAGGTGCTGCAGAGCATTCAGAGCTCGCCGGGCGTGGCGCAGGCGAGCCTGGTCACCCAGGTGCCGATGGGCGGCGGCGGCGGCGACAACGGGCTCATCCCGGAAGGGAAGCCGCTGGATCCATCCTCCGCCGTCGGCGCCCGATTCCGGCTGGTGCCGCCGGGATACTTCGCCACCCTCGGCGTCGCCGTCCGGCGGGGCCGGGACTTCGGGCCCGAGGACCGTGCCGGCGCTCCGCGGGCGATGATCGTGAACGAGACCCTCGCGCGCGCGCTCTTCCCGGACCAGGACCCCATCGGCCGGCGGGTCGCGTGCTGCGAAGGGGGCCCCGAGGATCCCCGGTGGAAAACGATCGTCGGCGTCGTGGCGGACGTGCGCACGTTCGGGCCGCAGCAGGACGTGCAGACCGAGTTCTTCCTTCCCATCGCGCAGGCGCCCGACGATGCGTGGAACTGGATCAATCGCACGCTCACGCTCGTGGTCAAGGCGCGAGGCGGCGACC
>JBOHSH010000155.1:0-19532 GCA_050733195.1 Gemmatimonadales bacterium
GCCCAGCCCGAGCCCGAGCGCCCCGCCCGCGCCCGCGAGCAGCAGCGCCTCCGCCACGAATTGCACGGCGATGTCCAGGCGCCGGGCCCCCACCGCCACTCTGAGGCCGATCTCCGAGCGGCGCTCCCGGACTGACAGGTGCATGATCGAAAGGATTCCGACCCCGCCGACCAGAAGCGCCAGGAATCCCAGTCCCATGATCAGCCGGCGGAACGACGCCCGGGTCGCCAGCTCCGCCTCGAGCAGCACCCGCTGATTCCGGATGGCGAAGTCATCGCCCTCCGTCTTCGTCCCCGCGTGACGGGCTCGCAGGATGGCGCCGGCGTCCGCCTGCGCCTCGGCCATCCGCGCCGGGCTCACAGCCTCGAGGTAGACGAATTTGAGGTACTCGATGTTGAAGAGGCGGCGGAGCGCGGTGGGGAGGGGAACGAGTATCCGGTCGTCCTCGGTAGCGAAGCCGTCGACGCTCATCCCCTTGCTCGCGAGCACTCCCACGATCCGGAACGGCACCCGCCCGATCCGGACAGTGCGGCCGATGACCTCCTGCGCATCGGGAGAAAGCGCTGTTCGGACCGACGCCCCCAGCACGGCGACGCGCGCCAGCCCCTCGGTCTCCTCGTGGGTGAAGAAGCGGCCCTCGGCCAGCGGGAATTGCCGGATCACCCGCCACTCGGGCGTCGTCCCGACCACGGTCGCCGGAGCCCGGACCGCTCCCAGCTTGGCCGTCATGGCCCGGTCCTGTGCCGGAGCGGCGCGCACGATCGCGGACGATCCCTCGAGAATCGCCGCCGCGTCGTCGACGACGAGCGTGCGCGTCCAGCCTTCACCCTGGATCCGCCGTCCCGCGCGCGAGTCGAGCTTCTCCGCGGACACCACCAGCATGTTGCGGCCGAGGCTCCCGATGCGCCGGACGACGGCGCTCTGGGCTCCCTCGCCGATCGCGGTGGAGACCAGCACGCCGGCCACGCCGACGGCGGCCCCGGCTATCGCGAGCGCGGTCCGGACCTTGTGGGAAGCAAAGGTCCTGAGTGAAAGCCGAAGATTCCTCGCGAGCCGCATGGCGGCGTCATCGAAGCGTCTGGACGGGCTCGAGCCGCGCGGCGCGCCGCGCCGGCAGGACGCCGGCCAGAAGTCCCGTGCCGACGGCGCTTGCGAGGCCGATCGCGGCCGCGGTCCACGGCATCGACGGGGGTGCGCCCTGCCCGTGAGCGAGCGCGCCCAGGATCAGATAGCCCGTTGCGATGGCGAAGAGACCGCCCAGGCCCGTCACGGCCGCCGATTCCACGAGAAACTGCAGCTGAATGTCGGCGGGCCGCGCGCCGATCGCCTTGCGCAAACCGATCTCGGCACGCCGATCGTGGACGGTCATCAGCATCAGGTTGGCGACGACGAGCCCCCCGACCAGGATCGAGACCCCGGCGACCAGCGGGAGGAACACGGTGAACACGCGGTTGGACGACTTGACCATCTGCCGCACCTGGGTCGGCGTGACGATCCCGAAGTCGTCCTCCTGTCCCTGATCGAGCCCGTGGCGGCGGCGGAGCAGGTCGCGGACCCGTGCCTCGGCCGAATCCATGTCGACCCGGTCGGACAGCGCGAGTCGCGCAGCGCTCAGATGGTCCACGTTACGGACCCTGCGGAGCATCGTCGTGATGGGGATGACGATCTCGTTGTCCTTGTCGAGCCCGTGGGGGTCGAGCCCGACGGGCGCCAGCACGCCGATCACCTGGAATGGCACCGCGCCGATCCTGATCTGCCTGCCCACGGCGTCCTGACCCTGGAAGAGACCCCGCGCCACAGTCTCCCCCACGAGCGCGACGCGTGCCGAGGCGGCGACGTCGCCCGCGGTGAAATACGCTCCGCGTGTGACGGACCGGTTCCAGACCGCCTCGGCGGCCTCCGAGTGCCCCTCGATGCGGATTCGACTGGTTGTGCCCTCGAACGTCACCTCCCGCTCGCCGGCCATCTGCATCGGATCGACGAGCTCCACCCCCTCGATCTCCCGGGCGAGCGCTCTGGTGTCCTCGAGCGTGAGCGTCGTCGTCGCAGGGTCTCCGTGGGGTCCGCCCCGGTGGCGGCCGCCGCCGGCCCGGATGTACATCGTCGATCCGCTGAAGATCCGGTCGAACCGGCGAAGCAGCCGGGCCTGGCTCTCGCGGCCGACGGCGAGCATCACGGTGAGCGCCGTGACGCCGATGAACGTGCCGAGCATCATGAAGAAGGTGCGCAGCCGATGACGCCGAAGCGACCGGACGCTGTTGCGGAGGATGCGGGCGGCGCGCATGGCTACCTCTCTCCGGCCACGGCGGCCAGCCGCTCGCGCGAGTCCGAGCGCAGGCGCCCGTCGGCAATCGCGATGGTACGCGCCGCGTAGCGGGCGACCTCGGCGTCGTGCGTGATGACCACGATGGTCGTGCCCGACGCGTTGAGCTCGCGGAAGACCTCGAGGATCTCGCCGGCGGACCTGGAGTCGAGGTTCCCCGTCGGCTCGTCCGCGAGAATGATGTCCGGCTCGAGGACCAGCGCGCGCGCGATCGCCACCCGCTGCTGCTGCCCGCCGGACAGCTCGCCCGGGAGGTGGCTGGCGCGATCGGCGAGCCCCACGCGCTTCAGCGCCTGGAGTCCGAGTCCGCGCGGCGCCGGACGGTCGGAGTAGACGAGCGGCAGCTCCGCATTCTCGACCGCGGTCGTGCGCGGCAGGAGGTGAAACAGCTGGAAGACGAACCCGATGCGCCTGTTGCGGACGCTCGCCTGCTCGTCCGGCGTCAGCGTCCCCACGTCCCGGCCATCCATCAGATAGCGGCCGGAGTCGGGGCGATCCAGGAGTCCCACGACGTTCATCAGCGTCGACTTGCCCGAACCCGAGGGTCCCACGATCGCGAGGAACTCGCCTCGCGCGATCGTGAGCGAGACGCCGTCGAGCGCGTGGATCTCCTCGCCGCCCTTGCGGTAGGTCTTCCGGAGGTCGGCCAGCTCGATCATCGTCCTTCCTCCTCGTTCGAAGTGCTCCGGTTCCGACATTCGGCGCCCCGAGACCCCACGACGCGCTCCCCCTGCCGGAGCCCCGAAAGGATCTCGGTGAAGGCCGATCCCCGGAGACCTGCGGTTACGGGCCGGCGCTCGACTGCGCCGCGAGATTCGACGAGCACGTAGGTTCCGCCCGCCTCGCGCCGGAGCGCGCCATTGGGCACCGAGAGGGCGTTGCGGCGGCCTTCGACGACGACATTGATGGTCGCCGTCATCTCGGGGCGGAGCAGCCGGTCGGTGCGATTCCGGAACTCGATCAGCGTGACGTAGTTCACCACATTGTCGCGGAGCTCGGCCGTCGGCCGCACCGCGGTCACCCGTCCCTCGAAGGTCTCGTCCGGCCAGGTGTCCACCGTGAACGTGGCGCGCTGCCCGACGACGATCCGGCCGATGTCGGTCTCGTCCACGTAGGCCTGCACCTCGAGGCGGCCAAGATCGACGATCGTGAGGAAGGTGGGGGCCGCGAAGCTCGCCGCGACGGTTTCCCCTTCCTGCGTCGAGACGGTCCCGACCACGCCGCCGATCGGGGCGTGGATCCTGGTGTAGGAGAGCTGCACCCGGGCCGCGTCGAGGGCCGCGGTGGCCTCGCGCTCCTTCGCCCGCGACGTCTCGAGGTTGCGCTCGGCCTGATCCAGGTCCGCGGTCGCGATGCCTCCCGACTTCGCGAGCTGTCGGGCGCGTTCGTGCTGCCGCTCCGCCCAGACTCGATCCGAGGTTGCGCTCGCCTTCGCCGCCTCCGCCCGTGCCACCTGGGTCTCGAACTCCACCGGACCGAGCTCGGCCAGGAGCTGGCCGGCGACCACCCGGTCCCCGACGGTCACGTGCAGCCGGTTCACCACGCCGGACGCGCGCGAGCCGACCGCGACCTGCGCGCCGACCCGCGGGCGGATGACCCCGGTCGCGAGCACGGTCGCGCCGAGGTCCCGCGGCTCGACCGGTGCCGTCTGGATCGACACGGGGGCTGGGGCTCCGGCGCCTTCCGCGCGGCGGGCGCCGAGCCATCCGGCGCCGGCGCCCGAGGCGAGCAGCGCGGCGGCGGAGATCCAGCGTCCTGCCCGCATCAGTGCTTCCGTCGAATGCCCGCGAGACCGCCGCTGGCCTCTGCCCGGGTCCATTGGCCCCCGAAGGAGCTGTCGGTCTTGAAGGCGAGGGTGAGGGTGAGGTCCGGGCCGGCGGAGAGCTCGACCTTCCGTCCGTCGACCGTCACCTCGGTGAAGGTGATCGTCTGGCCGTGGACCTCGAGGGTGGCGGCGAGCTTGCCACCTTCGCCGCGGCTGATGACGAGCACGCTGCCGGTCGTCTGGCCGTGCATCTCGAGGTCGACGTCGTAGGTGCCGACGGGGTCGAGCGCTCTGGAGGTTGGGTGGGACTGGGCCGGCAGCCCGACGGGGAAGAGCAGGGCGACCAGCAGGGCGGCTTGAGTTCTCACGGGGCGACTCCGTTCGCGGTGCCTGCTGTACCGCGAACGCCCCCCGGGCGTTTACCTCGGGTGGAGGAAGCGCTCGCCCCGGTGCACCGAGTCCGCCAGCGCGCGGAACCTCCTGGCCTGGTCGGGATCGAGCACCGCGGCGATCTCGGCCACGACGCTGTCGACGGTGGCGCGCAGCCGGACATGCGTGTCGCTCCAGACCGCGTCGATGTCCTTCTGCCGCCGCGAGAGGATCTCCGCCACCCGCGTCCGTTGCTCCGGTCGAAGGTGGAGCTCGCGATCCATCACGCCGATCGGGTCGCGCTGGATTTCTTCGAAAAGCCGCGCGTGAGGGTCGCCCCGGCTGTGGTGAAGCCGAACCATCGCCACCCCGGCAGCGGCTCCGGTGATGAAGAGCGCGATGGCGGCGACCCATCCCCGCCAGCCGAGGCTTTTCACCGGCCGGCTCCGGGCCGGGAGATCACGAGGGAGGCGAGCGACGGCGGCTCCGGCGCGGTGACGAACGCGATCATCGCGGGATCGTCCTCGGGTGCCCGCAGGATCCCGGTGGGGGCCACTGCTCGCTCGGTCGGGCGCGCCGGGACGAGGAAGAGTGCCGCGATGCCCGCCGCAACCGCGAGGCCGGCCAGCACGCCGGCGCGTCGCGCCACGGGGCCCCACCAGCCCGAGCTTCGGCCGGCCAGGGAGTGGAGCTCCGACGCGAGATCGGCGGTGATGCGCGACTCGAGCGCGTCCCAATAGCGCCGGTCGGCGGGCAGCTTCGACAGGTCGCGGAATTCCATCATGGCTCCCAGGTTCCGCCGCGCCAGGCTTCCAGCTCCCGCTGCAGGGTCTGGCGGGCCTTGTGCACGTGCACCCGCACGGTGCTCTCCGCCAGGCCGAGGGCGTACGCCGCTTCGGCGCTGGTGAGTCCCTCGACGAGGCAGAGCCGGAAGCAGCGCTGCTGCATCGTCGGAAGCGCGCCGACCGCCTGGTCGAGGCTTCGGCGGAGCTCGAGCCGGTGCGTCATCTCGAGCGGGTCCGGCGTCGCCGCAGCCCGCTCGTCGGGCAGCGGCTCGGTGGCGCGAAGCCTCCGGCTCTTCGTGGCGGTTCGGGCCGTGTTACGCAGGATCGTGAAGAACCACGGCTCGAAGCTCCGCTCCGGGTTGAACCGGTCCAGGCTTCCCAGCATCCGGCGAAAGGTATCCTGGACCACGTCCTCGGCGTCTTCCCGGTTTCCGGTGTACTCGACCGCCACGGCCATCGCCTTGCGCAGGTATCGGCGCACCAGCCAGGCGAACGCCCGTTCATCGCCGCGAACGGCGGCGCGGACCAGTGTCCGGTCGGGAGAGCTCTCGCGAATATCCCCTGTCGAGTCCTCGTTCCTGGTCACGACCCCCGGGCGGCGCGCCCCTCCGCAGGTTATCCACTATACCTTTTTGACGAGCGTACCGTTTACCCAGGTCACCGGCGCGGTCACGATGACAACCGGCCCCGACCAGCCACGCGAGCCCTTGCTTCGGCTTTCTCCAGAGCGGCGCGCCCGGGAGCAGCGCCGCGTGGCGGATACCGAGGCCGCCATCGAGGCCGACGCGCGGGCGGCACGCCGGGTGCTCCGGCAGTGTATCGCGCTGGGTTTCACGGGCGTGCCGCTCTACGCCTGGGCGTGGTTTCTCGGCGAGCCGCGTCTCGCCGAGATCGTCGCGGCGGCCGGGTTCTTCGTGAGCTATGCCCTGCCGCTGGCACGATGGCTCTACTTCCTGGTTTCGCGGTCCGAGTCCTTCGGGTGAGCCGACCGCCGGTGTCGGCCGGAACGTGGGCCAAGGAGGCAGTGCCCGGGTCGGAGCGCGGGGTGGCGAGCTCGTGACGCGATAGACTGTCCTACCGCACCCGCTCGAGCCGCGTCCCCGCTCAGGATCGCCGCGGTGATGCGCCCGTCGGCCGACACGAACTCGACCACGCTGCCGCTGCCGGGAGTGAGCTCGACACGGAGCTGATTCTTCGTCCCGTCGAACACCTCCGCCACACCCTCGAGCACGCCGTTCCGGACGTGGAGCCTGCCGTCCCGGAGGGTGACCTCCAGTGAGCCGAAGGTGTCGTGCTCGTACCGGCCGACGAACGCCTCGAACGGGAGCGCGGTGGTCTGCGGCCGCGCCGCGCGGCGGGCCCGGTCGGCGGCTATGGCTTGCCGCTCCTGCTCGGCCCGGGTTGGGATCCCCGCGAGCATGCGGCGATACCTGCCCAGAGCCGAGTCCTTCCCCGCGAGCAGTGCGTAGGTGTAGCCCATCACCAGGTCCTGGATCCCGTTGCTGTAGACGCCGTTGCCCGCCACGATCACGCCGATGCGGCGGGACGGCTGGAACGAGACCGCCGCGGAGAAGCCCGGGAAGTCTCCGAAGTGGTGGACCAGGGTATCGCCGTCGAGCGTCCCGAAGTTCCAGCCGAGCCCGTAGCCGAACCGGTCGACCTCGAAGTAGCGCGCGGTGAACCGGGCATGGATCCGTTGGGTCTCGGCCACCACGTCGGCGCGGCCGTCGCGCACGATGGCCACGCCGATTCCCGGCGTGTACTCCCTGGCCACGACGTAGTCGATGAGCGAGTCGAGCACGGCGCAGGCCCCGGGGGGCATCCCCGCCTGCGCGGGGAGCGAGGAAGAAACGATCGGAGCCAAGGTCACGGCGAGGATCGTCGCGGGCAGGGCACGCATCGGGGCGCTCCATGGGTCGCGTAAGTGGCAACATCCATGCTACTACGGAATCGCCGCTCCCGGGATTCCTCTTGTCGGCCTCGCCGGTCGGCCGTAAGGTACGTCGAATGAGCCCACCCTCGAAGAAGACGACTCCAGTCCGGACCTTCGGTCTCACGCACATGGCCATCGCGGTGTGCGATCCCCAGCGGTCCCTTCGCTTCTACCAGGCAGTGCTCGGGGTAGTTCCGGTGTACCAGGAGGGTGGCTTCGTCCAGGCCCAGACACCCGGCAGCCGCGACGTGCTGGTCTTCGAACGAGAGCGGAGCCGCGCCGGCAGGGCGGGGGGCGTGAGTCATTTCGGGTTCCGCCTGCGGCGGCCCGGGGACATCGCCCGCGCGGTGGAGGCTATCCGACGGGCCGGCGGAGTGATCCGGGATCAGGGCGAGTTCGTGCCCGGCGAGCCGTACGTGTTCTTTACCGATCCGGACGGATACGAAGTCGAGATCTGGTACGAGCTGCCGACGCCGGCGGATCCGAAGCCCCGGCGCTCTGACACTTCCCGCAGGCGCGCATCGTAACCCGTGACCCGACCTGCCCGAACCATCATAGTCGCCACGGGCCTGGGCGCGCTGATTCTGGGCCTCGGTGGCCGGGTGGCGATGCATCTCGTCGCCCGGCTCACGACCGGTACGGGGTCCTTTACCGTCGGCGGTACCCTGACCGTCATCCTTCTCGGCGCGGTGAGCGGGGCCGCCGGCGGTGCGTTGCTCGTTGCAGCCCGGGCCCTGTTCCGGCGCTGGCCGCCGACCACCACCATCACGTACTGGGCGGCGCTGCTCACCATCTCCCTCCGGGGCCTCAAGCCGATCGACGAGCTGCGCCTGCTGCTCTTCCTCCCGCTGGTTCTCGCCTTCGGGGTCATCCTTCAGGTCTGGACCTTCCGCAGAATCGGCAGCCCGCGCGCCTAGCAGTTGCGGCCGTCGCCGAGCGGAACCAGATTCGGGACTGGCGCGCAGGGCGCCTCCCGTCCGCGGGCAGGACCGAGTCCACCTGAGCATCCTCTGAAGTCACGGTCGGTTCTCTCGAACCTCCTTCGCCCGTCGCCAGCGGACTCCGGGCAGCTCCAAGGAGGCTCGTGATGTCCGTCCGTCGCCTGCCGGTACGCCCCGATCTCGATCAGCTGAAGCACCAGGCCAAGGATCTCCTTCGTGCCATCCAGGCCGGCGATCCGGCCGCGATCGCGGAGCTCCGGGAGCACCATCCGGAGCCGATCGCTCCGGCGGGCGCGAAGCTCGCCGATGCGCAGCTCGTGCTCGCGCGCAGCTACCAGACGACGAGCTGGACGCGGCTGGTGCAGGCGGTCCGGCTCGCCGGGGCGATCTGGCGTGACGATCCCGACGCCGTGCGCGAGCTCGTGACGGGGAATCCGCACCTGATTCACGAGCACGTCCTCATCCGGACCGACAGCAACTGGGGGCCGCCTCTGACCTACGCGGCGAACCTCGGTCGCGATGCCATCATCCGGATGCTGCACGATCTCGGCGCATCCGATCTCCGGTCGGCGATAGGGAGAGCCGCCCTCCAGGGGAAGACCGAGACGGCGAGGATGCTGTACGAAATGGCTGGCCGCCCGCCCATCCAGGACGGTGCGCTCGGCGGCCCCGCCTATACCCTGAGCGCCGAAGGCACCGCGCTCCTCTTCGCGCTCGGCGCCCGGATCCGGAGCGGCCGTGGATGCCCCGCCGAGGTCGTCCTGCAGACCGACGGGCGGAATCCGGGGGCCAAACACGCGATCCTCGAGATGTACGTGCAGCATGGCCTCGAGCTGCCGGATACGCCGGCGATGGCGCTTCACCGTGGCCGCATCGATCTTCTCGAAGAGCACCTGCGGCACGAGCCGGGGCTCCTCAGCCGGACCTTCTCCCACCGCGAGATCTATCCGGCGGAGCTGGGGTGCGAGGATCCCCTGGATGCCACCGTGGGCACGCCGCTCGGCGGCTCGACGCTGCTGCACATGTGCGTGGACTACGATGAGCTCGAGATCGCACGCTGGCTGCTCGACCGCGGGATGGACGTCAACGTCCGCTCCGCGATCGGCCCGGACGGTTTCGGCGGGCACACGGCGCTGTTCAACACCGTGGTCTCCCAGCCCAGTTTCTGGATGAACCACGGGCGACGCGGGCCGTTCGTGGCGCCGTTCACCGAGCTCCTGCTGGAGCGTGGCGCGGACCCGAACGTCCGCGCGTCCCTCTGGAAGCGTCTCCACCCCGGCCACGGTGACACGGCCCGCCACGAATACCGCGACGTGACCGCCCTGTCGTGGGGGAGGCGGTTCCATGCGCCGATCTTCGTGAGCGAGCCGGCCATGCGGCTGATCGAAGCCGCGGGAGGAACAGAGTGATCGCGCGGGGCGAGTGCCGCGCAGGCGCTCGCCCAGCGCGTCCGCGCGATCCTCGCCCGCACTGTCGCGGCGCCGCGAGCGCTAGGGCCGCGGGTCACCGCCGGCCGGACTCCGCGCGGGCGGCGGCCTTGTACGCCTCCCGAAGCTTCTGGGCGCACTCCTCGCAGCACACTTCCACCGTGTCGTCGCCTATCGTCACCTTGATGGCGTTGGCATCCAGCTCGTACTCGCAGGCGGCGCAGGTTCTCGCGGTCATCGTTCGCTCTCCGTCAAAGGGACAGCCCATCGGGGACGCTCCTAAACAAGCGAGCCCGGCGGGATGCCGCTATCGGAATCTTTAGTGATCTCGGGAGCTAGCGGAGATCCACGGAGCGCTGGAACTCGGCCGGGGTGCGGCCGTAGGCCTGACGGAAAGCGGAGCTGAAGTGGCTGTGGCTGGAGAAGCCCAGCTCGAGCGCCAGGGCGGTGAGGTTGTCGTACTCGCCGAGCAGGTCGAGCGCTCGCGCGAGACGGAGGCGGAGCTGGTAGCGATAGAGGGGCGTGCCTTCCACCTGCTGGAACGCCTGGGTCAGGTACACAGGCGAAACCCCGACCTCCGCCGCAATCCCGGCCAGCGTCCATCGCCGAGCCGGGTCGGCGGAGAGCACCAGCTTGGCGCGGTCCACGAGCTTCTGGCGGCCGGGCGTGGCGCCGGGGACATGCGCGGTCCGCTCGCCGAGGGCGCGTCGCATCAGGGTGAACACGAGCGTCTCGGCTTCGAGGGTACCGACCGCCCGGCGGTGGAGGCCGTGCCGCAGGAGGGCCACCAGCGCCTGAGCCCGGGGGTCGATGCGAAGCCGGGGGCGACGGAAAGTCGTCGCCGGCCCTTCGCGGACCTGCTCCTTCGGCGCCAGCTCACCCAGCAGAGGGTCACGGATCCAGATCGAGAGGCTCGCGTCGCCGCCCGGGACCGGGTGGCTCACCCGGCACCCCTCGCCGGCGTTGAAGAAGAGCACCTGATTGGCCTCGGCCACGGCTTCGTGGCCGCCCACGTGACGGACGTAGACGCCGCGGTAGGGAAAGACCAGATGCGTGGCGCGGGAGAACTCCTCGGCGCTCTGGTGCCGGTGCTCTCCTCGGCAGACCACGTCCTTGATGGTGACGGTCGCGGTGTCGAGGAGGGTTCGGGCGCTGAGCTGCGGCATGAACGTCGCGGTCTCTCTCCGCAGAGATTCAGTATTCCTCGGTTCGCCCGGCCACTCGGCACTTGACCCACCACACGACTCAAAGATAGCCTGCCGAGCGCGCGCCCGATGACGGCGATACTCAGCACCCTCGTGCAGGCCGACGCATGGTCTACTCCGCGGTGAACTGCTTCGTGATCCCATGTCGAAGAGCATGTCGGCAGGGATAGATTAGCGACGGGAAGGCTTCCGCGTGCATCGGTTATCGCGGATGAGAGCCGGGTGTGCGTCGCGGCAGACACACTCCTGGGATGGGACGCCCCGCGGGCGGCCTGGGTCCCGCGCCGCCCTATCGGCTCCGGGATGGTTCTGGTGTTCCCACAATCCAGCGGCGACACGGTTCACTTCTCTACGGGAGCGGTCTCCGAGGAAACGATCTCGGGCCGGCGGATCGTCGTGGTAGCGACGACGGTGCTCACGGTCGACTCGCTGGGCCGGCCCAAACGCCGCCTTCGGGAGCGCTACTCGCCGGGCCTGCTCACCGCCACGGGTGGAGTGTTCGAGGTCCCGGACGCCACGGCGGCCGGGGGCTGGCGCGAGGAGCGGGCGTTCGAGCTGCGCGAGGTCCGGAAGCAGCCGGGTCGGTGAACCGTGCCCGAGCACCCGGTCCAGCTCCGCTGCCGGTTGGAGCTCAGCGACGTTCCCGGACGCGTACCCTGATCGCGACCCGGGGCGTCGTCCGTCAGCGCCGTCAAGCCAGGACCTTCCGAAAGACCTGCTCGGCCTTCTCCATCTCGTCCAGGGTCCCGATCGACACCCGCACCCAGGTGGGATGCGAGGCGAACTGCCGGCCGACCGCGACCATTTCCTTGAGGCAGGCGAGCTTGAACTCCCGGGCGTCGCGGCGGACGTCCACCATGATGAAGTTCGCGTCCGACCGGGCGACCGTGAACCCGGCCCGCTCGAAGAACGACCGGATGTAGTCGCGCCCCACCCGATTCCGCTTCTGCTCCTGCGCGACATGCGCCGCGTCTCCCACCGCGGCGGAGGCCGCGACCAGCGACAGCTCGCTCACGTTCGAGCCGAGGAGCCACGGGGTGACCTTGGCGAGGGTCTCCGGCTGTCCCACGGCGTAGCCGATCCGGAGGCCGGCCATGCCGAACACTTTCGAGAAGGTGCGGGTGACGATCACTCTCGGGTTGGCGAGCGCCAGGGGAATCACGGTGCCGTAGGACGGCTCGTCGACGTACTCGTGATAGGCCTCGTCGACGAGGATCGTAGTCGCCGGCGAGAGGCTCGCCATCCGGCCGATGAAAGCGGTCACGTCGGCCCTGGAATGGACGGTGGACGTCGGGTTGTTCGGATTGCAGAGGTAGACGAGCCCCGCGTTGCGCGCGCCGTCAGTCATGGCATTCAGGTCGAGGCGCAGCTCGGCGTCCACGCGGGGTGCGACGACCGGCGCTCCGATGAACCTGGCCCACGAGGCGGGCGCCTCGAAGGTGGGGTCGGGCGACACCAGTGCCCGGTCGCGCGAGCAGAACGCGCTGACCGCGGCCCGCAACAGCTCGCCCGAGCCGGTGCCGAGGATCACGTTCTCGGCGCGGATCCCGTGGGTGGCGGCGATGGCGGCGGCGAGATCGTCCTCGCTCTTCACGGGGTACCGGTTGGACGCGCCCAGATGCCGGCGAATGACGCCGTGGACGCGGTCTCCCGCGCCATTGGGATTCTCGTTGCTGTCGAGCCGGATCATGCCGGGGCGGGCGGCGAGCAACCGATCGGCCCGGCGGGCGGCGGCGCCCTGGAGCGGAGCCTGTGCCTGGAGCTGCTCGTGACCGCGCCAGGTGAGGGAACCACCGAGCACACCCGCGCTCGCGCCGCCAAGGGTCGCGACAAAGGACCGGCGAGTGATCGGCATGGGAATCCTCCGAACGGTCGAGAGGGCGGGGAGAATGTAACCGATGCTCGTTACCCGAGCCGCAGTGGGCCCGCGTGCACGCGCCTACTCTTGATCCCCGCCGGCGGCCTGGGACGCCACCCTCCATTCCTGCTGCAGGCCCAGCTGGTGTATCCAACGGGTCAGATACTCCAGGTCCAGATCGGGGCCTCGCACTCCCAGCAAGGCGGTCACATCATCGATCTGCCGGCTGGAACTCCCGATCCTGGCCCATTCCAGCTTGGCAACGATCAGATCTTCAACCGTAACGACACTCACGGATGACGCCTGGAACGGCACCAGCACTCGGCGGGCAAACTCTTCCTCGCTGAATGGCCGCGACTTCCGGAAGATGAGATCGATCTTCCAGCCTGAGTCGAGGTCGATGACATTGAACTGGCCGCGATGCCGCAGAGCCTCGAGCGCGGCCGACTCGTCTGCGTAGTATTCGCTCGGGGGAAGGGCACGAATCAGCGAGACGAGCTGTTCCGGTGTCGGATCGATGACGAGGTCGATGTCCTGCGTGGCCCGGGGCACGCCGTGATAGGCGCTCGCGAACGACCCCGTAAGCATGAAGGGAATCCCCGACTGTTCCAGCGCCGCCACCACCCGGCGAAGAACGGCCTCGGCGGTCAATCCAGATCCGGAGGAAGCGGGTGCGGCAGGAAGGCGCTGCGCAGCAGCTCATGGACCATCTGCCGGCTCGTCCAGTCCGGATGAGTCTCCCGAAGCCGGGTGAGCGCCAGCTCCCGGGCGGCATCGCTCATCTCGCAGGCGAGACGCAGCCGCTGGTCGCCCGACATCCGGCGATGGATGGCGGCCTGCATGGCCTGGGCGCCAGGACTGGTGTCGGTCACGCGATGATGATAGCGATAACCGCTCGGCGGGCTCAAGGAGGACCTCGCCTTCACAACCGCAGCACCCGCTCGAACCTGCGCTCCAGAATGACCCCAGCCAGGCGGGGCGGGGTTGCTTGACGGTGATAGCTTACTTGTAATGGACCTTCCGTCCGAATGCCGCGAATGGTGCGTGGAATGAGCGGGACCCTTCCCGGACCGGCGTTGCGTCACGCGGCCCGCGCGCTCTGGCGCCGGCCGGCGCTCACCCTCGTCGCGCTGGCCACGCTCGCGCTGGGCATCGGAGCCAACTCGGCGATCTTTTCGGTCATCAACGCCGTGCTGCTCGAGCCCCTGCCGTTCCGGGCACCCGAGCGGCTGGTGACCGTCTGGACCACATCGCCGGGACAGGGGCTCGTCGAGGGGTTCTCCTCCTACCCGGACTTCCGCGACTGGCGCGAGCAGACGGAAGGGCTCGACGGGCTCGCCGCGGTGTGGACGTTCCCCAACGGCGACGTGAACCTGACCGGCGGCGCCGAGCCGCAACGGGTCTCGGTGGCGCGGATCACGCCCGGATACTTCGAGGTGCTGGGGGTGCGCCCGCTCCATGGCCGGACCTTCCAGGAGGACGAGAGCATCGTCGGCAACCACCGGCGCGCCATCCTGAGCTACCGGCTGTGGCACGACACCTTCGAGGCCGACACCACCCTGGTGGGGCGCAGCGTGATGGTGAACGGCTTCCCGTACACGGTCGTGGGGGTGATGCCCGCCGAGCTGAGCAAGCGCAGCGTTCAGGTGCTCGGCACCGACGTGCAGATCTGGCGGCCGCTGGTTCCGGAGGACAACCAGACCGGTGGACGGGAAGCCCGCAAGCTCCGCGTCGTGGGGCGGCTCGCGGAAGGCGTGGTGCTCGAGTCTGCCGAGTCGGCCCTGAACATCGTCGCCTCGCGGCTCGCGGCGATCCATCCCGGGACCAACCGCGACGTGGGCATCCGCCTGGTCCGCCTGCGCGAGCACGTGGTGAAGGATGTCCGCCGGGGACTGCTGTTCCTCTCGGCGGCCGTGGGCGTGGTCCTGCTGGGCGCGTGCGCGAACGTCGCGAATCTGCTCCTGATCCGGGCCGCCGCCGCGCGCAAGGAGTTCGCGGTGCGCCGGGCCCTCGGCGCCAGCCGCGCCGATCTCCTCACCCGGGTCCTGAGCGAAGCCCTCCTCCTCGGCGCAGGCGGCGCCGTCCTGGGAGTGTTGCTCGCCTACTGGACCGTTCGGGCCTTCGTCGCCATCGGTCCCGCCGACATCCCGCTCCTGGCCGATGCGCGGATCGACGGCCGGGTCCTCGGGTTCACCGTGCTCGCGGCGCTGCTGACGGTGGGCGCGGCGGGGCTCGCCCCCGTGTGGCGTCTCTCGCGGACCCGGGTGACCGAGATGCTGGGCCAGAGCGCCACGCGGCTTCGCGGCCGCGAGGATCACCGGCTCATGCGCACGCTGACCGTGGCGCAGATCGCGCTTGCCATGGTGCTCGTCACCAGCGGCGGCCTTCTGGTCCGGAGCTTCGGGGCGCTGATCCGGACCGATCCCGGCATCGATCCGGAGCGGATCCTCTCCTTTCAGCTCGAGCTGCCGATGGGGACGACGTATACGAGCCAGGACGGGCGCGATGCGTTCTTCGGGGCGCTCCTCGAGCAGGCCGGGGCGCTGCCCGGCGTGCGCGCCGTGACCATGGCGAGCGCTCCCCCGCTCGAGGAGGAGCCGACGCTCTACTCGTTCCGGCTTCCCGGCAGCGCCGACGCGCGCGAGCTGCGCGCCACGGTCCGGCTGGTCGGGCCGGACTACTTCAGGCTTCTCGGCATTCCCGTGCTCGCGGGCCGCGTCTTCGACGACACCGACCGGCGCGGGGGGCCGCGGGTGGTGGTCGTCAGCCGGGCGCTCGCCAGGGCGGCATGGGGAGACGCGAGTCCGATCGGACGGCGCGTGGCGCTCGCTTTCGGCGGAGAAGCCGAAGTGGTGGGCGTGGCCGGCGACGTCCTGGCCGGGGGGCTGGATACCGAGGCGAGCCGCACCGTCTATGCGCCGGCGGCGCAGCTGGCCTACAACTTCATGACGCTGCTCGTGAAGACCGCCGGAGAACCCGACGCTCTTCTCCCCTCCCTTCGCACGCTGGTGCGGCGCCTGGATCCGGCGCTTCCACTCTATCGCATCCGCACGGTGGACGAGCTGGTCAGAGGCTCGGTGGCGCAGCAACGCTTCCAGGTGCTCCTGATCGGGAGTTTCTCGATGCTGATGCTCGTCCTGGCGGCGATCGGCATCTACGGCGTGACGGCCTATGGCGTGGGTGAGCGAACCAACGAGCTGGGGCTTCGAGCCGCACTGGGCGCGAGCCGCGTGGCACTGCGTTGGCAGATCCTGCGGGAGAGCGCCCTGATGGCATTGACCGGCAGTGCGGTCGGGGGGCTCGCCTCCTATGCCCTCTCCGGAACGCTCCGGCGACTGCTGCTCGAGATGACCCCGCTGGACCTGACCACCGTACTCGCGGCCGGCGGCCTGCTCACCCTCGCCGCGCTGATCTCCGCGGCCGTGCCCGCGAACCGTGCGGCAGCCGCGGATCCGATGCAGGCGCTGCGCGCGGACTAGGCGGAGCCCTCGGGCGGAGGGCTCGAAAACGTCTCAGCAGACCTCGAAACGGTCCTATCCGGAAGGCCTCCCGTCCTAACCCGGACGCTTCCGCGGCCGTCGGACGCGCTTCCCGGGGGATCGGGCGCTCGACCCGGGCGATCGGGTCCACCCTCCTTCGAAGCAAGGACTTCCGCCGCGCCGACGGCCTCTTTTCCCGGCGCGGGAAGGACTTCTCTCGCGGCATCGGGCTCGCTGGCCCGGGAATCGCCTCCTCCGGCGGCCGTCGGCCGATGTCGGGGCGCCGGGCGAGCGCGCATCGCGTCACCACGCGGCTCCGGTTCCCCGGCATCGGACCGTGAGGCACCTGGAAAGAGCCTCGCATGAACAGGATCGTTCGCAGGAGACTGGAGATGGCGGCGCGGGTCCGGCTTCCCAAGGCCCTGACCCACCAGGCCTTCATCACCGCGGTCAAGGGGATGCTGGCCAAGGCGGAGACCCAGAAGGAGCTGCTCATCGGGAAGGGGATGTCGGAGACCCTGCTCGGCGACCTGACCACCGCCCTCGGCGAGTTCGAGACGACGCTCGCGATGAGCCGCACCAGCCGCCGGGACCACGTCGGGGCGAGCGCTGATCTCAAGGCGGTGTCGGTGGAGATCTTCGACCAGGTCCGGCTCCTGAGCGGCTTGGTGCGCGACCGGTTCGGGGACAACCCCGCTGATGGCGGCCTGGAAGAGCGCGCGGAACGTGGTGGGGCCGTCGCGCGGGAGATTCCGCCGGGGGGCGGGGAAGGGCAGGAGCCCGCGAAGCCGGGGGACATCGCACCGGCCGCGTGAGTGTGGGCGATGATGGAGATTCGCCCCAGGAAGACGGGCCGGGGGCCTCGGACTCAGGCCCGTCGCTTGTCTGGCCGCGCAGGAGGTCAGGAGAGAGGAGCAGGCCGGCAGGCTCAGACCCGACTTCCCCGGGGGAAGCTCCGCAGCGTTCACTCGAGATATGCTGGCAGGAGTATCCGGGTATTCGAGTGGCTGTCCGCAGGCTAAGCTGGTTTGCTGCGGCTGAGGATGCTGATATCATCATCGCGGGCTTCGCAGTCTAAGTAGCCCTGCGGCTGCGTGCGCGCTAAGCGTAGCCGACATATGTAGATTTGGGGAGCGCGGGTTAAGTACTAGTTGTGCGCATAGGCAGGTATCGCTTTTATGCCCTCTCCACGCAAATCATCAGCGCGCCCGAAGCGCGCTCCGCGTCGTCGGCACGTGTCCACGGTCCATCTTACGATCGAGGAGCGTGATATGCTGCTCGCGCATGGCGATCCGACCGCCGACTTCGACGAGGTCTTTCGACAAGCGCGGGTACATGGCCCGCTTGTGTGCCTCGACTTGGAGCCCGACGTTCTGGACGACTTCCTTCACGCGTTCGAGGCAACGGCGAACTCCGCGCAAAATGACATCGCGATGGAACGGCTCGGTCACGCATTCGCCCGGATTGAAGCGGGATTTGAAGGTGAAGCCGATCCAGGATGGCACATGCTCCGACCGGCGCTCAGTCGACTCGAAGTATCGCCGAAGCAAGGCCAGTACCTGGCATTCATCCACACCTACACGCGCGTGCACCGGCGCGCCCCTGCGGAGTCAGAAATCCAGGACTACTTCCGGACTACTCCACCCAGCGTTCACGGCATGCTCAAGACGCTTCAGAAGCACGGGTTGATCGGCCGTCGCGCGGGAGAGGCGCGATCGACCAGAGTTCTGCTTGCTGCGCATGAGATTCCGGAGTTGGAGTAATCGGCACCGGGGCCGGGGCTCCGGTGCGCACCGCATGACGATCGTTGCAGTTGACGAACGAGCTAAGGATTGCTCGCTGCGCTCGCTTTTGTTTGATTCGTTCGCAACTGAACTCGGGCGTTAGGTAGCATGGATCCGCGCTGTCGACTGAATAAGTCTCAGTTCGAATCGTGGCCTCAATTCCCGAATCCTCTAACTTCTCCACTTGGCGCTTGCGCCGAGATCTGCTGGGCGAGTCTCTGTGCACTGACTAGATTCAACTGGACCCCCTCGTTCGTCGCGGAGACCACATGACTTTCCGGATTGAGCTTGAGCAGGAAGCGGATGGTCGTTGGATCGCGGAAATCGTTGCCCTGCCGGGAGTTCTGGCTTACGGCATGACACCCACTGACGCCACGGCCAAGGTCCAGGCCCTCGCCCTGCGTGTTCTCGCAGACCGAATGGAGCAAGGCGAGGCTGTGGCGGAACTCCTCAACGTCACCTTTCAAGCCGCGTGAGCTGTTGGGGTACCACGAAGGCGCGCCGGCTGCTAGCCGCGCTTCTACGCATTGGATGGCAGCTCAAACGGGAATCTGGCTCTCACCGAGTGCTAAGCCGCGCCGGCTGGCCTGATTTTGTTTTCGCCTTCCATGACCAGGAGGAGGTCGGGCCACGAATGCTGGCCAGGATCGCGAAGCACACCGGACTCACACCCAACGATCTTTGACAGCCTGGGCCGGCGTCTTCTCGCCTTTGAGCGTTTCGAGGACGACCTGGAACTTGACCCGCGCCGAATGCCGCCGTGCTGCCCTTGCCATGACCGCTGCCTCCTTGCGCTGCGCACCGTTACGATGCGAGCGCCGCTGGCGGCGGTCAACGCCACAATCACCCTATGTCCAGAAAACGGGGCTCAGGACCGAGCCTGCTAAAGGTGTATTTCACCGATCGGGTAACAGCCGAACGCCAGCGGGCTTACGGTGCGCGGAGGCCTAACAAGCGTTTGCGGCTGAAACCCATTGCGTTCGACGCACCTGGATGAGGCCCGAGGCGGGAGGGCTTCGTAAGTGTCACGAGTAGAGTGCCACTCCGCTTGAAGCACGAGGCGCGAGCGGATCTCGTCACGGGGGTGACGCTTACGGGCTTCGTGTGGGCAAGCTGGGGCGTACTGTACTTCGTGGTCGTGCCCCCGTGGGCCTTCAGGCGGGTCTCGTTCGACCAAGAGGCGGCGACCGCGTTTGGAATCATGCTTGCCGGTTGGATCGCCTTGGCAATCCGCCACAAGGTGCCCTTACGTCGCGTAGTGCCGGTCCTGCTGGCAGGCAGCGCCACTTCTGCGGTGTGGCTGCCGGCGCTGTGGCTCAGTGCCAGTCTGGTACCTCTCGCGATTCACGCGATGCTTTTCTCCGCTGTCCCGCTCGCCCTGATTCCATTGCTCTTGTGGGGAGCGTTCTACGCAAGCTGGTCCACCCGATCAAACGTCGCCCGCGCGATCGGAACCACCCACACCATCACTCAACCTCGGGCGGATGTTCTGGTTGTGGTGGAAAACGTTGTCGGGGTCGTACGTGGTCTTCACGTCTACCAGCCGGTCGTAGACGGAGTCGCCGTACGCCTCGCGGACCCGGTCGGGGTCTTCGTCGCCGCCGAGGAAGTTGACGTACACGCCTTCGCGGAAGCGGCCGAGGGCGGCGAAGAACCCCCTCGT
>JBOHSH010000156.1:0-8704 GCA_050733195.1 Gemmatimonadales bacterium
GGCCAGCGGCCCGTGCATGCCCCGGGCGACGGCGGCGGCGAGCCCCATCGCCCCGAGGGCGGCCAGCACGCCGAGCCAGGCGGCCCGCGAGCGGGACAGCACGGTCACCGCCGTCATCAGTCCCAGCGCGGCGGCCGCGAGTCCCGCCCCGATCCGCCCCCGCGCCTCGAAGAGGGCGAGCCCCGCCACCGGCAGTCCGATCGCCATGAGATGCGCGAGGAAATTCCGGTTCCCGAGCGTGCCGCCCGGGGCCCGGCTCTCGGCGAGCAGCGGAAGCGACACGCCGTAGGTCTGTGCGAGGCCGGTGAGCGCGGCGGCGGCGAGGGCCACGACCAGGAACGCGCGGAGGACGGGACCCGCGCCGTCGCGCGCCGCCCGCCGGGACGCCAGGTGGATCACGAGCCCGGCGGCGGTGATGGCCAGCGCGCGGAGGCCGATCCAGCGGTTGGTGGAGAGGAGCACCGAGACCGCGCTCCATCCCGTGAAGGCGGCGAGCGCCGTGTCCGTGATCCCCAGGTGGGCGTGCTCGCCCGCGCGCGCGAGCAGGAGGAGGCCGGCGACCAGCGCGGTGACGAGGAGCGCGACCTCTTTCGGCGCCGCGAAGCGGTCGAGGTCGAAGAGCGGGGACGGCACCGCCACCAGCACGCACGCCATCGCGCCGATGCCGAGGACCACCGCAAGCGCGAGGGCCAGCCGGGTCGGAGGCGGCGCGGCGGGCTCGGACCCGGGTGGCGAGGTCATGGACGGGGAGTATGTCGTCCGGGCCGGGCGCGGAACAAGGGGCCTTCGAGTACATTCCGCCAATGAGTGCCGACGAGCCCCGACCCGGCCGGCAGCGCCCCGATCGGCCGCTCGCGGTAGCCGCCACCGACCGGCCGCTGCCGCTGGCCATCCGCGCGCTCGAGGACGAGCGCGCGCCGGAAGGCATGTCCTGCCTCGGCTCGTATCTCGGGCCCCGCCTCGTGGCCCGCTGCGTGGTTCCTCCGGAAGCCGCCGAATTCCTGCTCGAGCGCGGCCTCTTCGAGCGGCCGGTGCGTCTCGCCCTGGCCGCGCGAGAGGCGCCGCCCGGGCTCCAGTGCCAGCTCTACGCGCTCGTCGAGCTCCGCGACGAGATGCTGGAAGAGGAGGAGGACGGGAAGGCGCCCTGGGCCGCCAGCGTTCCCGGCGCGGGTTATGACGAGGCCGTGGCCGAAGGCGAGGATGCCGAAGGGGAGGACCGGCAGGCCGCCGTCTTTCTGGGGCAGATCGTCCGGCTCGACCGGGACCGCAAGCACCCCGGCGACCTCGCCCTCGAGACCGTGGATGTCCTCCGGGCGATCGTGGAAGGCGAAGTGAGCGAGGTCGTCGACAAGGTGCTGGAGGACCTCCTGGGCGGAGGGCCCCTGCCGTGATCTCCTACGAGCTCTACAAGGTCATCCACCTCACCGGCGTGGTCGCCGTCATCGCCGCGCTCGGCGGTGTCGCGGTGCACGCGATCAACGGCGGAACCCGGGAATCGAACGCCGCCCGCCGCTTCGTGGCCGTCCTCCACGGTCTCGGGCTTCTGGTGGTGCTGGTGGCCGGCTTCGGCCTCCTCGCCCGGCTCGATCTCATGACCGGCGGCCTGCCGCTCTGGGTCTACGGCAAGCTCGCCGTCTGGGTGCTGGCCGTCATCCTCCTCGTGCTGCCGTATCGCCGGCCGAGCCTCGCCCGGGGCACCCTGCTGCTCGGCCTTCCGCTCCTCGGCCTGCTCGCCGCCTGGCTCGCGGTATACAAGCCCGTCTGACGTTATCTTCCAGCGGCGGCCCGGGCCGGTTCGTTCGCCGGCCGCGCGCCTCCGTTCGAGCCTCCTTCGTCCCGACCGACGCATGACCGCCGTGACGCAGCCGACGCGCGCGCCCGTTCCGACCCGCGGCGCGAGAATCCGAATGGACCAGGGCACCCTCCGGGTGCCCGATCATCCTGTCATCCCGTTCATCGAGGGAGACGGCACCGGGCCGGACATCTGGCGGGCCGCGCGGCGCGTCCTCGAGGCCGCCGTCGACAAGGCGTATGGCAGCGATCGCGGGCTGGTCTGGTACGAGGTGCTGGCCGGTGAGAAGGCCAAGTCCCTGACCGACAGCTGGCTTCCCGAGGAGACCCTGGACCTCATCCGCTCGCACCTCGTCGCGATCAAGGGCCCGTTGACCACGCCCGTGGGCGGCGGCATCCGGTCGCTCAACGTCGCCCTCCGCCAGCAGCTCGACCTCTACGCCTGCGTGCGTCCCGTGCGCTGGTTCCAGGGGGTGCCCTCGCCGATTCGGAGCCCGGAAGCGGTGAACATGGTCATCTTCCGGGAGAACACCGAGGACATCTACGCCGGCATCGAATGGCCCGCCGAGTCGCCGGAGGCGCGGCGCGTCGTGGACTTCCTCGCGCGCGAGATGGGAGTGCGCTCCATCCGGTTTCCCGCCACCAGCGCCATCGGCATCAAGCCGGTCTCGTCCGAAGGCTCCAAGCGGCTGATCCGCGCCGCCGTCGATTACGCGCTCCGCGAGCGGCGGTCGAGCGTGACGCTGGTGCACAAGGGCAACATCATGAAGTTCACGGAAGGCGGCTTCCGGGACTGGGGGTACGAGCTGGTCCGGCAGGAGTACGGGGCGGTGCCGCTCGACGGCGGACCGTGGCACCGGCTGCCGGACGGACTCATCGTCAAGGACGTGATCGCCGACGCTTTCCTGCAGCAGATTCTCACCCGGCCGGCGGAGTACGACGTCATCGCCACCCTCAACCTCAACGGCGACTACATCTCGGATGCGCTCGCCGCGCAGGTCGGCGGCATCGGCATCGCGCCGGGCGCGAACATCAACTACGTCACCGGTCACGCCGTGTTCGAAGCCACGCACGGGACCGCGCCCAAATACGCGAATCAGGATCGGGTCAATCCCGGCTCGGTCATTCTCTCCGGCGAGATGATGCTCCGCTACCTCGGCTGGACCGAGGCGGCGGACCGGATCCTCCAGGCCCTCGATCGCACGATCGCTCAAAAGCGCGTCACCTACGACTTCCATCGCCTGATGGAGGGGGCCACCCTCCTCCGCACGAGCGAATTCGCCGAGGCGATGGTCGGCAACATGTAGCAGCGGCGCCCCTGCCGTGGGGGACCTGCGGCGACACCGTCCTCCGGTTCCCGGGTGCCGGCCTGCAGGTCGACCTGCGCCGTCCACTGGGACGGCGGGAACACGACGGGCTTCGGGGCCTCGCTGGAAGGAGGCTGCGCGATCGTTACCGCGGCGAATCCACTCGGTCGCCTGCTCGAGCCGGCGGCCGTGTCGCGCCTGGCGGCGCGATTCTTTCAGCGCCCTGTTCTGGTATGACGGCGATCGCTTTCACCTCCTGCCGGTCCTTGCATCCACCCCGCCGCTGGCGCTTCCCGGCCACGACCCCGGCGGGGTGGTGACCGCGGAATGACCCAGCCCGTTCCCGCTCCCGCGCCGCTCGGACGCGAGTATTGGGACTTCTTCATCGCGCTCTCCTCGGCGTTTCAGCGCGCCCAGATGTATCCCGGAGGCCACCCGATCCTCGAACGCGCGGTCGGGCAGGTACTTCGCCGCCTCGAGCCGGTGCTGGCCGACCGGGAGGTGGCGCATTTCGCCGTGGGCGCGACCCAGCTCTTCGTGAGCGGCGCGGCCACGGACCCCGATCACCTCCTGCTGCGCGAGCTCGCCGGGAGGTTGTTTCGCCGGAACGTCGGAGCGGTTCGCATCTTCCGGGGGATCACGCCGAACGAGCTGACCGCTCTCCTGCAGGCGCTCACCAGCGACCGCGCCGACGCGCTGCGCGTGACGGCGCCGCACGTGGAGCTCGAGTCGCTCAGCTTCGACGCGCTGGCGCTCGACCAGGAGGGCGCGACGGCGGTCCATTCGCCGGGTGACGACGTCGCCCGGGCCATCTGGGGCGGGATCGCGCGCGCGATGCTGGGGGATGCCGGTGAGGCGCACGAGGGGGGCTTCGACGACGACCCGCTGATCGCCGACCTCGCGCGCGAGTACGACGCGCTCCCTCCCGAGGCGGGCCGCGACGAGCGGGTGATCCACCATCTCCGCGAGGCCGCCCAGGCGAGCCGGGGGCCCGAGACCCGGCAGGCCGTGCTCCTGCGCCGGCAGATCACGCGCCTCCTGCGCGAGCTCCGGCCGGCCACGATCGAGCGGCTGCTGGGCCTCGCGGGAAGCGCCGCGCTCACGCACGGCTTCCTGAGCGACCTGATCCACCTCGCGTCCGCGCCGGTCGCGCTCGAGGTGCTGCAGGCCGCGACGCGGATCGAGCGGCGCACCATGTCGCCGGCCCTCCTCCAGCTCCTCTCCAAGATCGCGAGCCATGCCGAGCAGGGCTCGCCGGCCGGCCGGCGGGTCGCGGACCAGGAATTCCGTGAGGCGGTCCGCAACCTGATCGGGGGATGGGACCGCCCCGAAGGCTCGGACGAGAGCGAGCTCGAGTACGAGGAGACGCTCGACCACCTTCCCGCGCCGCTGGTTCCCGATCTCGACCCGACCGAGGCGTACCGGAGCGATCCCTACCGGATCCTCACCATGAGCCTCGACATGGCCGATCTCGGCGACGCCGCCCGCCGCGCGATCCGCGCGATGGTGGCGAGGGGCAAGGTGCCGCCGCTGGTGCGAATCCTCGATGACCTTCCGCCGGCCGATCCGCTCGTTCCCGCCTATCGGCCCCTGGTCGCCACTCCCGACGCCGTCGCGGCGCTGCTGCGCGTTCGCCCCGTGGACATCGAGGCGCTCGAGCGCCTCGCCCCCGAGGTCGGGATCGTGGCGGCGCCTTTCCTCTTCGATGCCCTCGCGCAGGCGGAGGAGCGAAGCCTGCGCAGCCGGCTGCTCGCGCTCCTCGCGCGGTTCGGCAACGCGATCGTGCCGCTCGCGATCCAGCGCTACGCCGGCACGCCCTGGTACGTGCAGCGGAACCTGCTCCGGCTGCTCCAGATGCTGCCCGAGCCGCCGGCGGAGGCCGTCATCGGCGGATTCGCCGAACACCCCGATGCGCGGGTGCGGGTCGAGGGCCTGAGGCTTCTCCTCCGCCATCCGGCGGCACGCGCCCGCGGCATCGCCCAGGCGCTGGCGGACCCCGATCACGCCTGCGTACGCGTCGGTGTGATGGCGGCGACGGAAGCCTGCCCGGTCTCGGCGCTCCCCCTCCTGATGCGAAGGGTCGTCGAGCAGGACTTGGACGAGGATCTCCGGCCTTCTGCCCTGCGGGCGCTGGCCGGGCTCGACGACCCTCGCGTGCTCACCCTGCTGCTCAAGACCGCGGGGCGAAGGGTCCCGCTGCTCGGGTGGTGGGTGGCTCCGCGCTCCCGCGACATGCTCGCGGCCCTCGGCGGTCTCGCCCGCCATTGGTACTGGCATCCCCAGGTGCTCCGACTCCTCGCCCGCGCGGAGCGGCACCGCGATCCGGAAGTGCGCCGCGCGGTCGAGAAGCCCGACGTGCTGGAGCAGCTCGGGCTCGAGCCCGCGGGCCAGGCGTGAGCCGCCCCGGCGAGCGCTGGCTGCACGCCTTCGGGCACGCGCTCGCCGCCTACGGGCTGTACGCGGAACGCCACCAGGCGCGCGACGAGGCCGCGGACCGGCTGCTCGCCGAGCTCAAGGACCTCTTCCGGAGCGATCCGCTTCCCACGTTCACCTTCCTCGACGAGGCCGTCATCTACGGGTCGCTCCCGCTCCACGGCGTGCGGGACTGGAACTGGAGCCGTCGGCTCGGCACTTCGGGTGTGCGGCGGCTCGAGTTTTCCCCGGAGGTGACCGGCGCGAGCCTTCGTGCCTTCCTGGTCGAGCTGCACCACCGGCTGAGCGGCGACATCCGCGATGTCCCGTTGCCGGTCTGGCCGGGCATCGCCGCCGGCGATGTCGCGGTGAAGACCGCCCGGGACGAGCGCGAGAGCGATCCGGGGCTCGATGCGTATTCGCTGTCGGAAGAGGTCGAGGCGGTCCAGGATGCCTTCCGCCGCGTCGCCCGCGGCGAGCGGCTTCCCGTCGAGGACGTCGAAGCCGTGGTCCACGCCCTGGCACTGGCCCTTCACGCCGAGGGCGAGCTGCTGATTCCCTTGCTCTCGCTCCGGTCGCTCGACGATCACACGGCGCTCCACGCCGTCAACACCGCCATCCTCGCGATGACGTTCAGCGAATGGCTCGGACTGGCCGGAGGGGACATCCGGGCGGTGGGAAAGGCCGCGTTGCTGCACGACGTCGGGATGACCCGGGTGTCGGCGTCGGTCTTCAGGGACCCGGGGCTGAGCGCTGCCGCGCGGACGGAGCTCGCGCGGCATCCGGAAGAGGGAGCGCGCCTGCTCCTGGCCGGGTCCTCGAAGCTCGACCTCGCGGCGACCGCGGCCTACGAGCATCACATCCGCCTCGACGGCACCGGATACCCCGCCCGGCGCTTTCACCGGGACGTGCACTACATCAGCCGGATCATCACCGTCTGCGGCGCGTACGACGCCCTGCGCTCGGAGCGGAGCTACCGGCCCGCGCGGGACTCCCGCTCCGCGCTCGCGGAGATCGAGGCGGGTGCGGGGCAGATCTACGATCCCGGGATCGCCCAGGCGTTCGTGCAGATGATGCGGCGCTGGGAGCGGCGAGTCGTCCGGGCGCGGCTCGATCCCCCGTCTCCGGGTCGCGCTACGGCCTGATCCTGGCCGTGAGCCGGGCGAGCGATTCGGCCGGAAATCCCGGAGGCGGGATGAGCACGTAGGCAACGCCGTCTCCCGCCCGGAACTGCTGCAGGTAGAGCGTTCCTCCGCCGAGCCCCGTCCCGTATGCGACGCGAACGGTGTCGCCGAGCGCCTCGAGTCGATCCGGCACCAGGCCCTCGACCAGCCGGATACGTCCCCCGAGCAACCGCATCGCTTCCTCGAACTCGATCCGGCGATACGATGCGCCGGCGGCCTTGCCGACGGCGTCGGCGACGGCGCTCGCCGACCGCTCGAATGCGAACGGCTTCGCCGCGGGCTCGTAGCGTCGCTGCAGCGTCGCCGCCGCGAGGTTCCGAGGTTCGGCCGGCCGGGTGGAATCCTTGAGCGGCGCCGGCGCGGGAGCCGCCGCGGCAGTCACCACTCGGGGCTCTGCGGCGGGACTCCGCTCCCGGGTCTCGCGCTCGGCGAGATTCGACCGCGCTTCCTCCCGGGTAGCGGGAGTCGCGGCCCGGTCCGACGCCCGGGCCGCGGAGCCGGAACGAGCGCGAGAGGAATCGGCTCGTGCGGGTCGATCGGGCTCGGCCGGTGGCGTTACAGGGGCGTTCGCGGTCGCGGCCGGACGGTCGGCGCGGTCGAAGCCCCTGAAGGACTCGAGCTCGTCGGGACGATTCCCTCCTCGTGCGGCGTATCCCAGTCCGACCGCGCCAAGCAGCGACGCGGCGTAGGCCAGCCGCCGCCAGAGGAGTCGCGGTTGCCTGGCTGTCGGCGCGGCGGAACGGGACCCCGAGAGGACGGGGACGGCGGACTCGTCCGGAACGTCGATCTCGGCCACCAGCTGGTCAGCCTCGTCGCGGAAGGCCCGGGCGTCCGCGAGCCGGCTCCGGCACTCCGCGCACTCTGCGAGATGCTCCTGGATGGGGCCGAGCCCCGACGAGGGGATCTCGCCGTCGAGCAGCGCGTGGAGCGTCCCCTCTTCAAGATGCGGCGTCACGTCGGTTCTCTCCCCCTCCCTCTCCCTCGGTGCGGCCTTCCCGCGCACGATACGCCTCGACCAGCTTCTTTCGGGCTCGTGCGAGCGTCGTTCCCACCGCTCCCGGCGCGAGCCCCACCGTGGCGGCGATCTCGTCGTAGCTGAACCCCTCCGCCTTGAGCAGCAGGGCTTCGCGGTCGCGCGGCGAGAGATCGCTGAGGGCGGCCCGAACGGACTCGATCCGCTCCGCCCGCGCCAGCACAACGTCCGGAGGCTCCGCCGCGGCCGGCTGCTCCGCCCGGTAGAGCACCAGCCGCCGTTCCCGCCGGGCCGTCGTCCGGCCTTCCTCGCGGATCAGGTTCAGCGCAACCGCGAAGAGCCACGGCCTGGGATTGCGCGGCATGGCCGTCACCGCCCGGGCGAACACTTCCTGGGCGATCTCCTCGGCACGCTCCCGGTCTCCGGTGCGGCGATACAGCATGCGCACCAGCGAGGCGTGGTACTGATGGTAAAGATCGGCAACGGAGCCGGTCATGTTGGGGGAGATGCGGGGCGATGGAATTCCTGCACAGGCCGGGGCGTCACGCCGACACCGCCCGGAGTGCGGAGCGCCCCCGCCGGAGCACTCCGCACGCTCCCCCCCCACGTCTAGAGGGCCGTCGCGTTGAAGGTGACCGGCGCCAGCCCGGCCGTGAAGGCGATCACACTCTGGGCGCCGGCACTGGGCCCGAGCGTCCAGTTCACGCTGGCGAAGCCGCTCGCATCGGCCTGAACGGTCACGGCGCTCAGGGCGCCGCCCCCTGCGGTGACCGCAAAGGTGACGGTGACGCCCGGGTTGGGATTCCCGAACGCATCGGTCACCCTCGCCCGCAGGGACAGCGGCAACGTGGTGTTGCGGGCGGCGGTCTGGTTGTTGCCGCTCGAGATGACGAGGGCAGCGGGAGGGGCTGCGGTCGCGGTCGCGGTGAAAACCACCGGATCGAGGGTGCGGTGCCGTGCCTGGACGGTGTAGGTGCCCGCCACACTGCCGAGCCGGAGCGTGGCCGAGGCGAGGCCATTCACATCGGTGGAGTCGA
>JBOHSH010000157.1:0-3031 GCA_050733195.1 Gemmatimonadales bacterium
TCGTCGTGCTCTCGAAGCGGGACCTCATCCCCGAGGAGGATCCGCTCCCCGCGATCCACGCACCGGAGTCGCGCGGGCTCCTGGCCGTGTCGAGCGCCGCGCGAGTCGGTCTCGAGGCGCTGACCACACGGCTCTGGGAGATGGCCGCCGAGGCACGCCGTACGGAGGCCGAGTCCGAATCGGAGTGGATGGCGGAGGATGCCGACGATGGGTAGGTGGCTGGGTTCGGAGCGGGAGGCCTGGCTCGCACTGGCCCTGGTGCCCGGGGTCGGCGCGAGCCGATTGAGGGCCCTGCTGGACCGGTTCGAGACGCCGAGCGGCGCCCTCGGGGCGCCGTTCGAGCTTGTGCGCTCCGTGCCGGGCATGGTGAAGGCCGCGGCGACGGCTCTCTGCATGGCGGACCGCGGTGCGGCTCGTGAGGCGCTGGCGCACGCGGAGCGCCTCGGCGCGAAGCTCCTGATCCCCGGCGACGAAGACTTCCCTCCGCGGCTGCTGGAGATCCCCGAGCCGCCGCCGGCGCTGTTCGCCCTTGGGAGTCTCTCGCTCCTCGCGAGGCCCGCGGTGGCGATCGTCGGCAGCCGGGACCATTCCGCCTACGGCGGCGAGGTCGCGCGCCGGCTCGGCCGGGAGGCGGCGGTGGCCGGTCTCGTGGTCGTGAGCGGGATGGCGCGCGGGCTCGACGCCCTGGCGCACGCCGGCGCGCTCGAGGCGACCGGCGCCACGATCGGCGTGCTCGGCAACGGCCTCGGCGTGGTGTATCCCGCCGCGAATCGGCGGCTCTACCGGGCCGTGATCGAGCGGGGCCTTCTGATTACCGAATTCCCGCCCGGCGAGCGGCCGGTGATCGGCGCCTTTCCGCGGCGGAACCGGATCATCAGCGGGCTCGCCCGGGTGACGGTGGTGGTCGAGGCGGCGCAGGCCTCCGGCGCGTTACAGACGGTGCAGTGCGCGCTGGAGCAGGGGAGGGACGTGATGGCGGTGCCCGGACCCATCACGTCGGGAGTGTCCAGGGGCACCAACGGGCTCATCCGGGACGGGTGCGAGCCGATGCTCGAGACCGAGGACCTGCTCCGGCACTACCCGGAGATACAGCAGACGCGGATGGCGCGGGTGGCGCGGACGAACGCGGAGGAGACTGGGATGCTTCCCGTGTCCGGGAGTGCTCTCGAGGCGAGACTCTGTGCGCTGCTGCGGAACGCCCCGCGCGCCCTGGCCGAGCTGTGCGACGCGACGGACCGGCCGCCGGCCGAGGTGCTCGACATGCTCACCGCGCTGGAGCTGGCCGGAACGATTCGCGGCGAGGCCGGCGGGTGCTTCGCCCTCAGCGCTTCACGTCGGGCGTGACCGGCTGGTCGTCGGGGTAGGACAGATGTTATACTCCGGTATGAAAACCGCCATCTCTCTCCCCGATGCGTTGTTCCGATCCGGAGACGCGCTCGCGAAGCGCCTGGGCGTGAGCCGCAGCGAGCTGTATGCGCGCGCGTTGGCCGAGTTTCTGGCAAAGCACAAGGCCGAGCGGATCACCCAGCGTCTCAATACCGTCTACGCTACCGAAGACGGCGGGCTCGATCCGGGGCTGGTACGGGCTCAGAGCCGTGCCGTCTCCAGGGAGTCGCGGTAGTGGTGCTCGCCAGAGGTGAGGTCTGGTGGGCGGATCTGCCCGCGCCCGAGGGAGCCGGGCCGGGATGCCGGCGGCCGGTTATCGTCGTGCAGAGTGACGCCTTCACCCGCAGCCGCCTCGCCACGGTAACGGTGGTGGCGCTCACGAGCAATCTCAGGCTGGTCGAAGCGCCCGGGAACGTGCTGATTCCTTCGCGAGCGGCCGGTCTACCCAGGGATTCCATTGCGAACGTGACCCAGGTCCTGACGCTCGATCGTGCTGGTCTCACCGAGCGGCTCAAGCGTCTGCCGGTGACGCTCATGCGGCAGATCGATGATGGGCTTCGCCTGGCGCTCGCGCTTTGAGAAGGGACACCACGAACCTGTCCTTCACAGACGTTGCCGAAGGGTCCATCGAGCGCCGAAGACTGGCCACTCGACCTTCTGACCTAGATTAGAGAGTGAAACAAGATGGAGGTCTCATGTGGTGCAGCGCACGTGCCATAGCAGTGGAAACGCTGGACGCATTGACGATTGCAGCGCATGGGGCGGGAGAGCTCCGGTCGCAGATCGTCCTGGACTACGCGTACATCGCCTGGATAGAGGGCTAATAGGGCTGCGTGATGTTTGACAGAGCTGCGTGCTGTGAGAAGCGACATCGGGAACCCAGAACCCAGAACCCAGAACCCAGAACCCAGAACCCAGAACCCAGAACCCAGAACCCAGAACCCGCCTCCGTGCACCTGTACGTCCACGTCCCCTTCTGCAGCCGCCGGTGCAGCTACTGCGATTTCGCGATCGCGGTGCGGCGGTCCGTCCCCTCCATTGCCTTCGTCGCGGCGGTGGAACGCGAGTGGGCGATGCGGCAGCAGGAGCCCGGCTGGAACGGCTCGACCGGTCTCGCGACCGTATACTTCGGCGGAGGCACTCCCTCCAGGCTCGAGCCCGAAGCGATCGCGGCGCTGATCGGCCGCTTCCGGCGGGATCGTGGAATCGCGAACGACGCGGAGATCACTCTCGAGGCCAACCCGGAGGACGTCACCGCGGAAAACGCGGAGGGGTGGCAATCGGCGGGCGTGAATCGCGTCTCCCTCGGCGCGCAGTCGTTCCATCCTCCCACGCTCGCCTGGATGCACCGGACGCACGATGCGGCCCGTATCGGAACAGCCGTCTTGACCCTCAGAAACGCCGGCTTCGACAACCTCTCCCTCGACTTGATCTACGGCGTGCCGGACGCCCTCTCCCGCGACTGGGACGCCGACCTCGACCAGGCGCTCGGGCTCGAGCCCGAGCACCTTTCGCTCTACGCCCTCACCATCGAGCCGCTTACCCCCCTCGGCCGCTGGACTTCCCGCGGCGAAGCCATTCCCGCTCCCGACGACCGCGCCGCGGACGAGTTCCTTCTCGCCCACGACCGGCTGGAGCAGTCGGG
>JBOHSH010000158.1:0-8741 GCA_050733195.1 Gemmatimonadales bacterium
CGCGGCGGGAGGCGCTGACCGCGCTCGCGGCGGAACTGAACGCCGACCGGGCGCGCGCGTCGGACGGTGCGAAGACGGCCCTGGTCGCGAGCGCGGTGGGCGACCTGGCGGGTGCGGATCGCTGATCCGGGGCCGGGGCCGGGCATGAAGGGGCGCCGCGCGGCGGCGGCGGCGATTCTCGCGGCCGCCGGCCTTGCCATCCTCGCCGCGGCCATGCGGCCGCAGACGAGCTTCGAGGAGCTGGCCCGAAGCTCCCTGTCGGGCATCGAGGGGCGTGCGGCGCTCGCCGGGCTCCGCGACAGCGTCGAGGTGATCCGGGACCGCTGGGGCGTCCCCCACATCTACGCCCGCAACACTGAGGACCTCTTCTTCGCCCAGGGGTTCGTGCAGGCGCAGGACCGGCTCTGGCAGATGGAGATGTACCGCCGGACCTTCGAAGGCACGCTGGCCGAGATCCTGGGACCCTCCTACGTCGCGCATGACCGGCTCGCCCGGCTGCTCAGGGTTCGCGGCCCCTTCGAGGACCGCGAGTGGGCCAGCTATCACCCCGACGGCAAGCGGATCTTCGAGGCGTTCGCGGCGGGCGTGAACGCCTTCATCGTGCAGGCGGGCGACCGCCTGCCGGTGGAGTTCCGGCTCACCGGCATCCGCCCAAAGCCCTGGACCGCCGAGATCGCCCTCCTCCGCACCCAAACGGCGATGCCGATCGGGGACGCCCTGGCCGAGCTCCGCCTGGCGCGTGACGTCGCGCGCCTGGGCGCGGATTCCGCTAATCGGGCGGCGCGGCCCTCGCCCTGGCGCGAGCTGGTCGTGCCGCGCGGTCTGGACGTGTCGATCATCGGCCCGGAAGTGGGGGAGGCGCTCTCCGCCCTCCGGACCGGCACGGTCCGGCCCGGGCTGGTCGAGCCGTGGCGCTCGATGCCGGGGGCCCGGCCGGCGGAAAACGGCGGAGCGCGGGAGACGGCCCCGGGGAGCAACAACTGGGCGCTCTCCGCGGGGCTCAGCACGAACGGGCACGTCGTCGTCGCCAACGACCCGCACCGGAACGTCTCGAATCCTTCGATTCGCTACGTCGTGCACCTGGAGGCGCCGGGGTGGAGCGTGATCGGCGCGACCGAGCCGGTGCTGCCGGGGGTGATGATCGGGCACAACGGACGCATCGCCTGGGGCCTCACCATCGTCGGGACCGATCAGGCCGACGTCTACGTGGAGGACATCAACCCGGCTAACCCGGATGAGGTGCGGTTCCTCGGGGCGTGGGAGCCGCTGCGCTCGCTGACCGATACGATCGCGGTGAAGGGCGGCGCGCCGGTCGTCGTCCGCCACCGGTACTCCCGGCACGGCCCCGTCTTCTTTCACGACTCCGCCCGGCACAAAGCCTACGCGATCCGCTCGACGATGTACGAGCCGGGCGCCGCCGGGTACCTGAGCGCGCTCCGCTATCACGCGCTCCACGACTGCCGGCAGTTTCTCGCGGCGCAGGACCGCTATCTCGCACCGACCGAGAACATGATCTGCGGCGACAGCGCCGGGAACATCGCGTGGCAGGCGTCGGGCGCGGCGCCCCGGCGTCCCGGCTGGCTGGGACGGCTGCCGGTGCCGGGGACGGGGACGGGCGAGTACGAGTGGGCCGGGCTCAGGGAGGACCTGCCGAAGGAGCTCAATCCCGAGCGGGGCTGGATCGCGACCGCCAATCACGACATTCACCCGGCCGGGTACGATCCCCCGCTCTTCTTTCTCCGCGGGTCCGAGTCCGCCCGCTTCAACCGGATCCGGGACGTCCTCTCGAGCGGCCGGAAGCTCACACTGGCGGACCATGCCGCGCTGCAGCACGACGCCCGGTCGCGGCGGGGCTCCGCCGACATCGCGCTCTTCCGCGGATGGTCCGCCGCCGAGGCGCGCATCGAGTGGGGCCGCCGCGCGCTGGAGTCGTGGGACGCCCAGCACCGCCGGGAGAGCTTCGCCGCGGCGCTCTACCGCTTTGCGTCACCTTCGATTCCGGAGCGCGCACGGGAACCGGCAACGCCCGGAGCGGAGCGGGTGACGCTCCTCTCGCGAGCCGTCGCGGCCGGTCTCGACTCCCTGCGAGCCAGGCTGGGGCCCGATTCCACGGCGTGGCGGTGGGGGCGGCTCAATCGGAGTGAGCTACCCCACTCGCTCGTGAGCGCGTACGACCTGCCGGCGGTGGAGCGGCATGGCGGCGGCGGCTTCGTGGCCGCGGTGGGAGCGACCTACCGGCAGATCATCGACATCAACGACCCGGATGCGTCGCTCGCCACCAACCTGCCCGGACAGTCGGGGCAGCCCGGGAGCGCGTTCTACGGGAATCTGGTGGAGAGCTTCGGCCGGGCGGAATACTTCCCGCTGTCGTTCACGCGCCCGGCCGTCGAGAAGGTGGCCGCCCACCGGCTCCGGCTCCTCCCGCGTCGCTAATGGTACCCGCCGGGGAACCTGCGTTATTTTCCCGGTAGCGCGGACGTGGCGGAACTGGCAGACGCGCAGGACTTAGGATCCTGTCCCGCAAGGGGTCCCGGTTCGACTCCGGGCGTTCGCACTTGAGGCGCGAGCTGATCATGGCGAAGGAGGGCCCTCGCTCGCCGCGGTCAACCGGATGATCGCCGCGGCGGCGCGAGACCTCCTCGCTCGACACTCCCCACGCCGATAGATATATTCGCCGCCGATCCGCTCCTGCTCGCGGGCCCGACTCCGGCCCACCGATCTCCGCACTCGACGTCAGCCGCACCGCACTCCGTACTGGAGGGACTCCGTGACGGGTTCGCTCTTCCGGACCAGCCGCTGGCTCATCCTGATCGCGTTCCTCGCCCTCGCCGTGGTCGCCTCCTGGGCGATCCCGGGTCTGGCGGGCCGCGGCGTGTCCGAGGCGGTCGGCCAGGCGACGCCGCCCGCGGCGGTGGCGCAGGATACCCTGCCCCCGGCCGCCGCCCCGGTCTCGCTGCCCGCCCGTCTCACCGGGCTCCTCGGCATCGCGCTCTTCGTCGGCGTCGGCTTCGCGCTCTCCAGCAAGCGGCGCGCGATCCGCTGGCGGGTAGTCGCCTGGGGGCTGGGACTGCAGCTCGTCTTCGCGATCTTCGTGCTGCGGGTGCCGTTCGGGCGGGAGCTGTTCCGGCGGCTCGGGGCCTTCGTGACCGCCGTGCTGCACTACTCCTACGTCGGATCGGAGTTCGTCTTCGGCGAGCTGGGCAAGCCCAACTCGAGTCTCGGCGTGATCTTCGCGTTCCAGGTGCTGCCGGCGATCATCTTCGTCTCGGCGCTGTTCGCCATCATGTACTACCTGGGCGTGATGCAGATCATCGTGCGGGGTCTCGCGATCGTGATGAGCCGGGTCATGGGGGCGAGCGGCGCCGAGAGCCTCAACGTCGCGGCCTCGATTTTCATGGGGCAGACCGAGGCGCCGCTCACCATCCGGCCGTTCCTGCCGACGCTCACCCGCTCGGAGCTCATGACCGTCATGACGGCGGGGATGGCCCACATCTCCGGGTCGATCATGGCGGCGTACATCGCCTTCGGCGTGGAGGCGCGGCATCTCCTCACCGCCGTCATCATGACCGCGCCCGGCACCCTGATGATGGCCAAGCTGCTCGAGCCGGAGACGGAGACGCCCGAGACCTACGGGAACACCAGGCTGCACATCCCGAAGACCGACGTGAACGTGGTGGATGCGGCCGCGCGCGGGACCGGCGAAGGGCTCCACCTCATGCTCAACGTGATCGCGATGCTGGTCTCGTTCATCGCCCTGGTGGCGCTGCTCAACGGGGCGATGGGCGCGATTCACGGGTGGGCGTCGTGGTTCCCGCAGAACCTCCAGACCGTGCTCGGCTGGGTCGGGCGGCCGGTCGCCTGGGCCATGGGCGTGCCGTGGCAGGACAGCGGCACGATCGGGAGCCTCCTCGGCACCCGCGCGGTGCTGAACGAGTTCATCGCGTTCGCCCAGCTCGGACCCCTCAAGCCCGAGCTCGATCCGCGCTCGTTCACCATCGCGTCGTTCGCGCTGGCGGGCTTCGCCAACTTCTCGTCGGTCGGGATCCAGATCGGCGGCATCGGCGCCCTGGCGCCGACCCGGAAGGCCGACCTCGCAAAGCTGGGCTTCCGGGCCATGCTGGCCGGGACGCTCGCGAACTTCCTGTCGGCCACGATCGCGGGGCTGTTGCTGTAGCTTCCCGGGACGATGCTGCTCCAGATCTACCGTGACGCGCTCGTGCCCGGCCGCGAAGCGGAGTACCGGGCCGTCGAGGAGGACGCGGCGAAGGCCACGGCACGCCTGGGCTTCCCCAATCCGCACCTCGCGATGGAAGCGCTCGGCGGTCCGAAGGAAGTCTGGTGGATCAACGCCTTCGATTCGGAGGACCACCGGCGACGGGTCATCGAGGAGTACGAGAAGAACCGGGAGCTCGTGGCCGCACTCCTGGAGATCGGCCGGCGCAAGCAGGGTCTCATCGGAACGCCCAAAGACGTGGTTACGACCTGGCGGCCCGACCTGAGCCTGGGCCGGAAGTGGGATCCGGCGGGCGCCCGGTTCGTCGTGGCGGTGGTGACGGGCGGGGAGTCCGCCTTGCCGGGTGCCGTCTACGAGGCGCCCGACGGCACCCGCTTCATCCTGCGCACCGTGGCGACGCTCGGCGAGGCGGACAAGCTCCAGGCGGCGGCGGGCCTGGCGACGGTGTTCGCCATTCGGCCGTACTGGGGACTGCCGGCGAAGGAGTGGATCGCGGCGGACCCGGAATTCTGGAAGCGGGCCCCGCCGTGACCCGGGTACCCGCCGGTATCCTGCTCTTCGCCGCCAGCGCCGCCTGCTCGAGGGCGTCCAAGCCGGCGGCGCCCGCGGCTCCGGCGGGATTGTGCGTGCGGTGGAGGGTCACGGTCGACAACGAGTTCCCGTTCCCGGTCCGGGTGTTCCTCTATACCGAGCGCTCGCGGGAGGCGCTGGGCGCGGTCTTTCCGGGCGTAAGCGATCTCTGGGCGCCGGATTCCGGGATGGTGACCTTCGAGCCGCCGCTGGGACAATCGCTGATCGCGCGCGGGAGGCAGATCCGCGCGACGGTCCGGTGCCTCGAGCGGGCGCCGGCTCGCTGACTACACCACCCGGCGCCGGAGATCGGCGCCGAGATGCATGAACATGTTGTACTCCGGCCAGCCGCTCCGCTCGGCGACCGTGTTAGGATGGAGGGCCGGATCGTCGGGCCCCACCAGCGTCGCCGCGTCGCCCACCTGCACCGCCGTCTCGCTCCCCAGCTCCACCATGGTGTGGCTCGCGCTCACCGTCCCGACCACGCGATGGAGTTTGCCGCGGAGGAGCACCTCGCATCCCCGGACCGCTCCGCTCGGGTAGCCGTCCACGTGGCCGATCGCGAGCGTCGCGAGCCAGGTCGGCGCGTCGGCCCGATAGCGGTGGTGATAACTCACCCCCTCGCCGGTGGCGAGGTGGTCGAGGCGAATGACTCTCGCCTTCATGCGGTACGCGGGGCGGAGCGCGCCCCGGACCTTCGATTCGGCCGTCGGATAGCCGCCGTAGAGCGAGAGGCCCGGCCGCACGAGGTCGAGGAAGGTCTCGGGCGCCGGGCGCATCAGCGCGTCGGATGAGGCGGCGTGCAGGCGCCCGAGCGCCGCGCCCGCAACCCGGGCCTGCTCGGCGAGGCCGCGGAGCCGTGCCGCCTGCTCCAGGTCGAACCCGGCATCCTCGGTCAGCTCGGTGAACGATCCCTCGATGTCGATGGCGCTCCGCAGGTCCCGGGGCTCGAGCCACCGCATGAGCCGCTCGAAGGGCAGCCCCATCCGGTGCATCCCGGTATCGACGTAGAGATGCACCCGCACCTTCCGCTCGAGCCGCCGGGCGAGGGAGACCAGCCGTTCCCGGTCCCCCTCGAGATACGGCGCGAGACGAACGTTACGACGGGCCAGCTCCAGCGCTTCCTCAACGGTCGTCGGGCCCATCAGGAGAACCGGCTTCTGTACTCGTGCGGCGAGGAGGGCGAGCGCCTCCGCCGGGCGCACCACGGCGAAGCCCCACACCTGCGGGATCGCGTCGAGGAGCGGACCGGCCGTGGCCAGGCCGAGTCCGTAGGCGTTGTTCTTGACGACGGCGATGAGCTGCCGGCCGCCGGCGGCGCGGGACAGCACGCCCGCGTTGTGCGCGAGCGCTGCCCGGTCGACCTCGAGCCAGGGCTCGAAGCCGTCACTCGCCGTGGGTATTTGAGGAAGCTGGAGTGCGTCCGCCCGGGTCGCCGCGGCCGCGGCCGTCATGCCGGCGAGGAGCTCTCTTCTCGAGATGGTCATCGGATGCCTCCGAAGACCGCGATGGGAATGTCTACCGCCCGACTGCTACCAGCGCCGCACGCGACCGGTGTCGACGTGGACGAAGTTGGAGGCCGCGCCAGGATAGTAGCCCACTCCGCCCCGACCGAGATTGAGCGCTGCATCGCGGAGCTTCCTGAGCGGGACGTCGGCCAGACGGATATCGATCGCCTTGCCCTGCATGTGGAGGCTTCCCGACGCGATGCCGCCGCCGCCGTGCTGGCGGAGCATCGCGTTGGTCCTGGCAGATCGGTAGCCGCTGATCACCTGGAACGGCCTGGAGGTTCCTGTGAGGTCCTTGAGGGCATACAGGATGTCCAGGAGCTTCGGGTCGATGGGATGAACGTCCCCCGTCCGAATATCGCGCAGGTAGTGATTCACGTCCGACAGGGCGTCGGGCAGATATCGGCCACCCACGAAGTACTCCACGGCCAGCTTTTCCCCGGTGTGCGTATGGAGAAAATCCAGCGCCCGCGAAGTGGAAGCCGACGGCGCAGCCATCGCCAGGAGCCCGCGAGGGAGACCGGCGATGACCGGAAGCGTAGCCAGGCCTGTCGCGAGGAATGCCCGCCGCGACGTCGGGTTGTTCGAGGACAGCATACTGTGCATTTCGGGGAGCAAGTTAGTCGGGTTAACCCGCAAGTCAACGCTGTTGAACGAGTGTACAAGTTCGCGCAGGGCTTGACGTCTCACCTTCATGACCACACGAAATCCTCGCGCGAAAGCGCTTCACATTCTGTTCGGCACGACGATCCTCCTCAGCGGATGCTCGGTCTCGGAATCGGGCACCAGGCCGGCGGCCACCAAGCGGCCGAGCTTCGCGGGCATCTGGGTGGAGCGGTCGGGAAAGCCCAACAAGGCCTCGAGAGACGCGATCGCCCTGCTCCTCGCCGCTCCGGCCGACGGCCTCGATTCGACGTTCTACGGCGCCCCTGAGCTCGCCGCTCGGGCCCGCGCCCTGACGGATTCCAGCCCACCGCGCAAAGACGCCGTGACCGAGTTCGATACGACGCTCACGAGGAGCATGCTCACGTTCCTGCGGGATCTTCACCTGGGCCGGGTGGATCCCCGCCGAACCGGTTTCGAGCTCAAGCCGCGCAAGGAGACTCACGACGTCGAAGTGATTCTGCGCGCGGCGGCGGACCGGAACGCCGTCGATCAGCTGGTCAACGAGCTCCGCCCTTCGATCGCCCAGTACGGCCGGCTGCGCGAGGCCCTCGGCCGGTATCGGCTCCTCGCGGACAGTGCCGCGGCATGGACGGCGCTCCCGACGGTACGGCGTGCGGTCAAGCCGGGCGCCCGCTACGCGGGACTTGCTACGGTGGCGGCCCGTCTCGCCGCGCTCGGCGATCTCCCGTCCTCCGACCTCGGGCGCGTGAATCCATCGGTGTACGCTCCGCCGCTGGTCGCCGGGGTCATCCGCTTTCAGGGACGTCACGGCCTCGAGCCCGACGGCCTCCTCACTCCGGCCACCATCACGGCGCTGGACGTCTCGCCCGCAGAGCGGCGACGGCAGCTCGCGCTCTCGCTCGAGCGGCTGCGGTGGCTACCGGACCTCGACACCGGGCGGGTCGTGCTGGTGAACATTCCCACGTTCCACCTCTGGGCCTGGGACGTGGGAGGCGGGGAGACCTCGCCGGCGCTCGACATGCGGGTGATCGTCGGCACGGGAGCGTTCAACCGGCAGACGCCGGTGTTCGTCGACGAGATGCGCTACCTGGTCTTCCGTCCCTACTGGGACATTCCACCCGGCATCACCAAGAACGAGATCATTCCGGCGATGCAGAAGGACCGGAGCTATCTCGCCCGCCATGACATGGAGGTCGTGCCCGTCTCGGGCGGCGGCACGGCGGACCAGCGCGACCTGGGCGGCATCGAGGACGGTCGCCTCCGGGTCCGGCAGCGGCCCGGTGCGCAGAACGCGCTCGGGCTGGTGAAGTTCATCTTCCCCAACGACGAGAACGTCTATCTCCACGGCACGCCCCAGGACGAGCTTTTCGCGAAGGCCCGGCGCGACTTCAGCCACGGGTGCGTCCGGGTGGAGCAGCCGGTCGAGCTGGCCGAATGGGTGCTTCGCGGAGTGCCGGGCTGGGACCAGACCACCGTGCTGGACGCCATGCACGGCGAGGCGTCGAAGCGGGTCAACCTCGCCGCGCCGGTCCGGGTCATTCTCTTCTACACGACCGCGATGGCCGAGCAGGACGGCACGGTGAGCTTCTACGAGGACATCTACGACCACGACCCGCGCCTGCTCGAGGCGATGGAGACCGCGCCGAGACACGAGGGCGGTTGACGGTTGACGGTGCTTTGAGTTTGAGTTCCCGTCACCTGTCAACTGTCAACCGTATGCCTCGTCTCAGTATCGCGCTCGCGCTCGTCATTGTTCCCGGCCCGCTTCGGGCCCAGGACCCTCCTGCCGCCGACTGGCCCGT
>JBOHSH010000159.1:0-1550 GCA_050733195.1 Gemmatimonadales bacterium
GGGCGACGCTTCCGCCGGGCGGAGGCCAGCCAGGCGACCGCGAACGCAAACATGGTAGTCGAAACGATGAGCGTCACGCCCAGGCGGAAAAAGAACGTCGCCGGCGCCGGGCCGCGACTGACATCCAGCAGAACGCCTTCAGGCCAGGAGAGCATGGCCAGAGCGAATCCCGGAACCTGGAGGCGGCCCGCGGTCCGCTCCGTCACGTACCACCCTGCCGAAGCAGCGAGGGCGCGGAGCGCACCCACCGCGAGTCCGATGCGCAGCGCGGATCGCCAGAGCGCGCCCGTGTCGGGCCGGCCCAGGAGATAGCGATAGAGGACGGTGGTGGCCACCACCAGCAGGAGAAGGATGAGAGGCAGGAGCACGTGACGCGATTCCCTTCGACGAGGATGGTCCGGTTGGCGCTCAGCGTTCCCGTCGCGGGATCGAGCAGGCGGCCGGCGCGGATCAGCGTCCGCTGGGCCTCGGCCGCCTCGAGCATGCCGAAGAGCGGGACAAGAACGAGGATGGTCCGGCGGGCGTTACCCCTCGGCATACCGTTCGACCCATTTCACCAGCCGCTCGAGCTCGACGGGATCGACGTCGGGAAGGAGCCAGGTCAGGGCCGCTCGTAAGTCGGTGAATGCCCTGGTGTGGACGTCGGTGCCTTCCGCCAGTGCTTCGACCTGGCGCGCCGATCCGTACACCGCGTCCTGGCCCTCGGAGAGGATCGACCACTGCGTCGGGCCGAAGAGCTCGCGCTCCCGGCGAAAGAAGCCGACCGCCCGCTCGAGGAACTCGGCGGAGGAAGCCGGCCGGAGCCGCCGGCGGTCACTCAGGAAGCGCCGGGGTCCTGGACGCGTCCGGTCGAGCTCGGCGCGGACCGCCGCCTCCCATTCCTCGTAGGGCATGGGCCCCTCCACGCCGAGGAGAATGATCCCGGTCGCGCGGTCGGTATCGTGCCAGTTGCGGGGCTTCGTCACACCCTGCTCGGGCCTCCCGGGTTGGCGGGGGAACGCCCGTACCATACCCTCATCAGGGAGAATGCGCCTCCCGCCCACGCCAGGCGCTTCGGTACCGTCATTCCGGTTACCTTAGTCGCGACCGATGCGCATCGCTACCTGGAACGTCAATGGTATCCGCGCCCGCCAGGCGCAGCTCGCGGAGTGGCTGGCGCGGGATCGCCCCGACGTCGTCTGTCTTCAGGAGCTCAAGGCCGAGACGGCGCAGATCCCCGAGCCCTGCAAGCTCGAGGACTACTGGGCGTACTGGCACTGCCTGCGGGGATACTCCGGCGTCTCGCTCAGTATCCGGAAGGATCTGGCCGATCGGGAGCCGGCGTTCAGCCACCCCGACTTCGACATGGAGTCGCGGATGGTGCAGCTCGAGCTGGGAGACCTCGTGATCGCCTCGGTCTACGTGCCGAACGGCGGCAAGGATGTCCCGGCCAAGATGAGCTTTCTCGAGCGGCTGATCGCCTGGTCCCGGAGGCTGCACGAAGAAGGCCGCGACCTCGTGCTCTGCGGCGACATGAACATCGCCCGGAGCGACATGGACGTGCATCCGAA
>JBOHSH010000160.1:0-9475 GCA_050733195.1 Gemmatimonadales bacterium
CGGAGCACCGCGATCTGGGGTGACACTCCCGGTCGCTCGTCCGCGGGTGCGGGGTTGAAGGCGGCGATGACCGCGACGCCGCGCTCGGGCGCGACGTAGAAGAACGAGCGGAATCCCCGCTGGCTCCCGGTGTGCCCGATCAGGCGGACGCCGTCCCGATTCCGGATGAAGAAGCCGGTGCCCACCGAATCGCCGGACGTCTCACCCGCCGCGCTCGAGAGCAGCGGACGCCACATCTCCTCGAGCGACGCGCGGGCGAGCACTGGCGTGGTTTCCGCAGCGGCCGGATGGCGGCCGAGCAGAAAGGCGATGTAGCGGACCATGTCCCCGATCGGAGCGTTGAGCCCGCCGTTGGAGACCGTGATGCCGGTATCGAAGTCGAGCCCGTTGGCGGTCCGCTCGCCGTTCCGGACCTCGTAGTTGTTGGAGCGGAAGGGCAGCAGGTGATACGGCGTGCCGTCGAAGTAGCTCCGGTACATCCCGAGCGGCTTGAGGAGGTTCTTGTCGACGTAGACCTCGTAGTCGTCGCCCGAGAGCGCCTCGATCGTCCGGCCCACGAAGATGAGCCCCGGATTCGAGTAGCTGTACCGGCTGCCCGGCGGGAATCGCACGTCCGTGTACGGCATCATGGCGACGAGCTGCTCCCACCGGGTCGGCTCGAAGGGGTGCCACGGCTGGTCCCCGCCCCACGGCCAGGTCGGGTTCCGGAACCCGGCCGAATGCGAGAGGAGATGACGGAGGGTGATGGCCTCGACGGGACCGTGCGGATTGTGGACGAGGCGAAGCTCCGGGACGTAGCGCACGACCGGGTCGTCGAGCGTGACGCGGCCGTGGTCGCGGAGCTGCACCAGCGCGATGGCGGTGAACGTCTTGGTGATCGAGGCCCAGTGATAGATGGTGCGGTCGTCCGCCGAGCGCCGGGTCGCGAGATCGGCGAATCCGTGATGCTCGCGCGCGAGCACGCTGTCGCCGCGGACGAAGAGGAGACTGCCCCCGACGACGCCTTCCCGCTCCAGCGTGGAATGGAAGAACTGCGCGATCTCGTTCCAGGCGCGCTCGAATTCCGCCGGCCGCTGCGCGGGGAGGAGGCGCGGGACGAGCAGTAGCGCCAGCAGTATCCCGAGGAACATCCCTAGCTCCCTAGTCCCTAGCCCCTAGCCCCTCAGATACGCGTCATCCCGCGCAATCCAGTCCGCGCGGGGCGGGCAGAACACGTCGAGCACGACCGTGTCCTCGAGGGCCTCCGCGCTGTGGGACAGGTGCCCGGGGATGGAGAGGACTTCGCCGGCGTGGACGTCGATGGTCCGGGCCTGGTCCGGCCCGAACCGGAACCGAAGCACGCCGCTCAGCACGCTGGTGAACTGCTCGTTCGGATGCGAGTGGTTCGGCACGATGCACCCCTTCGCCAGATGGAACTGCGCGAGGGTCGCGTGCTCGCCGCCGATGAACCGCCGCTCGAGCCGCTCGTTGAGCCGCTCCATCGGCAGCGCGTCCCACCGGGTGAGCGTGGCCTGGGTGGCCTGGCCGGCCTTAGTCGTCATGGTTCGTCCGCGATTCGGATGGCCATCAATCTACTCTGCCCGTCTGTCCGTCTGCCCGCCCGTCAATCGTCTCCAGCATGTGCGCACCACGGATGAGCTGATCGACCGGGCGTTCGAAGCCGAGCGCGCCCTCCCGGACGTCCTGCGGACGACCTACCAGGGCGCGGTCTTCATTCTGGGCCTGGCCCGCGGACGCACGGGGAGAATCTTCGTCGGAAGCGTGCTCCTCGTCGTGATCCTGCTCACCGGCGTCACCCAGGGCGTCGGCCGTTTCCTCACGCTGATCGTGGTTCTGGTGACGGCGGGCACCGTGGGAGGGTTCGTCTACGGCTGCCTCGTCCTGCTCGAGCGAGTGCCGCTCGTGGGACCCTGGATCCGATGGGCCACCGGCATCTTCGCGTACCTCGCGACGCTCGCGGTGGCGGGAGCCCTCCACCCCTTCGAGCTCCTCGATCCCTTCTTCCTCGGCGCGGCCGGCGTCCTCTCGGCGCTCGGCGCGCTCGGGATGGTCCTGGCCGACGATCGTGCGCCGACCCGTCCGTCAGCCAGACGGTTCCGGCTGCTTCTCGCGAGGGAGCGGATGCGGGCCGGGCCGCATCGCATGTGGCTCCAGATGCGCACCCGGCTCGAACGACAGGAGGCTTGGGCTTCGGGAAGCATCCCCGAACGGCGGGTCAACGGCCGGCGCGAGCCCCGCGAGCGGCTGCGCGAGACCATGGCCGCCGACCTCGAGCACGCGAGACGGGTGCTCGCGCGCTCGGAGGACGCCGCCGGCGATCTCCAGGAAGTGGAGGCGTGGATGGAGCGCGTCCGGCTTCCTCGCCTACTTCCCTCCGGCGACGGTCGCCGCGGACCCCGGCTTGAGCCAGTGGTCGAACCATTGGCGCAGCCGCCCCAGCCGATCCACCAGCAACCAGGGCTCACCGGTGCGTGAGAGGTCGTGGGTCGAGCGCGGATAGCGCACGAACTCCACCGGCGTTCCCTGCTTCTTGAGCCCCATGAACCACTGCTCGGCGTCGGTCATCGGCGTGCGGTGGTCCTCCTCCGACTGCACGATCAGCGTGGGGGTCTTCACCCGCCGGATGTAGCGGAGCGGGGAGAGGGAGTCGTACATCGCCGGGTTGTCCCACGGCTTGCCGTAGAACTCGAACTCCGTCAGCCCCTGGGCGTCCGACGAGCCGTACCATGACCACCAGTTGCTGATCATCCGGTCGGTCTGGGCGGCCTTGAACCGGTTGGTCTTGACCGTGACCCACGCGGTCATCACCCCGCCATACGACCCGCCGGTGACGCCCATGCGGGTCGAATCCACGTCGGGGCGACGCGCGGCGATGTCGACCGCGCGCATGAGATCCTGATAGTCCTCCGCGAACCAGCGACCTCGAGTCGCGAAGGTGAACGGCGCGCCGTAGCCGCTCGACCCGCGCGGGTTCGTGAAGAGCACCAGGAACCCGGCGCCGGCCAGGTTCTGGAACTCGTCGAACCAGCCCTCGCCGTAGGCGGAGTGCGGCCCGCCGTGGATGTAGAGGACGAGCGGATGACGCCGGTTGGCGTCATAGCCGTGCGGGCGCATCAGCCACGCCTCCACCTCGAGACCGCCGACCGACTTGTAGGTGAACCGCTCGGCGTCGGCCCAGGCGATCTCCTGATTGAGCTTCTCGTTGAAGCGGGTGAGCTGGCGCTCGCCGCTGCCGTCGGTGCCGGCCACGAACAGCTCGGTCGGGCGGGTGAGACTCGTGGCCACGAAGGCGACCGTGCGGCCGGCGCGATCGATGCTGGCTCCCGACACGCGGCGGCGCCCGCCCAGCACCTCGCGCATCCCGGCACCGGTGGCTCCGGACTGCTTGGCCGCCGGATCGAGGTGGAAGAGCGCGGTTCGCCCGCCGATCTCCGCCGTCATGGCGATCGTTCCGCCCGGCAGCCACCGGTGTGTCGAGCGCTCGTAGGGCCATTCGCCGAGCAGATTCACCGGCTCCCCGCCGGCGGCGTCCACGACGTAGAGCCTCGCGTTCTCGGTGCGCTCCGGCCGGGACACGAAGGCGATCCGCCGCGATTCGGGCGACCACTCGAGGTCGGTCTCGTCGCCGTTCGCCCGGGTGATCCGCCGCGGCGTGCCGCCACCCACGGCGACGACGAAGATGTCGGAATCGTTGCGGGCGGCCTCGTCGCGCCTGGCGTCGTACGGCAGCCGGCCGATCGAGTCCCGCTCCGCACGCACCACGGAGTCGGACCGGAGCATCGGATCGGCGACGAAAGCGATCCACTGCCCGTCGGGCGACACCGCCACCTGCCGGTGGGAGTAAGCGACGTCGGTGATCCGCCGCTTCGGGCCGCCGTCCAGCGGGCGCACCCAGATCTGCGCCGCCCGGAAGGTGCGCCGCTCGCGCGGGTTAGGCAGGAATCCCTGCCCGTTCGCCTTGTAGGGGAGGTCGACGATGTGCTTCCCGTCGAACCGCGCGGGGTCGGCGGGCTGGGTGATCGCCCCGAACGGCGGCCGCGCCATCGGCTGCATGCGGTCGAGCGGGTCTCGGCGGGTCGTGTCGCGCGGCGGCGCGCTGTCCGCCTCCGCCCAGACGATGAACCGCCCGTCCGCCGGCGTCGAGCCCACCGGAATGCTGTCCACCTCGAAGGCTTCGCCCCCCGGGCGGTCCATCCGGAGCGCCCAGGTGCGCCCTCGGCTTCCGGGCCGCTGCGAGCTGAAGAGGAGGAGCTTGCCGTCCGGCGACCACCGCGGATTCGAGCTCTCGGTCGACGGCGACGTGAGCCGGGACGGCTCGCCCCCGTCGACCGAGACCACCCAGACCTCCTGGTGGCGGCGGTTGTCGGCCTCCCGCACCGTGGTCACGGTGAAGGCCACCTGCCGGCCGTCCGGCGAGAGCGCCGGGTTGTTGAGCGTGGTGAGCCGGTACCAGTCCTTCGGCGTGAACGACCGTCCCTGAGCGGACAGAAGAGACGGCGACCCGAGAACGAGACAGCCGGTGAGAATCGATCCCAATTTGCGCATGGAACCCCCAGAACCCAGAACCCAGAACTCAGAACTCAGAACCCAGAACCCAGAACCCAGAACCCAGAACCCAGAACTCAGAACGTGGGTTCGAAGCTCACGACATAACGGAACCGCAGCCGATCCTCGCGCGAGTGGACGGCCAGCTCGGAACGGCTCACGAGGAGGGGAAAGTCGATCCGCGTGACGAAGCTGGTCTCGCCGATGCGGTGCGCGGCCCTGACCCCGAGGCCCAGGTCGCCCGCGAATGCTTCACCGTCTCCCAGGCGGATGTCGCCGTCGGCGAGCGCTCCGTCGGCAAACGCGGCCATGCGGATCTCGCGGAAGAGGCGGGCCGTCGTCCGCCTATATACGCGCCGCTCGAATTCGAGGTTGATCGCGCCGAGCCGGGAGGCGGTGAGACCCGTCGACAGCCCGCGCACCCCGCCGCCACCCGGAAGATGGTAGTGCACGTCGTTCCCCGCGAGGAGGGCGCCCCGCGATCGGAGGAACGGGTTCGCGAATTCCTTCACCGGGTCGCCGCCGGCCAGGAAGAGCCGCCGCTGCTGGAGGGTTCGTGACCCCGATTCGACCCATCCGCCGAACAGTCGCACGCCCGCAACGGCCGCCTGGCCGATCGACCGTCTGGCCACGACCTCGGCCGTGAATCGGGCGTATGGCTGGACGTCGTAGCGATCGTCGGTGCTCAGGCCCCCGCCGCGATTCCGGTACTCCACCCCCCCTCCCACTTCGAGAAGACCCCTGAGCTCCCATGGCCCGCGTCGATCGGAGGAGCGGATCCAGCCCTTGCCCTCGACGAACCCTCCGCCGTCCCAGCGTGCGGGGTCGAGATAATCGGTGTCGCTCGTCGTGAGCCAGCGGAGTGAGCCGCCGGTCATGGTCTGGGGTCCGAAGGGCTGGTGGCGCGTGCGGTTCCGCTCCATCTGCGCGGCCGCCCCGGCTCGGCCCTCGGTCCAGTAACCCTCGAGCGTCTGGGTCGTCCGCGGCATGTAACCCGCGACCGGATTTCGAAGCCGGAGCTCGGCGCCGAAGCCCTGCGGGAACGCTTCGCCGCCCGTCGCCGGATCGCGGGGCTCCACGGTGAGCTGGAGGACGTTCTGCTCGAAGCGTCCGAGGTAATCGGACCGGAGCCGAACCCCACCGGTCAGGCCGCCGGCGTCGTTGTACCAGAGCGTGGGCGCGACGCCCAGGGTCATCCGGTCCCGCCGCACCCGCTTCGACAGCTGGGTGTCGAAGTACAGCTCGTGTCTCGGCCGGCGATTCCAGCCGAGTAGCCCCTTCCGCCGCCGATCGTTGAGCGCGTTCCAGTCGTGCGCGTCTTCTCCGGAGTGCAGTCGCACCTCGACGGGCTTTCCGTCGGTGACGACGGTCACCCAGGCCCGCTCCGCGAGCCCGTCGGTCTCGGCGATCGCGGAGTCCCGATCGGAGCGGACCAGCACGCGCACGGGCATCATACCGGCGGCTTCCCGCCGGACCTCGACCCGTGTCACCCAGGAGTCGCCACCCTGGCCGTCCGGCCGTCCGGCCGTCCGGCCGTCTGCCCTGTCCGCCTTAATACTCCCGACCGCGTAGTCGTACAAAGTCACACCATGCAGCCACTGCCCGAAGAACGTGGCCAGATCCCGCTTCGAGACCTCTTCGGCGACCTCCCGGAACGCCGCCTCGTCCACGTGCCGGAGCTTCCAGCGGTCATAGTACGTCCTGAGGATCCGGCGCATCGTGGAATCGCCGACGATCCGGCGGAGCTGGTGATAGAAGAGCTCCCCGCGATCGTAGATCATGCGGTTGTAGGTGTTGAAGTCGCGATAGCGCTCGCTCACGAGGCTCGTGGGCTCGGACCAGCCGTCGAGATCCGACAGCAGCATCTGCCTCGCGGACGAGGTGGTCACGATCCCAGTCGGGTGGGTCTCGAAGTAGAGCGACGTCTGGAAGCTGGTGAAGCCCTCGTCGAGGAACCCCTCGCGCCACTCGTTGTTGGCGAGGATGCCCATCAGATAGTTGTGCCCCACCTCGTGCAGGATGAGCCCGAGGCTCGCCGAGCCGTCGTGCACCATCATGGGGAACTCGGTGCCGCCTCCCTCGATCCGGTGCACGTTCGTGATCTGGGGCCAGGGATAGGGACCGAAGAGCGAGTCGAGCCAGGCGAGCGCGGTCACCGTCCGCTCGACCGCGATGCCGCCGCCCCAGGTGCGCTCGTCTCCGGGCCGGTAAAGCACGTGCACGCCGATGTCCCCGTACCGCCCGCCTTCGTAGCGGTAGTCGGGCGACATCGACATCGCGAAGTGATGGACGTTCTCCGCCCGCCAGACGATTCGCTTCCGGCCCGCAGCGGGCGAGCCCGGCGCGCAGGCGGCGGGTGCCGGGCCATAGAAGTCGCGGCGATACCAGAGGGAATCGCCCACGCGCGGCAGCAGATCGAGTCGCCGGATCTGTCCGCCCGGGGCGGTGTCCCTCCGCTCCCTGGCCGGCTGGCCGCCTGGCCGTCCGGGCGTCCGTCCCCACCCTGGATCCCCGCACACCGGCACTCCGGTCGCGCCGACGACCTGGTCCTCGGGAACGTCGAGCTCCACGGTGAAGTCGCCGAAGTCGCCGTAGAACTCCCCCGCGGGATAGAGCGGGTGCTCCTGCCAGCCGAGCCTGTCGTACGCGACGACGCGCGGATACCACTGGGCGAAGTCGTAGCTCCGCCCCCGCCGCCCCTGGCGACGAGGAAGCGTCGAGGGCCGGCCCCACCAGTCGAGGGACATCTCCATCGATCCGCCGGGCGGGAGCGGCCCGGGGAGCGCGAAGCGCACGATCGAGCTGTCGGGTGCGTACGGCCACACCGGCTCCACGACGCGACCCATGATCCGCGCGTTCGCGATCCGGTTGAAGGCGAAATCGGGGTCCCGGAGATCGTTGAACCGCCGCCGCCGCTCGGCGCTGTCGGCGTCGGCCCAGCGGGAGCCGGGCCGGAAGGCGTTGAGGTAGAGATGAAAGGCGACGGTGCGGAGCGTGTCGGGCGAGTTGTTGCGGTAGACGACGCGCTGGGTCCCGGACAATGTGCCGGACGGCTCGTCCAGCGCGGCCGTGATGTGATAGCTGAGATGCTGCTGCCAGTACGGGCTCCGCGGCCCGGCGGGAACGCCGGCCTGCTGGACGAGGGCGAGGAGCGCGATGGTGAGCATGAGGGGCCGAATCTAGCGGGCCTCACCGTCGGGCACCTTGTCGTCGGACGGCGCTGAGTCTAAATGGACCCGAAATCTGTTACAGTCAAATAGACCCAGCGCCTCGTCGGACGTGTGTACTTGACGCGCGGGGTCGCCCCACTCATATTCGGTTTTTATTCGGGAATTGAGGTGACCTCGGTGCGTTGCTTCGGAATGCCCAAAATTCTCTCTACCTGGAGGTGTTGGAACGGCTTGGGGTTCTCGTCTTCCTGTTGACGAACCACGTGAAGGTCAGGAGATTGGTAGAGATGCCATCCCTGCGGTTTCGCGAGGATAAGGCGACTCAGGTAGCTGCCAAGCTGCTTCAGCTTGGCGGGAGTCGCATGAACCTCACCAAACTCGTCAAACTGATTTACCTGAGCGACCGGGAAGCCCTCGTCCGGTCGGGCCGGCCCATCACTATGGACATGTTCTGCTCGCTTCGGTATGGACCGATTGTGAGCAACACTCTTAACCTGATCAATGAGCAGCCTGATCCTAACGAACCGCGTTACTGGCACCAGTTCGTCTCTGAGCGAGGGGCGGACTACAACGTCTCGCTTCAACGCGACCCGGTCGTGGACCAGCTTTCGCGATTCGAAGAAGAAGTGATCGAATCGATTTACAAGAAGTTTGGGCATTTGAACCAGTGGCAGCTAATCGACTACACGCATACACTGCCAGAGTGGAAAGACCCCGGTACTTCAATGCTCCCAATCCAGCTTCGCGATATCCTGATTCCTGCTGGATACAAAGAAGGCGAGATCGAGGAGATCGAAGCCGAACTGGACCACGTCTCGCAGGTCGACCGCGTGCTGCTATAGGTGAATTTCATCGCAGCTGGCAGTGCCATTCTCCTGCTGCACAATAAGCAAGGCAAACCCCACGTCTGGTTCATCCTCACAGACCCTGATCCTGATGGGAAAGTGCTAGGCGTAATGCTCTCCACGAGACGCCCGCATTCTGATCCCACGACCATCCTTTCAGTTGGCGAGTACCCGTTTGGGGACCCTGTCGAGGGGGTCATCAATTACGGTGAAACGAGGTTGTTCCCGGTCGCAAAGCTGGAGGACATGATCCGTAAGGACCGCGCGAGAATGCGTGAGCATCTCTCGCCCGAGCTCCTAGAGCGCGTGAGAATTGGGTTGCGGACGTCGGGACATGTTCCTAATTGGGTCGCCGGATACCTGACCATATAGAAGTACCCGCTTCCCGTTTTCCATGCACCGCGTGTTGCGCAACCCGAGCGGTCCCCGAACCAATAGGAGCGAGATGGGGAAGAAGTACCCTCGCGTGCCTCCTGGGAAGCGGCTCATCTTCGTCGCGGTGGTTCATCCACCCGAAGACTGGGCAGCGGGTTTACCCCAGGAATGGCAGGGCGTTCCCGATGTTGGTGGACGCGTAAGGAAGTAGTTAGCTGATGGAGTGGCGAAGGGTGGGCGACCAACTCACCCGTTGTCATTTTCACCCGCCCCGTGCGTCAAGTACACACATCCGCTTGTCGTCTGTAATAGAACCACTTGACAGACGAAACGACGGCAGATTATCTCTCACACAGTCATTACGTAGGAGAGACGTCGTGCCGGCCTACCAAAACGACCTCGACCACACCGATCTGGCCCTCCTCCGCCTCCTCGGCGAGGACGGCCGCATGAGCTATCAGGCGCTCGCCGACGAGGTCGACCTGTCCCGCCCGGCCGTCATGGAGCGGGTCAAGAAGCTCGAGGAGGCCGGCTACCTCA
>JBOHSH010000161.1:0-9633 GCA_050733195.1 Gemmatimonadales bacterium
TCGCGAGCCGCCGGAGCTGCTACGCCGCGCTCGACCCTGCGAGCGGCCGTCCGCGCCGCATCGACCCGAGTCTCCGCCTCCCCTTCGAGCGGCAAACCCAACCCTGACCTCGAACTCAGAACTCAGAACTCAGAACTCAGAACCAGAACCCAGAACTCAGAACCTCCAGCACCGTCTCCATCTCGATCCGCACCGTCGCCCGCTCCGCGGCGGACGACCGGGCGCCGTCCGGCCAGAGCTCGTCGTCGAGATGGCCGTCGCGCGGCGACCACTCCAGCACGACCTCACGCACCGCGTGGGAGTGAATCGGGATCGGCATGAGCTCCCGCGTGCCGAGGGCCGCGAAGTACTCCTCGAGAATGGAGCGCTCCGCTTCGCCGGCGAGGACCAGCTCCATCGAATCGTCCGCCGGGTCGGCGGCGGGAGCGAGGTCGGCGCAGGGACCGATGGAGATGATGTTCATCGCCTCGGCGAGGAAATAGCTGCCCGAGAGGTCCCGTCCGTCCGCGAGGACGTGCATCGGCTGCGCCTCGGCGCGGTCGAGCGCCTCGCGCAGCGTCTCCGCTCCCCGATAGATCCGGTCGATGCGACCGCCCTGCTCGCCACCGCCTCCACCGCCGGGCGCTCCGGGGCGCCGGCTCGCATCGCGGGTCATCCGGATCATCGCGCCGAAGATCCCGACGCCCGCCGACTCGACGAATCGCGATCTCCCCCACGGAGCCTGAACCGAGCCCACGGCCAGGCGGGTGCGCGCCGCCCGGTCGAGGCCGGCGGCGACGCGCGCCGCCGATCCCTCGACGCCGAGCGCCCGGGCGATGTTGTTCGCGGTACCGAGAGGCACGATCGCGAGCGGAGGGCGCACCGCCGGAGGCCGACGGGCGAGCGCCATGGCGACCCGTCGCACGGTCCCGTCGCCGCCGGCCGCCACGACAGCGTCGAATGGCTGGGCGAGAGCTCCCATCCACTCCCCTTCCTTCGTGGACCGGTAGCGGGCGTCGTGACCTTCCGCCGTGAACGCCTTGACCAGCTCCCCGGCGCTCGGGTGAGCGTCTCCCGCCCCTGGGTTGTGCAGTACCAGTACCCGCACCCTCGTCTCCCGGTGGATGGCCGGCTCGCCGGGCCGGCCCCCTCCGTCTTGAGGAAGCGAGGCCCATGCGCCTGCTGCTTGCCAATGATGACGGCATATACAGCCCCGGCCTTCACGCCCTGGCCGAGTGTGCAAGGGCGTTCGGGGAGGTGCGGATCTTCGCGCCTGACGTGGAGCAGTCGTCCACGGGCCACGCGATCACCCGCTCGCGTCCCCTCACCATTCGACGGACGCCGATCGGGGAGTTCGAGGCGTGGCGCGTCAACGGCACTCCGGCCGACTGCACCGCGCTGGGCATCAACGCCTGGACCGGCGGTGTGGACGTGGTGCTCAGCGGCATCAACCTGGGCCCGAACCTGGGACATTCGGCCTGGCACTCGGGAACCCTCGCCGCGGCCCGCCAGGCCGCGGTTCTCGGCTGCCGGGGCATTGCGCTGAGCACGCCGACCGGTGGTACCGAGCCGGACTTCGCCCTCCTGGCCCCCTACGTGAAGCAGGTGCTGGAGCTGCTGCTGCCCGACCCGTCGCTCAAGCTGGTCAACGTGAATCTCCCGCGTCAGCCCACCGGCCTCTGCTGGACCCGGCTCTCGGTCCGGCACTACGACGGCCACGTCGTGCCGGGGGAAGACCCGAGGGGCCGCAAGCACTACTGGCTCACGGTACGGCCCATCGAAGAGGTGGATGAAGGGACCGACCGATGGGCGGTGCGGCACGGGCTCGTGTCCATCACGCCGCTGGGGCTGGATCTCACCGACCACGATCGCCTGGCCCAGGCCAGGGAGGCGCACCCCGTTCCGCCCCCGGCGGCGGAGACCGCGACGAAGTAGCTTCCTGAATATTCCTTCATGCTTGCGGCGTCTCCGGGCGCGGGGCATGATTTCGCCACCCCCACGCTGGCCGTATCGTGCCGGGCGATCTGCTCGCGCTCCTGAGAGAGGCCGTTGGTGATCGCTATCGCGTCGAGCGATTGCTCGGCCGCGGCGGCATGGCCGTGGTCTACCTCGCGCAGGATCTCAAGCACGACCGCCTGGTCGCCGTGAAGGTTCTCCGCCCGGAGCTCACCGCGGCGCTGGGACGCGAGCGCTTCCTCCGCGAGATCCAGATTGCGGCGAAGCTCAATCACCCCCACGTGCTCGCCCTTCACGACTCCGGCGACGCGGGCGGGCTGCTCTACTACGTCATGCCGTACGTGGAGGGCGAGTCGTTGCACCAGCGGCTCGAGCGCGAGGGGGCGCTGCCGATCGAGGAGGCGGTGCAGATCGCGCGGGACGTGGCCAGCGCGCTGAGCTATGCGCACTCGCGCGGCGTGCTCCACCGCGACATCAAGCCGGGCAACATCCTCCTCTCGGACGGCCACGCCGTGGTCGCGGACTTCGGGCTCGCCCGCGCGGTCACCGAGGCGAAGACCGACCGCAACATCACCGGCTCCGGGCTCACCATCGGCACGCCGTCCTACATGTCGCCCGAGCAGGGGAGCGGCGAGGAGAACCTCGACGCGCGGAGCGATGTCTATTCGCTCGGCTGCGTGCTGTACGAGCTGCTCGCGGGCGATCCGCCGTACGTCGCGTCGACGCCCCAGGCGATCCTGGCCAAGCACGCCGGCGCGCCGGTGCCCTCCCTCCGCACGGTGCGTCCCACGACGCCGGAGTGGCTCGACCGGGTGCTCGCGAAGGCGATGGCGAAGCTTCCTCCCGACCGGTTCGGCAGCGCGATCGAGTTCGCCGCGGCGCTCGCGCCGGAAGCGAGCGGCGAAGTGGCGGCACGGCCGGGGGCGCTTCGACGGTGGAAGGTCGCCGCCCTCGCGGCGGGCGCCGTCGGTGTCGCGGCGCTGGTCTGGGCGGCGGTGGGAACGAACAGCGGTAATGACACTGCACCCGGCCTGGACACCACGAAGTACGCGGTCCTTCCCTTTCGCATCGCGGGGGCGCTGCCACCCGGTCTCGCCCTGGAGCAGCGCTTTCATGACGCCCTCGCCCGGTGGAGCGGCGTCGGCATCGTGGACCGGATTCAGATCACGGAAGCCCTCGAGCGACGGGGAGCGGATCGGCCGCTCACGGCGGGCGATGCCGCGCGGCTCGCCGGCCGCCTCGGCGCGGGGCGGTTCATCCTCGGGGAGGCGGACCCGCTGGGCGACTCCCTGAGAATCCGCGCGGTGCTGTACGACTCCCGCAGCGGGCGAATGATGCGCGAGCGGATGATCCGCGTTCCGGTCACGCTCGCGGGAGCCGACTCGGCCATCGCGCGCCTGACGGACCACCTGCTGCTCGCCGGCTCGGCGCCGGCCGGCCAGCCGCTCGTGTCCGCGGGCACGTTGGTGCTCCCCGCCCTGCAGGCGCTGGTGCGGGGAGAAGCGGGGATCCTCCAATGGAACCTGAGCGCGGCGGATTCGAGCTTCGCGGAGGCGCTGCGGCACGATCCGTCGTACGCGCGCGCCGCCCTCTGGCTCGCGCTCGTCCGGGTCTGGAGCAACGCGCCTCCCGCGCGATGGCAGGCGGTGGCGGAGCAGGCGTCGGCCGGACGGAACCGGCTCTCGGCCCGGGACCGCGAGCTGGCGGACGCGCTGGTCGCGCAGGCGCGCGGAGACTTTCTCACCGCCTGTGACCGGTGGCGCCGCCTGACGCGAACCGACCCCGGCGGCTTCACCGGCTGGTTCGGCCTCGCCACCTGTCTCTCCCGGGACGGTGCGGTCCTGCGCGACCGTCGGAGCCCGTCGGGATGGCGATTCCGGACGAGCTATCACGAGTCGGTACGCGCCTATCGACGGGCGTTCGAGCTGCTCCCCTCGATCCACGTGGGGCTCCGGGCCGGCGGCTATCTGCGGCTCCGGGGCGACATGCTTTACACGACGGGCAGGAATCTCCGAGCCGGCCGCGCCCTTCCGCCCGACACCGGATCGTTCCACGCCTATCCCGAGTGGGAAGGCGACTCGCTCGTGTTCTATCCTTTCCCGTCCGAGATCGTGTTTCGGGGGGCGACGGGACGCCAGGAGCAGCACCGCGAAGGCGTCCTCCACCAGCGCCGCGTGTTCCATCAGATCGCGCAGTCGTGGGTCTCGTATTATCCCGGCAGCGCGGACGCGCTCGAGGCGCTGGCGCTTTCGATGGAGCTGCTGGGCGATCCCGCCGCCCTCGACACGCTGCGCCGGGCCCGCCAGCTGGCGCGGACGCCGGCGGAAGCGCTCCGCGTCGCCTCCAGCGAGATCTGGGTCCGTCTCAAGTTCGCGCTCCCCGACGACCCCGGCGGGCTGCGGGGCGTGCGGGCGCTGGCCGACTCGATCCTGGAAAGCCGGACGGGCCCTAACCCGCTCGATCCGTCGATCCTCGCGGGCATCGCGGTGCTCCGCGGCCGGGCGATCCTCGCCGCCGAGCTGGGAGGGCGCGCGGGCGCGTTCGCGGGGATTGCCGCCGAGCGGCCGCTGGCCCGGGATGGGCTGGCGCTCTGGGCCTACGCCGCCGCAGGGGGGCCCGCGGATTCGCTGCGCGCCCTCGAGCGGCGGGTGGCCTCCGCCATCGAATCGTCCTTGCCGAAGGAGGCGCAGGAGGCAGCCCGGGGGGAATATCTGAGCCGGGCGGCGAGCTTGGCGTTTCCCGAGGTGGCGCTGCCGAGTCTCACGGAGGCGACCCACGCCGACGAGCTGCTCGCGGCACAGGCCGCCGCCGTTGTGGGGCGCCTGGAGGAGGCGCGCGCCGTCTTTCCAAAGCTCCGGGCCCAGCGCCGCCACGTGCTGCCGGAGCGCCTGACGTTCGACGCGCTGTATCCGGAAGCGCGTCTGCTGGTGTTCGTCGGCAACGACTCGCTGGCCGCGCAGTGGCTCGACCCCCCGCTGGGCGCGCTCCGGCGGACCGCGCCGCAGGCGCTGGCGGACGCGTTCAACGCGGGCGCGCTGGTTCGTGCCCTGGCGTTGCGCGCCGAGATCGCGGAACGTGCCGGCGATCGCGCGAACTCCGTGCGCTGGGCGCGCGCCGTCGCGATCCTCTGGGAGGACGCCGACGGCTTTCTCGCCCCCATCGTTGAACGAATGCGACGGATCGCCGGCCAGGAGGGCGCCGCCGGATCGTAGCTGCTGCGTTCATCTCGAGCGGTCTCACCGGTCACTCGGAAGGAGCATCCGATGCGGACACACACACTCGCCCGAACACTCGTTGGAGTGGCCGCCCTGGCCGGAGCCCTGTCGGCCTGCGACCGGGATGTTCAACCGGACTGGCCGCGCGCGATCGACGCCTCCCTGAAGGATGTCCGCATCGATTGTCCGGGCCACCTGCCCGTCATCTACCGTTCCCTCGGCGGGGACTCGGCCGTGTACCAGACGCTGTCGGTTCCGGGGCCGATCACCCGAATACCCGAGTTCCACGACTGCCAGCGGCTCCTGATCGATCAGGCCGTCACCTATGGTCCCCTGGTCGGCGTGTGGGCGTCGAATACGCTGGACGACACTTCCTCGGCGGGGCCGGTGCTCCCGATGGCCGAGGTCGTCGACTTCGATCAGGTCGGCTACGAGCCGCTGGGCGTCGGGCCCGGTTTCAATTGCCTCTACGTGATGTCGGACGCGCAGGCGCCCTTCGGCATCAGGGCCGTGATGGTTCAGGCGGGCGCCAACGAAGCGGCGTGTGGCAGGCCCTATGACCCCGCGATGGCGGGCGCGGACCTCATGGCAGTTCCGTACGAGGCGCCGTCAGGGCTCTCCTGGGACGACATCCCGCGAGTGGCGCGATGGGAATGGGATCCCGTCACGCGACGGCAGTACATCGGCCTCCGGTGCGGACTGCGCTGGTGCGAGGTCGGTCCGCAGGGCGGCTTCGGTTCCTCCGCCGGCCACAATTACCCCATGACGGAGAGAAGGGAGCGGCGGACCTTCTGGATCAAGGGATGGTATGACGAGCAGCAGCTGGCGAGAAAGGCCGGCGGCTCCCTGCATCCGCTCGGAGCCGTCGGCACCATCGTTCCCGACTCGGCGCTGGGCGACTACTCCGACGCGACCTTCCCCGGCAACGTCTGGGTTCCCGCAGCGCGCATTGCCCTCCGCCCCCCGCAGCAGGCATACGCGACGAAACTCGGACTGGGCGCCACGGCCATCCCGAGAAACATGGATCGGCTCCAGCTCTGTCACGGATCGTGGTCCGCCTGCGCGACGGCGTCCGGCAGCACTCCGGCCCAGCCCAAGGCATGCACCGGAGATCCCGACCACCAGTGGTGGGCCCGCATCATCAGGCGCCAGGGCGCGGAGACCTACTTCTGCGTGATCCGGACCGCCCATCCGGGCATCCAGATCGAAGGCACCGCGCGCTGGCGCTGGATGAAGAATGACGAGACCATCTGGGTCCGCTGCGCCGAAGGATGCTGCCAGGTAAACCCGAACGAGGAATCCTAGGAGGCGAAGAGCAGCTCTGCTGGACCAGCGGGATGATGGGTGAGAGGTCGACCTCGAGCGTGCAGGTTAGGATCGCGTCGACGGATCGCCGCGGCCGTCGTGGGCGGGGTACAGCCGTGTACACGGCGGGTTCGATTCGCCGAGGAGCGCCCCCGTGGAGGAGCCGTCGCAGGCCGCAACGGCGGCGAGGATCGGGAGCAGCGTGCGAAGTCTCAGCGAGTGACCTCCCGCGGTGAGCGGGTCAGTTGCCCGGCCGCCCGAAGTAGAGGACGCCCCCGCTCACGTTCCCCACGACCACCTCGACCTTCCCGTCGCCGTCCAAGTCACCGGCCGCCGGCGCGGCCAGGGCCGAGACCGGGAGCGTGAGCCACGGCGTCTTCTCGAAGCGCGGCGCGCTCCGGGTCCCGTCGTTCCGGAAGACCACCACGCCGGTGAGCTCCCAACCGACCAGGAGATCGAGGTCGCCGTCGCCGTCGAGATCGGCCAGGGCCGGCGCGCTCCGGCGCCCCATCCGCAGGCCCTCCCACTCGTCGCTCACCAGCACGAAACGCGGCTCCCGCGGCGAGCCGTCGTTCCGGTAGTAGTTGAGCGACCCGGACGCCTCACCGACCAGGAGATCGAGGTCGCCGTCGCCGTCGAGGTCGCCCAGGGCCGGCGTCGTGTTGCTGCCGCGGGTTAGGGTCACCGCCGCGCTGTCCTCCAGCACCGCGGCGGCGGCGGTGAGCCGCCACCGGGCGACGCGCGCGCCCCATTGTCCGACGAGCAGGTCGAGCCGGCCGTCGCCGTCGAGGTCGCCGAAGGCCGGCGCGAAGTGGTATCCGCCGCGAATCGGCAGCGCGCCCGCGAGCCGGAACGCGGGGGCCTTCGCGGTGCCGGTGTTCTCGAGCCGGTAGATGCGCGAGGTGCGGAGGTCGCCGGGGTCGATCTTGTTCCCCACCAGGAGATCGAGGTCGCCGTCCCCGTCCCAGTCGCCGAGGGCCGGGACGCTCTCGCTGCCGAGGTCGAGCATCGGGAGCAGCTGCCGGGTGCGGGTGCGCCAGGTGCCCGCCACGTCGCGATCGAGATAGTAGAGGTTCTCGATCGAGCTCAGGTTCGGATTGAACGCGCCGCCCAGCACCCCCATCACGAGGTCGAGCCGGCCGTCGCCGTCGACGTCGCCGAAGGTGGGCGCGTTGTATCCGGTCGTGAGCACCGGCGCGCCGCGAGGAAACTGGACCGGCTGGCTCCGCAGATTCGGGGCCCTGCAGGTCCCGCTGTTCTCGAGCAGAAGGAGGCCGGGCTCGAAGAAGTCTCCCCAGTAGAGATCGGGATCGCCGTCGCCGTCGCCGTCCACCAGCGCCATCGTGTTGGCGCCGTGCAGGCTTCCGGCCTGGCGGCCGATGATGCGGATGTCCTCGAAGTTCTCCGCGACCTGGCGGAATCCCGGCGAGGCCAGCCCGCGCTCCGCCGTGGCCTCCCAGCGGCCCACAGTGCCGTCCAGCCGGCCGATCAGGAGATCGGGAAGCCCGTTGCAGTCGATGTCGCCGAGCTGGGGAATGTTCTGCCGGTCGGAGAAGATCGGCGCACCCGACGCGTCCCGGAGGGTGTCCACGGCGAGCACGAGCCTCGGCGCGGTGCGGGTGCCGTCGTTCCGGTAATAGGAGAGATAGCTGTAGGGCCGCTCGGCGAGGAGATCGGCGTCGCCGTCACCATCCAGGTCGGCGAACCGGTACCACTCTCCGACGTCCAGACCTGCGAACCGTTCCTCCGCCAGCCGGAAGCGGGGAAGCGAGTCCCGCGTCCCTTCCCGGAGGAAGAGCATGACCTGGCCGGTGGTCTCCTGGAGGAACAGGTCGAGATCGCCGTCGGCGTCGATGTCCACGAGCTGGGGCCGTGGATGGTCGAGCCCGCCCAGAAAGGCGAGCTCGAGGACTCGGCCGGTGGAATCGACGACGGGGAACGGAGCGATGCGCCGCTCGAGCTCCGGCGCCATCGCGAGGTCCGGCGACTCCCGCCTCGGATCGACACTCGGCCTTGGACCGGAAGCGGAGGAACTGCAACCACAGATTACACAGATTACACAGATAACGGCGGGTGAGATCCTGATGGTTGGTGAAGTCAGGAAAAACATCAAAAGGATCTGGTTAGGGCCGGCGACCGGATTACAACATGTTCCATCTGTGCAATCTGTGAAATCTGTGGTTCGTAACCTGTGGTTCCACGATCAGGAACCACAGGACCGGCCCGTTGTCCCCCGACCCATGCTCATCCCGGCGGGGTAGGCGCCGGCGGGCACCACCCCGATCACCTGCCTGGTGGCCACGCAGAACGCGACCACGTTCCCCGTGCCGGTCGGCCTGCCGCCGTCGTGGTCGTGCGCGCCGCCGGACTGGTGCCGGTTGCTCACGTAGACCACCCGCCCGTCCGACGACACCGCGATCCCGTGAGGCTGGGCCAGCGCCGGATGCTCGAGGACCGCGGTGACTTCCCAGGTCGAGGCGTCCACGACGGATACCCTGTTGCCATCGAGGTTGGTCACCCAGATCCAGCGGCTGTCCGGTGTGAAGGCCGGCTCGAACGGTCCCTTGGCCATCGGGATCGTCCGCGCGAGCCGGGGCGCGGCGGGGTCGCTCACGTCGAAGAGGATGAGGCCGTTGGAGAGCTGCGCCGTCACGGCCAGCCAGCGGCCGTCGGGCGAGACGGCGCCCTGCGTGAGGCTGTGCGGCGGACCGGGCACGTCGACGAGCTTCACGTCGTTCTGCTGTCCACCGACGCTCGCCAGCTGATTCGACCCGAGGCTCGCGACGAAGACCCGCTCTCCGCGCGGGTCCCAGACCAGCGCGTGCGGGCGGGGAAAGAAGACGTCGATCTCGTCCACGACGCTCATGTCGGAGCGCTTGAGCACGACCAGCCGGGACGGCGGGTTCACCGCGCTCATCGAGCGCCCCACGACCAGCAGATCCCGGGACGGATGCAGGGCCATGAGCCCCGGCACTTCCATCGAGGCGGAGTCAACGAGCCGGTTGTCGCGGTCCAGTTTGAGGACCTTGCCGGCGCCGATCAGGGTGACGTACCAGGAGCTCCCGTCCGCCTCCACCTGGGTGTGGTGGGGCTTCGCGTTGTCCCCGAACCCGAAGCGGCGGAGATCCACGGTGCTGATCACGGCGAGGGTGGCGGCGTCGCCCCACACGTTGACGCA
>JBOHSH010000162.1:0-9981 GCA_050733195.1 Gemmatimonadales bacterium
CATTCCATCCAGGGAGGCCCCAGATGTCCAGAGTCCGCCGAGCGGCGGCCGTCGCCGCGCTCCTCGTTGTCACCGCCTGCGCCGATCGCGAAGGACCGGTCGCGCCCGACGCCCCGCCGGTCGTCGCCGGCCCCGAAGCCGCCGCCCAGAATGCCGACGCGGCAGCCCGCGCCCGGCACGAGCGGCTGGCGCGCCGCTTTGCTCTCGCACTCGCGGACGACGCGTTCCGCGCCGAGGTGGCCGCCGCACTCGCCGCCTCAACCCACCGCGAAGGCAAGGTCCATCTTCAGGCGTTTCTCGATCGTGCCGGAGGCGTCGCCCGCCGGCGGCTCGCGACCCTCGCGAAGGAGCCGGAGCCCGCCGTTCAGGCCGACCTCGCCGCCGCCGCTCCGATCGAGATCTACCTCCCGGTGCCGGCGCATCGGAACCGCTGGCGGGGAGCGGCGGAGGTGCTGGTCGCCACCGCCGAAACCGATCGCGACCGGCCCGTCGCCTTCGAGCCGTCCGGACGGCGGGCCCTGCTCTCGGCCGATGCCCCTCCCGCGACTCCCGTGATCGCGCTCGGACGGGCCGAGACGAGCTTCGGCGCTCCGGCGCTGACCGCCTGCGCCGACTGCATCGGCGACGAGCCCCCGAGCGATCCCGCGAGTGGAACGTCCGGCGCGATCGTCGCACCCGGACTCTACATGACGCTCGCCCGGTTCAACGAGACGTTCGAGGGCTGGATGAAGGGCAGTCCGGAGTTCGAGGTCCACGTCCTCGGCCAGGAGGGCAGCAGCTCGGCGCTCAAGAGCTACCAGTGCGCCGGCGAGCACGCCGGCGGACCGTACGCCTTCGATCAGAACCAGACGACCTGGAGCGGCCGCGTTCTGCTGTTCAGCAAGACCCAGCTCGACTCCTACCGGGCGCAGCATCCCGGCCAGGCCTATCGGGTCTTCGTGGTGGAAGACGACGACACCGCGTGCCAGATCAAGACCGACTCCACGCGATTCGAGAAGGTGATCACCGACGTCGAGGCCGGCATCGGGCCGATCTCGGGAGGCTTCGATTCGACGCTCACCGTGGGCCGGGCATTCCGGGCGGCCCGCGCGAGCTGGAAAATCTTCAAGACCGTCTGGTCGTGGGTGACGACCCAGGACGATCTCGTCGGCAACGCGGTCGAGGATGTCGTGGCTCGGGAGTTCGTCTCCGGCGCCAACTGGATCATCCGCGCCGAGCAGAACGTCACGAAGGGAGCGATCAAGCTCGAGCTGATCGGGATGTAGGTAGGGAGCTAGGGACTGGGGGCTAGGAGCTAGGGAGGTGGACAATGCTGCTCGCAACGACTTGCCTGGTAATGGGATTAGCCACCCCGGCGGCGGCGCCGGACACCGTGAATCCGAAGCAATGGTTGATCGGCGCCTCCATCGGCGCGATCCGGTACTGGGGAGGAACGTCCGTGGCCCGGGGGGAGAACGGCGAGCTCGCGTTCTCTCCTTACCGCCCGACACCCATCGGGATTCGGGTCGAGGTGCAGACGTCGCGATTCCGATTCGGCATCTCGCTGGAGTACGCCGAGCCGGGCCTCGGGGCGAGCGCCCGGGACAGCGCGGGAGTGCCGTCGGGAACCATCGTGCTGGAGAACTTCCTCACGAGCTACACGCTCACCCCGCAGGCAGGCGTTCGAATCGCCCGGCTGGCCGGCGGGGCGCCGATCCTGGCGGGGCTGGGCCTGCTGCTCGAGCGGTGGGACGTACCCGGCGAGCCGTCGCGACACCGCGTCGGCGTCGCGGGGACGCTGGGCCTCGAGCTCCATCTGTTCGGCGACTTCGTCGGCGCCGCCACGGCTACGGTGGGATGGACGCCGAGCTCCCCGTTTCGCCGCGAGGAGCTTCCTCCACCGTATCGACCGGCGTCGCTCTGGCGAAGGGGCATCACAGCGACGCTCAGCTACAGGCTGTGACCGGCGGCCGTTGAGGGTTGACGGTTGACGGTTGATCGAACCTACGCGGCGACGGCGAGTCCGCAGCCGGGACAGAAGCGGCCGTCGGGAGGGAGGCTCGCGCCGCAGCGGGCGCAGGCCGAGGGTGGAAGAAGCGAGAGGCCGCAGGTCGAACAGAAGCGCGCGTCGTGCTCGGGTCGAGGACCGCAGCGCGGGCAGGTGACCGGCGATCCGGAAGCGTTCCCTGAGCGAAGTGCCGCCACCCGAGCGGCGATCATCGCCTCCGGATCGTCGCTCGCCCCCGCGGCTTCATCCTCGCGAAGGGCCGCGGCCGCTTCGGTGGTGTACCGCGCCTTCAGCGTCTCGTAGTCGGCGTCGTTGAGCTTGCCGGTGGCGCGATCGAACTCGATCTCCTTGAGCGCGAGGAGCGCCACCCCTCGCCGGGTCTCTTCGGGATCGACCGGCTCTGGCGGCACCGAGACGCGCGACGCGCCGGACGCCAGCCGGCCGAACAGGATCCAGAGCACGAGCCCGCCCACCAGGACGGCGGCCAGCAGCTCGAAGAGCATCAATCCTCGACGTCGGCCAGGGCGCGGGAGACTCGCTCGAGGTCTTCCGGCGACGGCGCGTCGGGGGACGGTCTGTGGGCCATGGCGGGGGCAGCGCGCAGGGCCACCTCCCGCATCCGGCTCCGGCGAAGCAGCATGGCGGCGAGCACGGTGCCACCCGCGAGGAGCGCCGCGCCGGGGACGAGGTACGCCGCGAGGTTGAACCCGCGCGGCGGCGGTGCCATCAGCGCCTGTTCGCCGTACTTCGCGACGAAGGCCGCGACGATCCCCTCGGAGTCCTTCCCTGCCGCGCGCAGCGCCAGCACCTCCCGATGGAGCTCAGGGGAATAGGTGCAGGTGAAGTCGGTGGTGCGGCAGGTATAGATGTCGAGGTTGCAGCCGCAGGTGCACTTGAGCCGTCGCTCGACGGCCTGGATCTCCGCGTCGTTGTCCGCGGAAGTGACCGCGGCCCGCTCCTGCACGACGTCGGGCCGGAAGAGGCGATCGCTCTCGGTCTGTCGGCCGGCCCCCGCCCCTGCGCGACCGGAGTCCTGGGCTGCCGATCGCGTCCCGGCGCCGATGCCCACGATCGCCGCGGCGAACTCTCTCCGGTTCATCTCCCCGCCCCCGCCCCCGCCCCTGCTTCCGCCGCACCCACCGTCGCGCCTGGCAGCGGCGCCTCGTAGCCCGCCTGCGCCTCCATACGAACGCGCCGGGCGACAGTGATGCCGCCGGGCCACATGGTGATCAGGCCGCCGGCGATCAGGATTCCGCCGCCGAGCCAGACCCACATCACGAGCGGGTTGATGGAGACGGCATAGGTGGCCCGGTCGGTTCCGCCGACGGACCCCGCGTAGACCACGTACAGGTCCTCGCGCGGGCTGCTCCGGATGCCGACTTCCGTCGAGGGCTCGAAGGACTTCCGGCCGAAGCTGTCGACGTGCTGCCGCTTCTCGGACGTGATCCGCCCGACCCGCCGGCCGTCGCGCTCGACGTCGAGCGTGGCGGCCGAGACGAAGCGATTCAGGCTCTCGTACTGCGACACGCCGAGATGGGTGAGCCGGAAGGTGTGGCCGTAGGGGCTCCGGATCTCGGCCGACTCGCCGGGAGTGAGCGTCACCTCCCGCGTCACCTTGAACGCCATGCCGGCGAAGGCCACCACGTAGGTGATCATGCCGAGGTGCACGATGTAGCCGCCGTAGCGGCGGCGGTTCCGGCCGATCAGCCGGCCCAGCGCCACCGGCACCGGCTCTCCGTGGATCCGGCGCCGCGCCCGGACGCCGCGATAGAACTCCTGCCCGACGGTGCCGATCACGAAGCCCGCCAGCGCCCACGCCATCAGCGCGTAGGCGTCGCGAATGCCGGTCGCGAGGAGCATCACGCCGGTGCCGATCCCCGCCAGCAGGGGAACCCGGAACTGACGGCGAAGGTTGTTCGTCGAGGCCTTGCGCCACGCGATCAGCGGCCCGATGCCGGTGAGCAGGACCAGACCGAGACCGAGCGGGACGTTGACGCGATTGAAGAACGGAGGGCCGACCGTGATCTTGGTCCCCCGCACCGCCTCCGAGAGAATCGGGAACAGCGTCCCCCAGAGCACCGAGAAGGCGATCCCGACGAACACCAGGTTGTTGAAGAGGAACGCCGCCTCGCGGCTCGCCATCGATTCGAGCTGCGCCTCGGGCTCGAGCTCGGGCCACCGGGTATACAGCAGCGCGAAGCCGAACGCGGCGGCCGCGATCAGGAAGGCGAGAAAGAAGTAGCCGACGTTCGATTGGGTGAAGCTGTGGACGCTCGCGATCACTCCGGAGCGGGTGATGAAGGTGCCGAAGATGGAGAGCAGGAAGGACGCCACGATCAGCCCGACGTTCCACCGCTTGAGCATCCCCCGCTTCTCCTGGATCATCACCGAGTGGAGGAACGCGCTCATGGTGAGCCACGGCAGCAGGCTCGCGTTCTCCACGGGATCCCACGCCCAGTAGCCTCCCCAGCCCAGCTCGACGTAGGCCCACCACATGCCGACCGTGATGCCGGCCGAGAGGAAGAGCCACGAGAGGAGGGTCCACTTCCGGATCGCGTGGATCCATCCGGTGTCCAGCCGGCGCGAGAGCAGCGCGGCCATCGCGAAGGCGAACGGGATGGTGATGCTGATGTAGCCGAGGTAGAGGAGCGGCGGGTGGATCGTCATCCCCGGATTCTGGAGCTGGGGATTGAGCCCGTTCCCGTCCTCCGGTGTGAAGGGGAGCCGGTCGAACGGGTTCGCCGCGAAGAGCATCGTCAGCACGAAGAAGGCGACCACCGCGTTGGTGACGCCCGCCACGTACGGAAGCAGCGCCTCGTGCCGGCGGCTGGCGAGTCCCTGGGCCAGTGCGGCAAAGCCCGCGAGGACCACCGACCAGAAGAGCAGGCTCCCCTGCTGCCCCGCCCAGAACGCCGCCAGCACGTACGCCTCGGGGAGGTTCCGCGAGGTGTAGCGGGCGACGTACTCGATGTTGAAGTCGTGGGCGAGGAGGCCCTTCCAGAGCGCGAGGGAGGCGACGATCAGCGCCGCGGCCACCGCGAAGGTCGACCGCTCGGCGGCCCGGGCGAGATCGGGACGCCGGCCATGGGGGGCGAAGAACGCGAGGCCCGCTCCCCACAGCGCGGCGAGGAGCGCCAGCCAGAGGCAGAATTGTCCGAGGAGCGTCACGGCATCACGTCTTGCGCGCCTTGTCGAGCTCCGACTCGTAGCGCGATCCGCACTTGGCCAGGACTTCCGTCGCCCGGAAGACCCCGTCCCGGCCGTACTTCCCCTGCACGATCACCTCGATGTCGTTGGCGTCGGTGAAGGTATCGGGAACCAGGCCGGTGTACGTTACGGGGAACTCGCTCGTGCCGTCGGAGATCCGGAAGTCCACCCGGCGGGCCAGGTCGTCCCGCTGCACCGACCCGCGGACGACCTTGGCGCCGACCTTGAGACCGAGCTCGTGCATGGTGGGGTCCACCCGGACCCGTTCGACCAGCTGGGAGGGGGTAAAGAAATACTGGCCCGTCTCCTGAATGCCGGTGGCGATGAGCAGGCCCACGCCTGCGACGATGACCCCTGCCCCGAGGGCGAACTTCATGCCTGCCTTCACCGTATCCCCCTGAATCCGTGCTGCGATCGCAAACTAATACCGGCCCGACCAGGCCGATCCCTCTCTTGGACGGCGCGGCAGGCCGGAAAGATGGCGCCGTCTCCGTGAAGAAACCATTATCCGGCCGTCTCCGCTTATGCACCTCAGGGATCAATCCTTCCCCGCGGCCTTCATCGAGGCTCCGCCACCAACAATCCCAAGTGCCGCCCAGTTCAGTGGCCGGCTGTTCCCGGATCCCGAAGCGCCCGTTCAGCGGCTCTGTTGCGATTATCCGTGTATGGTACTGTTGGAGTGCAGCTGGAGTACTGGTTCGGCGGCACCGATGCCTTCGATGTGCGATCGTTCCTACTTCAGGAGGTACCAATGCGGCGTAGGGCCACGGCGCGGACGTCCGCCGCGCTCGCCACCGTCTTACTCTCGGTATCATTCCGCCCGGCGGCCGCGCAGCTCGGCGCGGGTGTTGCTTCCAAGGTCGTCGAGGGGTGCGCCGCGCACGCGCGAGGCAAGGGCCAGAGCCACGCGATCGCGGTGTATGACGAAGGCGGCCACGCGGTGGCCCTGCTCCGGATGGACGGCAACGCACCCGGCATCATGGCGTTTGCGATGCAGAAGGCTGAGGCCGTCGCGCACTGGCGCTTTTCGACCGCAGAGATGGCGGCGGCGGCACGGGAGACCCCCGGCTTCGCCTCCGCCCCGCACGTTGTCATCGTGCCTGGCGGGATCCCGATCTACTCGGCGGACGGCCGGCAGTTCCTGGGCGCGGTTGGTGTCAGCGGCGAGGCGCCGTCAGACGACGTGGCCTGCGCCGAGGCCGGCGTGCGGGCCGCGGGCTTACTCTCGGTGCGCCGGCGGCCGGGCTGAGGGGCCGCGCTCGCCCGGGCCGCCAGTTCGACCGCCCGAGGCCGTGCCGCCTAACCCGAGAGGTTTCTCGTGAGCCACCATACGCCATTCCTGCCTGCGTTCATCGCTGAAGCACACGTCGCAGCCGCAGCCACCGCCAGGTGCTGCCGACTCCACAGAAAGGAGTAACAGCTATGCCACAGCAGCCGCGCGTCGTACTCGTCCATGGGGCGTGGGCGGACGGGTCCAACTGGAGCAAGGTTATTCCACTCCTGCAGAAAGAGGGGTACCGTGTCACGGCAGTGCAAAACCCGCTGACATCCCTGAGCGACGACGCTGCGCACACGCGCCGCGTTCTCGCGGCGCAGCAGGGCCCGACGATCCTGGTCGGCCATTCCTACGGAGGTGCCGTCATCACGGAGGCCGGAACCGATGCGGACAACGTCGTCGCACTGGTCTATGTCGCGGCCTTCGCCCCGGACAAAGGAGAAGGGCTCGGCGACGTCCTGGCCCGGCAGGCGCAGCCTCCCGGCGCTGCGAGTGTCCGTCCCGACGAGAATGGCTTCCTGTGGATCGAGCGCGCCACTTTCCGTGACAGGTTCGCGCAGGACGTGGACGATGATGAAGCCTGGGTGATGGCGGCGACCCAGAAGCCCATCGCGGGACGATGCTTCGAGGACAAGGTCACCGAACCGGCGTGGAAGTCGAAGCCATCGTGGTATCAGGTGTCGGAGGACGACCGGATGATCCCTCCCGACGCGCAACGTTGGATGGCGAAGCGCATGGGCGCGGCGACGATTTCGTTGCCCGCAAGCCATGCCTCGCTGGTCTCGCACCCTGGCGAAGTCGCGACCCTGATCACCGAGGCGGCGAGCACCGTCGCGCGCGCTTGAGGCCCGTACACGCGACTCGAGGGCGTCGGCTGGGAACTCGCCGACGCTTTCGCTGACTGGAGGAGCGTGGCCGCACCTAAAGGGTTACTGAGGATCGGGCGTCGCTCCCCGACGCTGTGATGGCCTGATAGAATAGGGCATGCGCAGGCACGTGCTGCTCTATGGCCTCATCGGCGGCGTCCTCATCGCCGGGCTCAAGCTCATCGAGTACCGCTGGCTCCTGGTCGAGCATTCGGTCGAGATCTACGGCGGGCTGGTCGCGGCGGTCTTCGCCGGCGTCGGGCTCTGGCTCGGGCGCAAGCTCACCCGGCCCAGGGAAAAAGTCGTGGTGCGGGAGGTCCGGATCGAGGCCCCGTCCACCTTCGTCCGCGACCAGCGGAAGCTCGAGTCCCTCGGCATCACGCCCCGGGAGCTCGAAATCCTGGAGCTGATCGCCCTGGGCTTGAGCAACCGGGAGATCGCCGAGCGGGTCCACGTGAGCGAGAACACGGTCAAGACCCACTCCAGCCGGGTGTTCGACAAGCTCGGCGCGCGGAGGCGAACCCAGGCCGTTCAGCTGGGCAAGGAGCTCCGGCTCATCCCCTGACCCGTCCAGGGCCCGCAACCCCTCCCACTTTCGTAAGATTTTCCGTAACACCGCCGGGAATCACCCGTTCTGGTGATGTGCCCAGGGAGGCCGGCTGGTAGACTGGGCCCGTCCTCAACCTCTTCGGGGTTACGATGCGAAAGATCGTGCTGACCTACGGGCTCATCGCCGGCGCCATCCTGTCGGCGATGATGCTCCTCACCCTCCCCTTCCAGGACCGGATCGGATTCGACCGGAGCGCCCTCGTCGGCTACACGACAATGGTGCTCGCCTTCCTGATGGTGTTCTTCGGAGTCCGGGCGTACCGCGACCACGGGGCCGGCGGCAGCCTCTCGTTCGGGCGCGCCTTCAAGGTCGGCATCCTGATCGTGGCCGTCGCGAGCGTCTGCTACGTGGCCACCTGGGAGGTGATCTACTACAAGCTCGCGCCGGACTTCAGCGAGAAGTACGCGGCCCACACGATGGAGAAAGCACGCCGATCGGGGGCCACGGAGGCCGAGCTCGCCCGCAGGGCGGAACGCATGCGGGAATACCAGGTGATGTACCGGAACCCGCTCGTCAACATCGGCCTCACGTTCCTCGAGCCGCTGCCGGTGGGACTCGTGTTCGCGCTGGTGACGGCCGGGGTGTTGAGCCGGAAGCGGCGCCTCGGAACCGCGGCCACGTCCGCCGCCTAGGGAGGAAGACACCATGGAGCTCGGCGCATTCTCCGTCAGCCTCGCCGTCAGGGATCTCGAGGCGTCCCGGAGCTTCTACGAGAAGCTCGGCTTCACGGTCACCGGCGGCGATGCCGCCCAGAACTGGCTCATCCTCAAGAACGGGCCGCACGTGATCGGGCTCTTCCAGGGAATGTTCGAGAAGAACATCCTGACCTTCAATCCGGGCTGGGACCAGAACGCCCGGAAGCTCGACCGATTCACCGACGTGCGCGAGCTGCAGCGCCGGCTCAAGGCAGCGGGGATCGAGCTGATCACCGAGGCGGACGAAGCCTCGACGGGCCCCGCGAGCTTCATGGCCGTGGACCCGGACGGGAACCCGATCCTGGTCGATCAGCACGTTTGAGGCGGTCGTGACGCTTCCGGGGAGCGTAGCGGGAGGTTGACAGGCGTCCCGGCGGCAGATAGAATCTGATTCATGCGACGTAAATCAGATAAGCGCCCGAAGCGGATCTCCGCCACCGAGGCCAGCCGCTCATTCTCGAAGGTGCTCAACGACGTCGAGAGTGGCCGCCGGTATCTGATCCACCGGCGAGGGCACGACATCTGTGTCATGGCGCCGCCCGGCCTGGCCGGGCGTCGCGCCTCCGAATGCCTGGCGCTGCTCCGAGGCCGAACCCCGGTGGTGCTCAAGGGTGGACTGGAGGCAGACCTGCTCTCGATTCTTGCCGACGAACCCGCAGAGGAGCGGCCGGGTTGGGGCTCCTGATCGACTCCACCGTTTTCATTCATGCCGAACGTCGCCGCCAGACGCCGGCGGAGCTCGTTGGGGAGCTGATGGAGCGCTGGGGCGATGTCGAGCTGGGGATCTCTCGGTCATGAGCGCTGGAGAGCTGTTTCACGGGTGCTGGCGTGCGGACACTCCATCTCGCCGCGCCAACCGTGAGGAATTTGTGGAGAGCATTCTTGGCGTGATTCCCGTCGTCCCGGTGACGCTTGAAGTTGCCCGCGTGTTCGGCGAGCTGGATGCCAAGCTCAGCACCCATGGGCGCCGAGTCCGAACTTCGGATCTCCTCATCGCGAGCACGGCGCTGGCCCGCAGCGACAGTCTGATCACCGGCAATCGGCGTCATTTCGACCGCGTCCCCGGGCTTGGGGTACACGTCTTGGTATGAAGGGAGCGCCTGGCACGCATTTGGTCCACGGTGGCTACGTTCGTAGTCTGGCGCTTGAGGGTGACGCTGGTCGGCGGTAGCGCTCTTTCAATTCCGGATACCGGCTGGGCGAAGCGAAGGGTCGAGTCCGGCTTGCGGTAGGCAGCGAGACGAGCCTGATCAGTGGCCTGGCGAAGCTCCGCAGTGTAGAGGACGCCTCCTTGAATCGTGGCGCTAGTCACATTTCCGAAATGGGAACCATCCCTGCCC
>JBOHSH010000163.1:0-52065 GCA_050733195.1 Gemmatimonadales bacterium
CACGTCGTACAACGCGTGACACCACGCGGTGATGCCGAAGCCGCGCAGCAGGTAGAGCCCGCTGAAGATGAGGCCGGCGATCGCGCGGAAGGTGAAGGACGCGAGCGACCAGGTATCGCCGTACTCCCCGATATAGTGGAAGGCCGAGAAGATGCCCGCGCCGGCGACGGCCGCGAGCAGCCCGGCCACGAACGGGCGCAGACCGAGGAGCTGCCGGGCTCCCCAGGCGAGCGCGCCCACCAGCAGGACCCGAAACAACAGCTCCTCGTAGAGCCCCGCGCCCAGCGAGATCATGAGCTGGGTCGGGAGATCGAAGCTCGCGAGGGAGCCACCGCTCGCCTGCATGAGCCCCGGCATCCTGCCGGACAGCACCAGGGTCGTAAGCAGGCTCACGACCCAGCCCAGCGCGGCGGCGAGGGCGGCCGCTTCCAGGAGCATCACCCCGAGGAGCCCGGGACGAATGGCGCCGTTCTTCCGGATGTCGCGGATGACCAGAAACGATCCGATCGTGAAGAGCGCCACGCCGAACACGGCGACACCGTGCCGGCCGCCCAGCGCGAGGAACAGGCTCTTGAGGAGGACGTCGGCGCCGTTCCGGACCGCGCCTATCTGCTCACGCGAGAGCGCGAAGGCGAGCGTCTCGTAGAGGAGAATGAGCGGCAGCGCGAGCGTCAGGCTGTGGCGCGGGGCGCGCGACGCCGACCAGTAACCGCCGCCCGTGGTTTGAGGCATGGTGTAAGGTAGACGCGTAACTTACGACGTGTCTTCCCGCCCACCCGGCACTTCTCTCGCCTACCGCGCGGCGGTGCGGCTCGGCCTGGCCCTGGCGCCGGCCGTGGCGTCGCGCCGCCCGAAATGGCGCGACGCGCTGATGGCGCGGGTCGGCGCCGGACGCCGCATCGTCGCCTGGGCGCGCGAGAACCGCGACCCGTCCCGGGCGCTGCTCTGGATGCACGCGCCGTCCGTCGGCGAAGGGCTCCAGGCCGAGGCGGTGCTGGGCGTCCTCCGCGAGCGCCACCCCGACTGGCAGATCGTCTATACGCATACGAGCCCGTCCGCCGGCCGGCTGGCCGCGCGGCAGCCGGCGGACCTCGCCGACTACCTCCCGTGGGATCTCCCCGGAGAGATCGAGTTCGTGCTCGCGGGCCTGGCGCCCACGGCCCTGGTCTTCTGTAAGCTCGACCTCTGGCCCGAGCTCGCCACGCGCGCCGCCGCCCGCGCGGTGGCCGTCGGCCTCGTCGCCGCGACGGTGAGCCCGGTCTCGAGCCGCCTGCGGTGGCCGGCCCGGTCGCTGCTCCGCGCGGGTTATGCCGCCGTCCGCGCGGCGGGCGCGGTGGCGGACGACGATGCCGAGCGCCTGGCCGCGCTGGGCGTTCCCGGCGACGCCATCGAGATCACGGGTGACCCCCGTTTCGACAGCGCGCTGCACCAGGCGCGGAGCGCCGCCGGGGACCGCCGCTACGCCGTCCCGGGCGACGGGCCCGCGCTCGTCGCCGGGTCCACCTGGCCCGCCGACGAGGCGGTGCTGCTGCCGGCGTTCGCGACGGTGCGGCGCTCGATGCCGGAGGCCCGGCTCATCCTCGCGCCGCACGAGCCGACGGCCGAGCATCTCGCCCTTGTGGAACGCCGCGCCCGCTCGCATGGACTCGAGTCCCTGCGTCTGTCCCGCGCGGGGACCGCGGGCAGCGCCGCCCTCGTCATCGTCGACCGGGTGGGCCTCCTGGCGGGGCTCTACGCCCAGGGCCGGATCGCTTTCGTCGGCGGCGGCTTCGGCCGGGCCGGCCTGCACTCGGTGCTCGAGCCCGCCGCGGCGGGCGTGCCGGTGCTGTTCGGGCCGCACTGGCGCAACAGCCGCGAGGCGGGCCTCCTCCTGGACGCGGAAGCGGCAACGACCGTGGACGCATCGCCCCCCGCCCTGGCGGCGGGGTGGATGCACTGGCTGGCCGACGACGGCGCGCGCAGTGCGGCGGGCGCCCGCGCGCTCGCGGTCGTGGAGAGGGGCCAGGGAGGCGCCGAGCGGAACGCCCGGCTGGTGGAGGCGTTGGTGACGGGCGGCCGGACGGCCGGACGGCCGGACGGCCCTTAAAGGATGGCGCCTACTGCGGAGGAGCGCCCGTCACGATCCCCTCGTAGATCACCGTGCGCGGCACGACGATGCCGAGGGTGAGCCCGGTGATCACCACGTCGAACCAGCGGCTCTTGGTCGTGATCTTGACGCGGCTCACCTGCTGCCCGCCGACCAGCTGGCTCGCGAGCGCCTTCTGCAGGTTGGCCTGGGAAAGGGTGAAGAGCCCGAAGAACGCGTGATAGCTGTGCCCGGTGGTGCGGAACGCCGCCCCCTGCGCCGCCTCACCCGGGGCATTGCCCATCGAGACGGGGACTCCCAGCGAGGTCGCGTCGAACGTCTGGGCGCACCCCGCCCCTGAGAGGAGGGCGATCGCGGCGATTCCGCGGAGGGCCCTCATCGGCCCAGCCGGAGGCCCCACGAGAGTCCGACGCTCACGATCGACGGATGCACCCCGTCGCCGGCCTGGACCCGGTCGTACATCGCCCGGATCCCGAGCCCGCTCAGGAAGCTCAAGTCGACTCCCGCGCTCACCCCAAAATCGGTCGAAGTATCGCTGTCGCCGCCCGCCGGCGGGCGCACCCGAACGATGTCCACGCGCGGCGCGATCCACGGCTTGATGGCCACCACGGGATTCGGGATCGTGAGCGCGAGCCCGAGCCCCACGGGAAAGTGCCAGAGCTTGTTCTCCCCCGCGGTCGGCCCCGGCACGTCCTGCTGCCCGTAGGCGAACCCCGCCTGGGCGGTGAGCGACAGCGGGATGAGCGGCCCGCCGAAGATCTTGAGATTGCCGGTGGCGCCGACCGAGCTGAAGCCGTCGTCGCCGTCGGGGTCCCGCCAGGCGACGGCGCCGCTCACGCCGAGGGGGCCGAGCCCCACCGCGGCGCTCGCGCCGATCGCCCAGCCGCCGCCGGCGTGGCTGTTGGAGAACCCCGCGTCCGCCGCGAGCGTGAGACCGGTGGGGATGCCCGCGTTGCGCACGGGCAGGCCGAAAACCTGGGCCTCCAGGCGCCGCGCGCCGCCGGCCAGTGCCGACCCCGCCAGCACGAGGGCCAGCACGGGAAGGCCAGTGAGACGTGACATGGCTAAACTCCCGGAGCCTCGGGCTCCGAAACCGTCGTCAGCGTGTGAAGGAAAAGCCGATCGAGAACGACTCGATGTCGCCGAGCCCGATGCCCAGCCGGATCTCGAAGCGCCGGCTGAGCCGGAGGTCGCCTCCGAGGCCGAGCGCGACCGCGATGTCCTCGTCGCCGTCGCCGAAGACCGGCATGACCACCGGTTGCACATACGGTACGAGGCTCACCTCGGACCCCTCGAAGTTCACCCGGCGACCGAGGGAGATGCCGAGCGGGACGAAGAGCCGGGAGGAGCCGCTCACCAGCGACGCGCCGACGCCCGTGACGAAGGCGCCGTCGAGCGGAAAGTCCGCGGTCTGGTCGATCACCCGGTAGCGGGCATCGACGCCGACCAGGAAGGCGGCGTCGCCGACCTGCGTGTCCTGAATCCCGCCGCGGATCGCGAAGTCCCAGCGGGCCTGCGTGCTGCTGAAGCCCCAGTGCGCCTCCAGCGTCAGGTTCCCCTGATCGGAGAGCGCGAGGCCGTACTCGTGCCGCTCGAAGGCGCGGTAGGGAGCGTGGAACACGGGAGTGCCGGTCGACTGGGCCGCAACGGGTGCGGCCAACACGACGGCGACCACTGCGGTCAGCAGCTTACGCGGCATGCTCTTCTCCTTGTACGTGTTCGGCGACCACACGGACGGTGTTGGAGACGACCTGCAGGAAGCCGCCCTGCACACGGAACCGGCGCGTCGTGTCTCCGCTGCGCACGGTGAGGGTGCCGCGGCCGAGGAGCGACATGAAGGGGGCGTGCCGGGGCAGGATGCCGACCTCGCCGTCATAACACGGCGCGGTCACCGCGTCGGCGTCGCCGTCGTAGACCGCGCGCTCCGGCCCGATGACCAGGACGCGCATCTACTTGGCGAGCTCCCGGGCCCGCTCCACCACGTCCTCGATCCCGCCCTGCATGTAGAACGCCTGCTCGGGAAGCTGGTCGAACTCGCCCGACAGCACGCGCTCGAAGCTCGCGATGGTGTCCTCGAGCTTCACGTACTTGCCCGTGAACCCGGTGAACTGCTCGGCCACGAAGAACGGCTGGGACAGGAACCGCTGGAGCCGGCGGGCCCGGGCGACGATCAGCTTGTCGTCCTCCGACAGCTCGTCCATGCCCAGGATCGCGATGATGTCCTGGAGCGCCTTGTAGCGCTGCAGGGTGCGCTGCACGCCGACCGCGACCGCGTAGTGGCGGTCGCCCACGTACTGCGGATCGAGGATCCGGCTCGAGCTGTCCAGCGGGTCGACGGCGGGGTAGATCCCGAGCTCGGCGATCGCGCGCGAGAGCACCACCGTCGCGTCGAGGTGCGCGAACGCGGTGGCCGGCGCCGGGTCGGTGAGGTCGTCGGCCGGCACGTAGATCGCCTGCACCGAGGTGATCGAGCCCCGCTTGGTCGAGGTGATCCGCTCCTGGAGGTCGCCCATCTCGGTCGCCAGCGTGGGCTGGTAGCCCACCGCGCTCGGCATCCGCCCGAGCAGCGCCGACACCTCCGACCCCGCCTGGGTGAATCGGAAGATGTTGTCGATGAAGAGGAGGACGTCCTGGCCCTCGATGTCGCGGAAGTACTCCGCCACCGTGAGCCCGGTGAGACCGACCCGGAGCCGGGCGCCCGGCGGCTCGTTCATCTGCCCGTAGATGAGCGCGCAGGTGCCGAGCACACCGCTCTCCTTCATCTCGAGGTAGAGGTCGTTCCCCTCGCGGGTCCGCTCTCCCACCCCGCAGAACACCGACTTGCCGCCGTGGCCCTTCGCCACGTTGTTGATGAGCTCCATGATCACGACGGTCTTGCCGACGCCGGCGCCGCCGAAGAGCCCGGTCTTCCCCCCTTTCACGAACGGGGCGATGAGGTCGATGACCTTGATGCCGGTCTCGAAGATCTCGGTCTTAGGCTCGAGATCCACGAACTTCGGGGTCTCCCGGTGGATCGGCCACCGCTCGGTGCCCGCCGGGATCGCCGGCCCGCCGTCCACCGGCTCGCCCAGCACGTTGAGGATCCGGCCCAGCGGCGCCGTGCCCACGGGGGCCGTGATCGGCCCGCCGGTGTCGAGCGCCTGCATGCCGCGGGTCGCGCCGTCGGTCGAGCTCATCGCCACCGCGCGGACCTGGTTCTGGCCGATGTGCTGCTGCACCTCGGCCACGAGCCGGACCGGCATCGGCCCCGACGCGTCGTCCACCACCAGCGCGGTGTAGATCTCCGGCAGGTGGTCGGGCGCAAACTCCACGTCCAGCACGGGCCCGATGATCTGGACGATCGTTCCGGCGTTCCTCTCAGCAGCGACGGGTGTGGCCATGACCTCGGATCCTTCCGTTCGGTGCCATCGACATCGGTTGACGGTTGACCGTTGACGGTCACTGCTGCAGCGCCGCGGCGCCGCCGACGATCTCGCTGATCTCCTGCGTGATCGCCGCCTGGCGCTGTCGGTTATACGTCCGCCGGAGATACTCGATGATGTCGCCGGCGTTGTCGGTCGCGTTCTTCATCGCGGTGCGACGGGCCCCCTGCTCCCCCGCCGCCGTCTCCACCAGCCCGCGATACACCATGTTCTGTACGTAGAGCGGGAGCAGCTGTTCCAGGATCGCGCGCGGGCTCGGCCGGAGGATGTAGTCGGGCCGGACCCCCCGCGGCCGGTCCGGGGCCTCGACCGGCAGCACAGGCGTCGTCACCGGCGGGGTCGAGAGCGCGCTCTGGAACTTCGCGTGGACCAGGTCCACGCCGGCGAGCTTTCCGGCCTCGTACGCCGCGATCAGCGGCCCCACGAGGCTCGCGGCGTGCTCCGCCGTCGGCCGGTCGCCGATGTCCTGGCGGTCGGCGGCGAGCGGCCGGCCCAGGTACTTGAAGTAGCCGGCGCCCTTCTTCCCCACCGAGTGCAGCTCGACGGTGTAGCCGCGCCCCTCCAGCTCCTCTATTCGACGCTTCGCTTCCTTGATCAGGTTGGAATTGAAGGCGCCGGCGAGCCCGCGGTTCGAGGTGACGAGGATGACCGCGGCCGCCCTGGGCCCTCCCCTGGCGGGCGGCGCGGGCTTCCGGAGGAGGGGGAATTCCGCCGCGAGCTCCGGGGTCACCAGATCGGCGATCACCGCCCGGAGCGATTCGGCGTAGGGGCGGGCGGCGATCACCCGGTCCTGGGCGCGCTTGAGCTTGCTCGTGGCCACGAGCTCCATCGTCCGCGTGATCTTGCGGGTGTTGTCGACCGAGCGGATCCGGCCGCGGAGCGCGCGTCCCTTGCCGGCCATGCTACTCGGCCCGGAACAGCGGCTTGAATCCCTCGATCGCCGCCTTGAGCCTGGGCGTGAGCGCGTCGTCGATCGCGCGCTTGGTGCGGAGTCCTTCGAGCACCCCCTGCGCCCCCGAGCGCAGGTACTCGAGGAAGCCGCGCTCCCACTGCCGGATGTGCTTCACGTCCACGTCGTCGAGGTAGCCGTTGGTGACCGCGTAGATCACCGCCACCTGCTCCTCCACCGGCATCGGCGCGTACTGCGGCTGCTTGAGGATCTCGACCAGCCGCGCGCCGCGGGCGAGCTGGCGCTGCGTGGCGGCGTCCAGATCCGAGCCGAACTGCGCGAACGCCTCGAGCTCCCGGTACTGCGCCAGGTTGAGCCGCAGCGGGCCCGCCACCTGCTTCATCGCCTTGATCTGCGCGTTGCCGCCCACCCGGCTCACCGAGATGCCCGGATCCACGGCGGGGCGCACGTTCGAATAGAAAAGATCGCTCGTGAGATAGATCTGCCCGTCGGTGATCGAGATGACGTTGGTCGGGATGTAGGCGGAGACGTCGCCCGCCTGGGTCTCGATGATCGGGAGCGCCGTGAGCGAGCCCCCCGGCTTCTTGATGCGCGGGTCGATCCGGGTGACGTTCGCGTCTTCGGCGATCTTGGCCGCCCGCTCGAGCAGCCGGCTGTGAAGGTAGAAGACGTCGCCGGGGTAGGCTTCACGCCCGGGCGGCCGCCGGAGCACGAGCGACATCTGCCGGTACGCCGCCGCCTGCTTGGACAGGTCGTCGTAGATGCAGAGGGTCGCCTTCCCCTCCTCGTAGACAAAGTGCTCCGCGATGGCGCAGCCCGCGTAGGGCGCGATGAACTGGAGCGGTGCCGGGTCCGACGCCGACGCCACCACCACGATGCTGTAATCCATCGCCCCGGCGTGCTTGAGCCTCTCCACGACCGACGCCACCGTCGAGCGCTTCTGGCCGATCGCGACGTAGACGCAGACGACGCCGGTCCCCTTCTGATTGATGATCGTGTCGATCGCGATCGCCGTCTTGCCGGTGCCGCGGTCGCCGATGATGAGCTCCCGCTGGCCTCGCCCGATGGGGATCATCGAGTCGATCGCCTTGAGGCCCGTCTGCAGCGGCTCCTTCACCGGCTGACGCACGATGATGCCCGGCGCGATCATCTCCACCGGCCGCCGCGATTCCGCCCGGATCGGCCCCCGGCCGTCCACCGGCTCACCCAGCGCGTTCACCACCCGGCCGAGCATCGCCGCCCCGGTCGGGACCTCGAGCAGACGGCCGGTGGTCCGGACTTCGTCGCCCTCCTTGAGCCGGAGGTAGTCGCCCATGATCGCGGCGCCCACGCTGTCCTGCTCCAGGTTGAGCACCAGGCCGTACACCGTTTCGCCCGTCTCCGAGGCCGTGAACTCGAGCATTTCTCCCGCGACGGCCTTCCTGAGCCCGTAGATCCGGGCCACGCCGTCCTTGACCTCGAGCGTGGTGCCGACCTCGGCGGTATCCGCCTGGGCCAGGTCTGCCGCCTCGATCTCCCGGAGGAGGATCTCCTTGATTTCACCGGGCCGGAGAATGGAATCCGTCGCCATGGTCGTCACGAGCCGCGCAGGAATGAGGGGGTATTCATGGGCTTGTGAAATTTATCACAAAAGGGCCAGGACGAAAGGGGGTTCTGGGTTCTGGGTTCTGGGTTCTGAGTTCTGGGTTCGGGGTTCTGGGTTCTGGGTTCTGGGTTCTGGGTTCTGGGTTCTGGGTTCCAATGCGCATCTAGCTCCCTAGTCCCTAGTCCCTAGTCCCTAGTCCCTAGCCCCTAGCTCCCTAGCTCCTGCCGCACGAACCGCTTCACGACCTCTCCGCTCCTGAGTCCCCGCGCCTCCTCGAAGGGGACGCCTGCGACCCGCCGTACCGTCGCGCGAAGATGACTGGGGGTCGCAAATCCGAGGAGTCGGGCCACGGCGGCCGGCTGATAGCCGGGGTTCTCGAGGAGGTCGAGTGCCGAAAGCACGGTGAGGAGATCGCTCACCCGCTTGAGGTTCGGGGCGCCCCCCGCTCCGAACTGGCGGGAGAGATGCTCCCGGGAGAGTCCCAGGTCCCGGGCGAGCGCCGAGGTTCTCGGGGGCCGCCCGGGCGCGGCGACGAGGCGGTCCCATGCCCGCAGCTGGACGGGCTCGGTGAGCCGAAGCTGCCGGGGCGTCTGTGCGAGGAAAGCCCGGCGCGCCGTCGACGCGCCGGTCCGCAGCACGAGGTCCGACACCATCGCGTCGTCGACTCCCTCCACGAGCACCATCGCGACACCGAGCCGGTGCCAGGCGAGGAGCTGGGCCGCGTCCTCGGGACGGATCGCACCGTAGACCACGAGGGGAATCCCGGGGAACCGGGTGCGCAGCGCGGCGAGGTCGAGTTTTCGCGACGCGCGCGACCCGATCACGATCGCGTCCATCAGCCGGTCGAGGAGCCCGCGGCAGAGTCCCGCCCACGAACGATAGGTGACGACCGGCCCCGTGCCCCGGGGCAACGACCGGCGCAGCGCCGCGAGCGCGGACCGGCTGTCGAGCACTGCCGCGATCGCCGTCACGCGCTATCCCTCTTCCGGCGGTTTCCGGTCGATCGGTCGCGGCCCGTGCTTCGGGCGCCCTGCCCCGCTCGCGACCAGCGTGCGCGCCATGTCGGCGCCCCGCCGGAGGACGCCCCGCGCGTTGTCGTACGACAGCACCTGGAGCGCCTCGCCGAGCGGCAGCCACTGCACGGCTGTGATGCCCTCGTCTGCCTGCGGCGCCGCCTCCGCCGCTGGAGACTCGAAGAGAAAGAAATGGCAGAACTTGTGGATGAAGCGGCCTTTGAACCGGAAGTGCCAGTCCACGATTCGGATCGGCCCCTGGGGGCGAAGATCGTCGAGGCCGGTTTCCTCCGCGGTTTCCCGGCGCGCGGCCTCGAGCGGCGATTCACCGTCCTCGAGGTGGCCCTTCGGGAAGCCCCAGTTGTCGTAGGAGTCCTTGATCAGGAGCCACCGGGTGACGCCCCCCTCGTCACGCCGGAACACGATCCCGCCGGCGGACACCTCGCGTTGGGCGCGGCGCTTGGTCATGAGGGGCCGACGGGCTGCCGGGCCGGCCGCCCGACCACCCGAGCTAGAACACCGAGAATCGGAAATACCTCCTGGGATTCGCCTGGATGTCCGCGAGCAGCGCCCGGAGCTGGGAGACGGTCCGCGTCGCCTCGTGATAGAGCGCCGAATCGCTCGCCAGGAGCGAGAGGGTACCCCGGCCGGTGCGCACGCGGGTGAGCAGGGTGTCCGTGGTTTCGAGCACGCGGATCAGGGTGCCGCGGCGCTCCTTCACGTCGGTGACGATGCTCCGGACGTCGCGGGTGAGCTCGCGCAGCTCGGCGCTGGTCTGCCGCGTCTGGGTCACGAGATCGACGAGCTGGCCTCCCGCAGTCGCCGAGTCCACCCGGCCGAGCACGGTATTGAACCGTCGCGAGGCGAGGTCGACCTGATCGGAGGTGCGGGTGAGACTGTTGGTGAGGCGCTCGATGTTCTCGGATTCGGTGTCGGCGAAGCGGGTGAGACGCACGACGGTCGCCCGGAGGTCGCGGAGGCTCCGCTTCACGTCCTCGACCGCTCCCGAGTCGAGGGCGCCCTCGATCCGCTCGGTGAGGACGCCGATGTCGCCGGCGATCCGGCTGGCCTGCTGGGTGATCTCGCCGATATCGGGAAGCGTGGCGCCGGGCCAGGCTCCCGGGCCCGCCGCCGCCGCTTCGCCGAGGGCCAGCTGGACCCGGCGGTCGCTCGACGCCTCCTCGAGCGCGATGATGGTGACGCGCCATTCGCCGAAGAGGGTCGCCGGGGCCGCGATCGCCGCCGGCCGGGCAGGCAGCTCGAGGCGGGGCTCGAGGCGGAAATCCACTTCCACCCAGTCGCGGGGCGCGATCCGCACCTCGGCCACGCGGCCCACCTTGACCCCCCGCAGGGTCACCGACGCGCCCCGGCCGATGCCGCCGATCGAGCGGAACCGGGCGGTGCGGATCTCCTGCCGCTCCCCCAGGCGCACCTGGCCGAGCGCGATCGCGCCCAGGGTCACCACGCCGAGCGCGACCAGGACCGTCGCGCCGACGGCCAGCTCGTTGGTGTGTCTCACGTCCGGGCCTCCCCCTCCCCCTCCCCCTCCGGAGCCTCGCCCGCGCGGCCATCGAGAAACTCGCGTACCACCGGATCGGTCGTGGCGCGAATCCCCGCGGCCGGTCCGCACACGCGGATGCCGCCCTCGTAGAGAAACGCGATCCGGTCGGCCACCGCGAACGCGCTGCGGAGATCGTGCGTCACGACGAGGCTCGTCGCGCCCAGCTCGCGGCGAACGCGGATCATGAGGTCGTCCATGACGGTGGTGGTGACCGGGTCGAGCCCGGCCGTGGGCTCGTCGTAGAGAATGTAGCGGGGCCGGAGCGCGATCGCCCGCGCGATCCCGACGCGCTTGCGCATGCCGCCCGACAACTCCGCCGGATAGCGATCCTCGGTGCCGGGAAGCTCGACCAGGTCGAGGCACTCCCGCACTCGGCCGGTGATGGCCGCCGGCGCGAGCCCGCGCCGCCGGAGCCCGAGCGCGAGGTTCTCGCCGACCGTGAGCGAGTCGAGCAGCGCCGCGAACTGGAAGACGTAGCCGATCCGCCCGCGCAGGTCCTGCAGCGCCTCGTACTCGAGGTCGCCCACGGTGAGGTCGTCGACCACCACCCGGCCCGCGTCCGGCTCGAGCAGCCCGACGACATGCTTGAGCGCCACGCTCTTGCCGCTGCCCGAGTACCCCAGGAGCACCGTGGTCTCCCCTTCGGTCACGTCGAGGGAGAAGTCGCGGAGCACCGCTTTCGGGCCGAAGGATCGGGAGATCCGATCGAAGCGGATCATGAGAGGAAGGTTCCGGGTTCCGGGTTCAGGGTTCCAACTCCGCCCGGAGGGGTAGTGCGAACTCCGAACTCAGAACCCGGAACTCGGAACTCATAGAAGCACCAGGGCCCAGAAGGCGTCGAGCACCAGGATCGCCTGGCACCCCCGCACCACGGCGCGCGTCGTGCTGATCCCCACCCCCTGGGCACCGCCGGTCGTGTGGAGCCCCTCGAAGCAGCCCATCGTCGCGACGGCGAGGCCGAAGCTCGCGCTCTTCACCAGCCCGAACCAGACGTCCTTGAACTTGTAGAACTGCCGCGCGCCGCGAAGGAACTCCTCCGAGGTGAGGTCGAGGAGGTTCACCGCGGTGATCCAGCCGGACAGCACGCCGACGCTCACGGCGAGCGCGGTGACGATCGGGAACATGAGCGTGGCGGCGATGACGCGCGGCGTGACCAGATAGGCGTGCGGGCTGATCGCGAGGGTTTCGAGCGCGTCCACCTGGTCGGTCACCCGCATCGTGCCGAGCTCGGCGGCGATGTTCGCGCCCACCCGGCCCGCGAGGGCCATCCCGGTGAGCACCGGCCCCAGCTCCATCATGATCGCCTTGGTCACCAGCGTGCCGACGAAGTAGAGCGGGATCGCGCGGGTGAAGAGATAGGACGAGAGGAGAGCGAGGACGATGCCGGTGAAGACGGCGAGGAACAGCGCGACCGGCACCGATTGCACGCCGAGCCGGCGCATCTGCGGGAAGAGGAGCGGTCGCCAGGTCGCCACGTCGGCGACGGCGCGCCGGGCGTCGATCGCCCAGCGGCCGGTGGCGGTGAGGGCTTCCCGGAACGGCCGGCGCTCGGCCGCCGCCTCGCTCACGCGGCGAAGCTCGCCAGTGCCCGCCCGACCTCGCCTTCGCGGAGCCGTTTGAGGGCGCGATCGCGAAGCTGCCGCACCCGCTCGCGGGTGATCCCGAACAGCGCCCCGATCTCCTCCAGGGTGTGCTCCCGGCCTCCGTTCAGGCCGAAATAGAGGCGGAGCACCTTCGCGTCCCGGGGAGCGAGCGTCCGGAGCGCGGCCTCCACCTCCTCACTCAGGAACTGCGTCATCACCGTTTCTTCCGTGTCGGCCTGGCCGTCGGCGATGAAGCGCTCCATCGTCGCCCGGTCGCCTTCCGCCGCGAGCGGCGCGTCCAGCCGGACTTCCGCGGTGTTGAGGGCGGCGAGCGACTGCACGATCTCGACCGACAGGCCGAGGGCTCCGGCGATCTCCTCGGCGGTGGGCTCGCGTCCAAGCTGCTGGCGGAGCGCCTCCGTCGTCTTGCCGACGCGGGAGAGATCGGCAGTCCGGTTGAGCGGAACCCGGACCGTGCGGCCGTGCCGAGCGATGGCAGCCAGAATCGCCTGGCGGATCCACCAGACGGCGTAGGAGATGAATTTGACACCGTGGTCGGGGTCGAATTTCCGGGCGGCGGTGAGGAGGCCCAGATTTCCTTCACCGATGAGGTCGGTGAGCGGCATGCCCCGATTCTGGTACTTCTTGGCGACGGAGATGACGAAGCGGAGGTTCTTGGTGATGAGCTCGTCCATCGCCGCCTGGTCGCCCTGGCGGACCCGGCGAGCCACGGCGATCTCCTCCTGCGGGGTGAGCAGGGGGGCCTTGCTGACCTCGTGGAGGTAGAGGTCGAGGATGTCACGCTCCGCGTCGTACACGCCGAGCGAGGCAGCGGTGTCGCGTTTGCGGCTGCGCTTCGGGCTCATTCAGCTCTCGCCATTCCGTGGGTAACGCGCAGTCGCACGGGGAGTTGCGGCGTTCTGGCGGAGTGCGTTTTCGCTTGACTTGGGTTACAGGCGCCGCTACGTTTTCGTGCTGCGGCTCCCGTCCCTCGCGGGGGCTATTATAGCGGGGGCGTAGCTCAGTTGGGAGAGCGCGTGAATGGCATTCACGAGGTCAGGGGTTCGATCCCCCTCGCCTCCATTTCGCGCGGGGACGTCGCCGCGGCCGGGGGGGCGGGGGGCGGGGCGGGGCGGTATTGCATGGGCCTTGAGGATCGCCTAGGTTCGGGCCCGAGGTTGCGGGAATAGCTCAGTTGGTAGAGCACAACCTTGCCAAGGTTGGGGTCGCGGGTTCGAGTCCCGTTTCCCGCTCTCGGCAAACACCGGCAGGATGCGTCGCGGGGTGGAGCAGTCTGGTAGCTCGCCGGGCTCATAACCCGGAGGTCGTGGGTTCAAATCCCACCCCCGCTATGTAGACGGACAGACGGACAGACGGCCAGACGTAGAGGCGGTCAGACGGTCAGCTCCGCGGGAGGACCCGGCGCCACTCGGCGCCCGGATCGATTCCCCGACCGTCTGGCCGCCTGACCGTCTGGGCGTCTGAGGCAGGGCGGTTAGCTCAGCTGGTTAGAGCGCCACGTTGACATCGTGGAGGTCACAAGTTCGAGTCTTGTACCGCCCATCCCGCGCCGGCGCCCTTAGCTCAATTGGATAGAGCATCTGACTACGGATCAGAAGGCTGGGGGTTCGAATCCCTCAGGGCGCGTAGGAACGGTTGACGGGGCGTAGCGCAGCTCGGTAGCGCGCCTGCTTCGGGAGCAGGAGGTCCCGGGTTCAAATCCCGGCGCCCCGATGAACGAGGGAGTCAGGAAGCTGGGGAGCTGGTCCCGGCCCCAAGGGCTCGTAGCTCAGCTGGATAGAGCGCTTGCCTCCGGAGCAAGAGGTCGCGCGTTCGAATCGCGCCGAGCCCATGGAACCGAATCCCAACGCTCCCCGTCACTTACGTGATGGGGAGCGTTGTCCGTCTCGCAGATCCGACCAGTCGAGCTTCTGCCAACCCGTCCCATTGACGGGACGCACCCCCGAGACAGACGGGTTCAATCGCAACCCGACTCGCCTGACTGACGACTGGCGAAGGAGCGTCGCTCGGGCGTTGAGCAAGAGGGCGTCACTGTGGGCCGTCGAAACGTAGATGAAATAGACCCCGTCCGGGTCGTTGATGAGGTGGTACCCACCGACAACGAGGCCACCGACACTATCGAGCGCGGCCTTCTTGGCAGCCAGGGAAACACCGGCCTTGAACCGAACCGTCAAGACGCGCTTGAGCGTCCGGTCGGCGGCCCAGCTCGAATCATGGCTGAACCAGGCCGGCGTGCTGTCCGGCGCGACGGCCGGGATACCAGCAGGTGTCTGCGCGTCCACCACGAGACTCGCGCGAGCCTGGACCACTACGAATGACCAGTTCTCTCCGAAAGCGGAATCGGGGTGGAAGGTCCAGTCGACCTTCTGCCAACCCGTCCCATCGACGGGACGCACCCCTGAGGGAGACGGGTTAAGCTCAAATCCGGCTCTCCTTACCGAGGGCTGACGATAGAGCGTCGCACGAGCGACAAGCAGAAGCGAGTCGGTGTGCGCCCTCGGAACGTAGATGTAATAGACCCCGTCCGGGTCGTTGCTGAGGTGGTACCCACCGACGACGAGGCCACCGACGCTATCGAGCGCGGCCTTCTTGGCGGCCAGGGTAACACCGGCCTTGAACCGAACCGTCAAGATCCGCTTGAGGGTCCGGTCGGCGGTCCAGCTCGAATCATGGCTGAACCAGGCCGGTGTGCTGTCCGGCGCTACGGCCGGGATAGCATCAGGCGTCTGCGCGTCCACCACGAATCTCGCGCGAGCCTGGACCACTGGATGATCGATCCGAAACTCTAGCGTCCGAACCGCCTTGGGATCAGAGGGCTGAACGACCACGCAGGCGCTACCCATTCCAGCCGTGGAGGAGAGAAGCAACAGCGGTAACATCCGTGCCTCCTTTACCGACTGACCCGAATCGGCCGTCAAGCACAACATGCTTGGGCTCCGACCTCGTACTCCCGAGCTCCCCAGCTCCCTGGCTCCCTATTTCGTCCGCACGTCCGCCAGCGCGCCGAGGAATCGGCGCGCCTGGGCCACATCCTCCACCTGAAAGTCCGCGAATCCGACGCTCGTCCCGACCGCCACGGTGATGGCGCCGGCGGGGAGCGAGCGGAACAGATCCTCGTCGCTGCGGTCGTCTCCCATCGCCACGAACAGCGCGTGGGCCATGTGCGCATCGGCCACTTCGCGCGCGATGAGCCCCTTGTGCAGCCCGTACGGCCGGAGCTCGAGCACCTGGTCTCCCCAGAGCAGCTCTACCGGCTCGTTGGCGAGCAGGGTGCTCAGGTGATGGCCCAGCTCGTTGGCGTGGCGGCTGGCGACGGCCGGATCCGCCTTGCGCCAGTGCCACGCGATCGTCGCCTCCTTGGGCTCGACCGAGGCCCCCGGCGTGCGCCGGGCGAAGTCGCTCAGGATGGGACGTGCCAGCCGCTGCCAGTCGAGGTTGGGGAGGTCGCGGCGGCGCCACCGCCGCTTGCCGGCATCGCGCGACACGGCGCCGTGCTCGCCGTGGAGGTGAACGGGCAGGTCGCCGAGCCAGCGGTCGAGAAAGCCGGTGGTCCGCCCGCTCACCACGTGCACCTCGGTGCGCGGCGCGCGCGCCAGGCGCCCGAGCAGCGCGAGCAGCTCATCGTCGGGCACCGCCAGCTCGGGCGACGAGACCATCGGCACCAGGGTGCCGTCGTAGTCGAGCAGCAGCACGACGCGCGGCGCGCGCTCGAGGGTGGGCAGCGCCGCCATGGCGGGTCGCGGCGCCCCGCCCGCGACCGGTGCCGCCGCCTCGAGCTGGCTTAAGAAACTCTCGGCCCAGCGGTGCACGTCGTAGGTGAGCACCCGGGACCGAAGCGCCCGCATCCGGGTCCGGCGCTCCTCCGGCGACATCGTGAGCGCGCGGTAGTAGACCTCCGCGGCGCGATCGACCTCGTACGGGTTCACCAGCAGGGCTTCGGCCAGCTCTTCCGAGGCGCCGGCGTACTCGCTCAGCACCAGGACGCCGTCCTCGTCCGAGCGGGTCGCGACGTACTCCTTCGCCACCAGGTTCATCCCGTCCCGGATGGGGGTCACGAGCATCACGTCGGCGGCGCGGTAGAGCGCGGCCACCCGCGACAGAGGCAAGCTCCGGTACATGTAGTGGATGGGCACCCAGCGGGGCGTCGCGAAGGCGCCGTTGATGCGGCCGACGACCGCGTCCACTTCCTTCCGGAAGTGCTTGTACGCCCCCATCGCCACCCGCGAGGGCACGGAGAGGCTCACCAGCCGGACCTTCTCCCGGAGCTCCGGGTGCGCGCGCAGCAGCTTCTCGAAGGTCAGCAGCCTCCGGGGAACGCCCTTGGTGTAATCGAGCCGGTCGATCGAGAGAAGGACGCACTCGCCGTCCCGCTTGAGCTCGGCGGCCTCCGCGCGAACCTCGGGATCGGATCCGAGCGCGGAGAACCTCGCGGCGTCGACCCCCATCGGGAATGCGCCGAGCCGGACCGATCGGCCCTGCCAGGTAATGCGGTCGCCCCTGAGCGGCACCCCGATCAGCAGCATCGCCGTCTCCGCGAAGTGCCGGAGGTAGCCGCTCGTGTGGAAGCCGATCAGATCCGCGCCGAGCATCCCGCGGAGCACGTCCTCCCGGCCGGGCAGCGTCCGGAACACCTCGGGCGCCGGAAACGGGATGTGCAGGAAGAAGCCGATGCGCGCGTCGGGGAGCCGCTCGCGCAGGTATCCCGGCACGAGCATCAGGTGATAGTCGTGCACCCAGATGCGGTCGCCTGGCTGGTAGACGGCCGCGACGGCGTCGGCGAAGCGGCGGTTCACCGCCGCGTAGGTCTCCCAGTCTTCGGCGTGCAGGGGCACGAGGCCGGCGAGGTAGTGGAAGACCGGCCAGATGAAGCCGTTGGCGAATCCGTCGTAGTAGCGCCGGACCTCGTCGGCGGTGAGCGGCACCGGGACCAGCCGCTCATCCCGGAGCCGCCGGTCGAGCTCCGCCTGCTCGCCCCCGTCCGGCGGCTGGGTCACGCCGCTCCAGCCGATCCAGAGTCCCCCGCTCGTCTCGTGGGGCACGCGGAGCCCGGTCGCGACGCCGCCGCTGCTCGGCACGATGGTGAGGGGTCCCGGTCCCTGGAGCGCGGGATCGCGGGCGCCGACGCCGGCGGGCCCGCCGACGCGTCCGTCCCGCCGCACCGTCACCGGAAGGCGGTTGGAGACGATGAGGAGCCGGCCCGCCATCAGGCCCAGGCCCTAACCCGGCCATCGCGGGCTTCCATCAGCTCGCCGATGGTGGTGGCCGCGTGGATGAGCCCGACGTGGGTGTACGCCTGCGGGAAGTTGCCCAGCAGCGCGCCGGTCTCGGGCTCGATGTCCTCGGAGAAGAGTCCCACCGGGTTGGCGTAGTCGAGCAGCCGGTTGAACAGATCGCTGGCCGCCTCGAGCCGCCCCATGAGCGCGAGCGCCTCCGCGTGCCAGAACGAGCAGATCGTGAACGCGCTGTGCGGCTCCCCGAAGTCGTCGAGGTGACGGTACCGGTACATGAGGCCGTTCCCGGTCAGGGTCTTTTCGTATTGCTCAACCGTAGAGACGAATCTGGGGTCCCGGGCATCCACCAGCCCGAGGGTCGGGAGGAGCAGGTTGGACGCGTCCGGGAACTCTCCGTCGAGGGCCTGGGTGAAGATCCCGAGGCGCTCGTTGTAGCCCCGCGACAGCACCTTGGCGCGCTCGGCCTCGGCCTCCGCCTCCCAGCGCGCGGCGTGCTCCAGGAAGCCCAGCCGGCGCGCCAGCGTGGCGCCGCGGTGCATCGCGACCCAGCACATCGCGTGGCTGAAGGTGTGCTGGCGCAGCACGGTGCGGAATTCCCAGATCCCGGTGTCCGGCTCGTCCTTGAGGCGGATCGCCATCTCCACCAGGTGCTCGACCAGCGCGAAGTACGAGGTCGGATCGGCGTGCACGATGCGCACGTCGGTGAGCAGCGTCTCCAGGCAGAGGATCACCTCGCCCATCAGGTCGTTCTGCAGCTGGATGCTCGCCGCGTTGCCGGTCCGCACGTGCCCGTTGCCGCCGAAGCCGGCCAGGTGGTCGAGGTGGGTTTCCTCGAGCTGCCGCTCGCCGCCGATCCCGTAGACCGGCTGGAGCGGCCCGGCCTCCACCACGTCGCGGAGGAACCGGAGCAGCTGCTCGCCTTCGGAGAGGTGGCCGAGCCGCCGCAACGCCTCCACCGTGAACGCGGCGTCGCGGAGCCAGCAGAACCGGTAGTCCCAGGTGCGCGGGGTGCCCATGGACTCCGGAATGCTCGTCGTGGCCGCGGCGATGATGGCGCCGGTGTCGTGGTAGCTGTGGAGCTTGAGGCAGAGCGCCGAGCGCAGGACCGCCTCGGGCGCGAACGTCGGCAGCCCGCAGGTCCTGCTCCACTGGCGCCAGCCCACGATCGTCACCTCGAGGTCGTGCTCGAGGGACGCGAGCGTGGCTCGCGCGTCGCGACGGCCGCAGCGGAAGCTCACGAAGACCGGAGCGGTGAGCACGAACTCCTGGCGGTTCGCGAGGTACGGCAGGGGCAGGTTCGTCACGACGTCGAAGGAAAGTCCGCCTCCGACGAGCTCGTAGCCGTCCGAGGTCGGCTGCCAGGCGACCGCCGCGCGGGCCCAGTCGGGCCGCGGATCGAGATCGATGGAGAGCCGGGGATGCCCCGCCAGCGGGCGGATCAGCCGCACCAGCTCGAGCGGCGCCTGGACACCGAAGCCGAGCGGCAACCTCGGCGCGAAATCGACCACCTCCCACGCCGTACCGCCGCGCTCGAAGCGGGTTACGGCGACGTTCGTGTTCCGGATGTAGTCGAGCTCGCCCCGCACTTCCTCCCCGCGCCACAGCACCCGCCAGACGCCCCCCTTGCCGGCGTCGAGGATCCGCCCGAACACCGACGGCGAGTCGAACCGCGGGAGACAGAGCCACTCGATGGCGCTGGTGGGAGAGACGAGCGCGAGCACGCGCCCGTTGCCGATGGCGGCGTGCTCGAGCGACGGCGGGGCCTGGGCGGCCGGAACGGTCATCGCAGCCAACATAGTGCGGCGGCGGGCCGGCGGGCAGGCAGGCCGCCACCCGCCGTCCGGCTAGCTGCGAATGATCGTCCGCATCTTGATGGCCAGAGACTCGATGCTCTTGAGCGCGGTCCGCGCCGGCGCCGGGAGATGCTCGGAGTCGAGGAGCAGCAGCTGCACCTCGGCGAGCAGCGCCGCGAGAGGATTCGCGAGGTCGTGCTTGAGCCGCGTGAGCTCGCCGCCGCGGGGGTCGTCGGGAGCGGGATGGGTCACAGCGCGAAGGGAAAGGGCACGAAGGTGATCACGAAGACCGCGACGCACCCGAGACCCACCCAGCGCCGGCTGGCGGGCACCGGCCGCTCCGGTGCGACGACCGAGGGATGGGTCCAGCGGCCGCCGCCGATCAGGAAGGTCATCACGACCCAGATGTACCAGGTGGGCGCGACCTGCGCCAGCGCGATCAGCGCGAGCACCACGAGCCCCGCGATCCAGCGCTGGCCCCGCCCGAGCAGTCCGTAGAGGACGTGGCCGCCGTCGAGCTGGCTCAGGGGCAGCAGATTGAGCCCGGTGATGAACGCGCCCACCCATCCGGCGAAGGCCGGCAGGCTGAGATGCAGGCCGGCGACGCCGGGAAAGAACCCGTCGCGCAGGTACCGGGTGAGCAGCGAGTCGCCGAGCACGATCGGCTGCCCCGCGAATTCGACCCAGGTGGGCGCGCCGCCCGGCGCGACGCCGGCGGGCAGCAGATGTGCAAAGGCGGCGGGGTCGGACGTCCGATACCCCCAGATCAGCACGAGCAGGGCCACCACGAAGCCCGCGAGAGGACCGGCCGCGCCGACGTCGAGCAGCTGGCGGCGGTCGAGCACCGGACTCCGCAGCCGGATGAACGCGCCGAGGCTCCCGACCGGCGAGAGCGTGGGCGGGATCGGGAGAAAGACCGGCGGGGAGGTATCGATCTCGTAACGTCGTGCCGCGACGTAGTGGCCGAGCTCGTGAACCAGCAGAATGGCGAGGAGCGGCGCCCCGAAGCTCCATCCCGCGAGAAAAAGCCGCCAGTCACCCGCCACGACGTCGACGAGGAAATCCGCCGCCCCGCGCACCGCGCCGAGAAACCCCGGCGGCGAATAGGGAAACCAGAGGCCGGCGAGGGCGGTGCCGGCCGCCAGGGTACAGGCGATGGTGAGCAGAAAGAGCACCCCGCTCAGCGTCCAGGCGGGCCGGCGCGCACCGGGCAGCGGGCGGACGAGGGTGAGCCGCGCGTGGTCCCGCTCGCTCCAGTACCAGGAGCCGGGCCAGCGCCGCAGGGCGGCGCCGAGGGCCGGCGAGGGCCCCCGATGGTCGGGGGCGACGAGGCCGTCCACGATCTCCCTCGTCCCCATGTGCATGACGCGCCATGCGGAGAAGAAGGGGATGAGGTCGTCCATCGCTCCTCTTGACGGGTAGATTTCGAATCGGTAAGATCAGAGCATCCCCTACCGATCGCCGCTCTGACTAGTCCGCCGCGCGAGCCTCACGCTCCGCGGCCCCTTGAGGCCCCTCCGTGGACATCTCCGAACTCAAGCAGAAATCGGTGGCCGAGCTGCACGCGCTCGCGCAGCAGCTCAACATCACCAACTACTCGGGGCTGCGCAAGCAGGATTTGATCTTCAAGATCGAGCAGTCGCTCCTCGAATCGGATACGGTGATCCGGGGCGAGGGCGTCCTCGAGATCCTGCCCGAGGGCTACGGATTCCTGCGGAGCCAGGACTGGAACTACCTCTACGGGCCCGACGACATCTACGTGAGCCCGAGCCAGATCAAGCGGTTCGATCTGCGCACCGGCGACACCGTGCTGGGCCAGGTGCGCCCGCCGAAGGAGGGCGAGCGCTATCTCGCCCTGCTCAAGGTCGAGAGCGTCAACTACGAGGAGCCGGAGAAGACCAAGCACCGGATCGCGTTCGACAACCTGCGGCCCCGCTACCCGGACAAGCGGCTCCGGCTGGAGACCAAGAAGGGCGACCTCTCGATGCGGGTCATCGACCTGCTGTCGCCGATCGGCAAGGGCCAGCGCGGCCTCATCGTCGCGCAGCCGAAGGCGGGCAAGACGATCCTCATGCAGAAGCTCGCCAACGCCATCTCGGAGAATCACCCCGAGGTGATCCTCATCGTGCTGCTCATCGACGAGCGGCCCGAGGAGGTCACGGACATGCAGGAGAACGTGAAGGCGGAAGTCATCTCCTCCACCTTCGACGAGCCGGCCGACCGCCACGTGCAGGTGGCGGACATGGTCATCGAGAAGTCGAAGCGGCTCACCGAGCACGGGCGCGACGTGGTCATCCTGCTCGATTCGATCACCCGGCTCGCCCGCGCCCACAACGTGGTGGTGCCCCACTCGGGCAAGATCCTCTCCGGCGGCGTGGACGCGAACGCGCTGCAGAAGCCGAAGCGCTTCTTCGGCGCCGCGCGCAACATCGAAGGCGGCGGCTCGCTCACCATCATCGCCACCGCCCTCATCGACACCGGGTCCCGCATGGACGAGGTGATCTTCGAGGAGTTCAAGGGCACCGGCAACAGCGAGATGGTGCTCGACCGGCGGCTCGCCGACCGCCGCATCTGGCCGGCGCTCGACGTGCAGAAGACCAGCACCCGGAAGGAAGAGCTCCTGATGGACAAGGACGAGCTCAACCGGGTCTACCTGTTGCGCAACTTCCTGGCGGACATGCCGCCGGTCGAGGCGATGGAGTTCCTGCTGGAGCGCATGAAGCGCACGAAGACCAACAAGGAATTCTTCGCCACGATGAACCAGTAGGACGTGGCGATTCCCCCGGCCGGCCGGATCCTGGCCGTGGACTGGGGCGAGGTCCGCATCGGCCTCGCCCGATCCGACGAGACCCAGACCCTCGCCTCCCCCCTCGATACCCTGGTGCGCCGGCGCGGCCGCCGCTTCCCGATGCCGGCGTTCCTCGCGCACGTGGAGACCGAGCGCCCGGTCGGCGTGATCGTCGGGCTGCCGCTCACCCCGGAGGGCGGGGAGGCCGCGGCCGCGGGCGCGGCCCGCGCCCTCGGCGACCTCATTGCCCGGCGCACCGGGCTGCCGGTGGAGCTGGTGGACGAGCGGATGACGACGGCGCGGACGCGCGCATCCATCCGCGAGCAGGGCGGGTCGACCCGCGGCCGCCGCGAGGAGATCGACGCGCACGCGGCGGCGACGCTGCTGCAGCATTATCTCGAAACCCGCCGTCACGCCGGCGCCGGCCGGGCCGGATCGCCGCCGGGCTCGTGACGGAACCGGTCCGCCGTCCGCGCCGGGCCCGTGCCCCGGCGCTGCTGCTGCCGCTGCTCGCCGCCGCCTGCGGGCCAGGGCCGGACGCTCCCCGCGAGCGCGTGTTCCTCCCCGAGGGCATCTCCTTCGGGGCGGTGACGGACAGCCTCGACGCCCACGGCATCATCGGGAATCGGGCCTGGTTCCGGCTGGTCGCGCGCCTCGGCGGATTCGACCGGCGGGTGCGGAGCGGGCTGTACGAGTTCCGTCGCGGCGAGCGTGCCCGCAGCGTCCTCCAGGCGCTCGCCGCGGGCCGCGCGCTGGCGGTTCGCTTCACGGTGCCCGAGGGCTACACGCTCCTCGACATCGCGGCGCTCGCCGAGCGGGATCTTCGCGTGCCGGCGGACTCGCTCCTCGCGGCGACCCGCGACCGCACGCTGCTCGACGAGCTCGGCGTGCCGGGCCAGAGCCTCGAAGGCTACCTCTATCCCGATACCTATCTCTGGAGCGGCGCGGTGAGCGCCGGTGCGCTCGTCCGCCGGTTGGCCGAGACCTTCCGCCAGCGGTGGGATCCCGCCTGGGACGCGCGAGCGCGCGAGCTGGGCCTCGACCGCCACCAGCTGCTGACGCTCGCCTCTATCGTCGAAGGCGAGGCCCGCGTCGACGAGGACCGGCCCCTCGTGGCCGCGGTCTACCGGAATCGCCTTCGCATGGGCATGGCGCTGCAGGCGGATCCGACGGTGCAGTACGCCATCCAGCTCGCCAGCGGCAAGCGCAAGCCGCGACTCTACGAGAAGGACTACCGCGTCGAGTCGCCGTACAACACCTATCTCCACCCCGGGCTCCCGCCCGGCCCGGTCGGCGCTCCGGGCCGCGCGAGCATCGACGCCGTCCTCGCAGGCGCCGAAGCGCCCTGGCTCTACTTCGTCGCCGGCCCGGACGGCAAGCACGTCTTCAGCCGTACCTACGCGGAGCATCTCCGGGCCGTGCGCCGTGCGCGGCAGGCGGCGAATGGAGCGCGCTGACGTGAGCTCCGCCCCTGCCTCCCGGGCCCCGGGCCCGGAACGTCCGATCCGCCTCGTCGAGGTCGGTCCCCGCGACGGACTCCAGACCGAGAGCCGGATCGTGCCCACCGAAGTGAAGATCGCCTTCGTGGACGCGCTCTCCGCCGCCGGGTTCGAGGAGATCGAAGTCTCCTCGTTCGTGAGCCCCTCCTGGATTCCGCAGCTCGCCGACGCCGAGGCGGTCTTCGACGGGATCGACCGACGGCCGGGGGTCGTGTACTCGGCCCTCGTTCCCAATCAGGCGGGTCTCGCGCGGGCGATGACCGCCGGCGCCGGCAAGGTCGCGGTCTTCACGGCGGCCAGCGAGACCTTCACCCGCAGGAACATCAATGCCTCGATCGCCGAGAGCATCGAGCGCTTCCGCCCCGTGCTCGCGACGTCGCCCGTGCCGGTGCGCGGCTACGTCTCGACGGCGTTCCACTGCCCGTTCGAGGGCCCGATCGCGCCGAGACAGGTCCTGCCGGTGGTCCGGGCGCTGGTCGGTCTCGGCTGCGCCGAGGTTTCCATCGGCGACACCATCGGACGCGCGACCGTGGAAGAGGTGCGTCAGCTGCTCGAGGCGCTGCTCGCCGTCTGGCCGGCCGAGCGGCTGGCGCTCCACCTGCACGACACCTTCGGCCGCGCCGCGGACAACGCCCGGGCGGCGGCCGAGCTCGGGATTACCACGTTCGACGCGAGCGCGGGCGCCATCGGCGGCTGTCCGTACGCACCGGGGGCTCCGGGCAACGTGTCCACCCAGGCGCTGATCGCCGAGTTCGCCGGCCGGACCGCGGTGGACCCGGCCGCCGTCGACAGGGCGGCGGCGCTCGTCCGGCCGTATCTTTCGGCGAGATCCTGACCGTCTACCGGAGACCCGATCATGCTCTACCTGGGCCCCGACACCGCCGTCCCGCTGGCTTCGGCCTTCGCCGCGATTGCGGGCGTGGCCATCCTGTTCTGGAACCGGACGGTCGCCGCGGCCAGGTCGGCCGCGCGCTTCGTCGCCCGCCTCTTCCGGCGCTCCTCCTAACCCGTCGCACGACGTGAACAAGGTGTATCCGGACGCCGGGGCGGCCTGCGCGGACGTGCCCGGCGGCGTCACCATCCTGGTGGGCGGGTTCGGCCTCTGCGGCGTGCCGGAGGAGGCGATCTCCGCCATCCGCGAGCTGGGCGCGCGCGACCTCACCATCGTCTCCAACAACGCGGGCACGACCGACCACGGCCTGGTCCACCTGCTCAAGAACGGGCAGGTGAAGAAGATGATGTCGAGCTATGTGGGCGAGAACGCGGTCTTCGCCGAACAGATGCTCTCCGGGAAGCTCGAGGTGGAGCTCATGCCGCAGGGCACGCTGGCGGAGCGCATCCGGGCGGGCGGCGCCGGCATTCCCGCCTTCTTCACCCCGGCCGGCGTCGGCACCCTCGCGGCCGAAGGCAAGGAAGTGCGCGAGTTCGAGGGCCGGCGCTACGTGATGGAGCGCGGCATCCGCGGCGACTACGCCCTGGTGCGCGCGTGGAAGGGCGACGCTCAGGGGAACCTCGTGTACCGGAAGACCGCGCGGAACTTCAACCCGATGATGGCCACCGCGGGCCGGATCACGATCGCCGAGGTGGAGCATCTGGTCGAGCCCGGCGAGATCGATCCCGATCACGTTCACACGCCGGCCATCTTCGTGCAGCGGATCTTCCAGGCCCGGACGGTGTCGGGCTTCATCGAGCGCCGGACCGTGCGGAAGCGACCATGAGCGGCGATCTCCGGGACGCCATCGTCCGCCGCGCGGCGCGCGAGCTGCTCGCCCTCGACGACCGAACCGGCTACTACGTGAACCTCGGGATCGGGATGCCCACCATGATCGCCGACTGCGTGCCGAACGGCGTGCCGGTGGTTCTCCAGTCGGAGAACGGGATGCTCGGTGTGGGGCCCTACCCCTGGGAGGGAGAGGAAGACCCCGATCTCATCAACGCCGGCAAGGAGACGGTGAGCGAGCTGCCCGGCACGAGCTACTTCGACAGCGCCACCTCGTTCGGCATGATCCGCGGCGGCCACGTCGCGCTCACGATCCTGGGCGGGATGCAGGTGTCCAGGGAGGGCGACCTCGCCAACTGGATGATCCCCGGAAAGATGGTGAAGGGGATGGGCGGCGCGATGGATCTCGTCGCCGGGGCGCGGCGGGTGATCGTCATCATGGAGCACGCGGCCAGGGACGGATCGCCGAAGATCCTGGAGCGCTGCACGCTGCCGCTCACCGGCGAGCGCTGTGTGCACCGGATCATCACCGAGCGCGTCGTGCTCGACGTGATTCCGGAGGGCCTCAGGGTGGTCGAGCTGATGCCGGGATGGAGCCGCGAGCAGGTACAGGCGTCCACCGAGCCCGCGCTCGTCTGGTAGCGCCCGACCGGCAGCGGCCCGGTCCCTCGCGCGGCGCTCACCCGAGCGCCGGGCCGAACGCCTCGGCGTAGCGTCGCGCGGCCGCTTCGAGGTCCTCCTCCGTGAGAATGCCCGCCGCCACGGCCACGCCCGAGCCTCCCGCCGCGAGCACGGCCGCCACGTCGGCTGGCGTCACTCCCCCGATGGCGATGCACGGCGTGCCCCCCGCGGCCAGGACGATCGAGCGAAAGCCCTCCGCACCGAGGGCCTGACCGGCCTCCGGCTTGGTCGTCGTAACCCGCCAGGGTCCCACGCCCCAGTAGTCCGCTCCCCGCCCGGGCTCGATCTCTCCAGGCTCGCCGACCGAAGCGCCGAGCAGAAAGCCGGGAGGAGCCGCCCGTCTGGCGAACCGGATCGGGAGGTCGTCGGCGCCGACATGCGCTCCCGCGGCGCCGGCCGCGATGGCGACGTCGACCCGGTCGTTCACGAGGACCGGCACGGGGAGAAGGCGGACCAGGGCGCGCGCCGCGGCGAGCAGCTCCCGCGGGCTCGCACCCTTCAGCCGGAGCTCGACCGCGGTGACGCCGCCGCGAACGGCCGCCCGCGCGAGGGCGGGAAGATCGCGCCCGCCTAGGAGGCGGTCGTCCGTGACGAGAAGCAGCCGAAGCCGCTCCGCTACATTTGCCGCCATGCAGCTAATCAACTCCAGGTCCGGGGCGGGCGCGAGTCGATGAGCGGCCGGCTTCCCCGCGCGACCGTGACCGCGCGCGGAGCGGAGCGCTGGACCCAGGGCCACCCCTGGATCTACGCGAGCGACGTGATCCGGGAGCCCGACGCCGCGGGGCTCGTCGCGGTGCACGACCGTCGCGGCAAGTTCCTCGGACAGGCCCTCTGCTCACCGGCCTCGGAGATCCGGCTCCGCCTGCTGGAGCGCACCGAACGGCCGGTGAACCCCGAATGGTGGCGGGAGCGGCTGAGCCGCGCGCTGGCGGCCCGAGCGGACATCGGGGCCACCGCCTATCGCGTCGTCCACGGGGAAGGTGATGGACTCCCGTCGCTGATCGTCGACCGCTACGACCGCTGGGTCGTGGCACAGCTCCTGTCGGCGGGTCTGGAGACGATGCGCGAGTGGATCGTGGACGGCATTCGGAGCGTCCTCGCGCCCGAGGGCGTGCTCCTGCGCAACGACGCCGCCGTGCGGCGCCACGAGCGGCTCCCCGAAACCGTCGAGCTGGTGCAGGGCGCCATGCCCGAGGAGATCGAGGTGCGCGAAGGGGACGTCCGTTACCTCGTGTCCCCCTGGACGGGACAGAAGACGGGCGGATTCCTCGATCAGCGCGTCAATCGCATCCGCGCCGGCGACCTCGCGATTCCGGGCGGCCGGGCGCTCGACTGCTTTGCCTATCACGGTTCCTTCGCGCTCCATCTCGCCCGCCGCTCGGCGGAGGTTCTCGCCCTCGATACCAGCGCCGAGGCCCTCGAGCGCGGAGCCCGCAACGCGGAGCTCAACGGGCTCGCCAACATCACCTGGCAGGAGGGTGAGGCGTTCGAGACCCTGCGCGCGCTCGAGCGCGCGAAGCGGCGGTTCGACACCATCGTCGTCGATCCGCCCGCGTTCGCGAAGGCGAAGAGCGTGGTGCCCCAGGCCCTCCGTGGGTACCGGGAGATCAACCTCCGCGCCATGCGCCTGCTCGCGCCCGGCGGCGTGCTCGTCACCGCGTCCTGCTCGTTTCACGTGAGCCGGGTCGGCTTCCTCGACGCCGTCACTGCGGCCGCGCGCGACAGCGGGCGGCTCCTTCGGGTGGTGGAGCATCTGAGTCAGGGATCCGATCATCCCGAAGTCGTAACCATTCCGGAGACGGGATACCTGAAAGGAGTGGTTCTGGGTGCTGAGTGCTGAGTGCTGAGTTCTGAGTTCTGAGTGCTGAGTGCTGAGTGCTGAGTTCTGAGTGCTGAGTTCTGGGTGCTGGGCCTGTTAGAACCCAGAACTCAGAACCCAGAACTCAGAACTCAGAACCCAGAACCCAGAACCCAGAACCCAGAACCCAGAACACCTACCCTGAGACGGACCCACTTCTTAGCTTACAACGTGCTTTCGCCGTCCCAGCTCGCCACCCGCGCCGAGTCGAAGACCGAGGCTCGGCGGGCTCGTCCGCTCCCCTCCCCCAAGCAGCGGTACCAGGAGTATCTCCTGCAGCGCATCGAGGACTACAAGAACTCGCTCCCCCGCGAGGAGCTGCTGCGCCTCGGCAACGAGGCCGCGGACGAGCTCCAGGCGGCCGCGGAAGGGCAGTACTTCCTGACCGAAGTCCTGATGCAGGAAATGGTGGACCGCCTGATCATGAAGCGGCTCGCCATTCCTTCGTTCAGCCGGTGGCGCCAGAAGTTCGCGCGGCTGCGCGCCGCGCAGCGGGAGCCGACCCACTGGGGCATCGAGCGGCATTCGGCCATCGCGGCGCTGCTCGCCCGCGTGGAGACCGGGGATCACGCGATCGTGGCCGGTGCCGGCGCCGAGTCGGCGGCCTGCCTGCTCGCCGCCCACGACGTGCGGGTGACCTGTCTCCTCGGCGACAACGGGGCCGCCACGCGCATCGAGACGCGGATGGCCGCCGAGTCGCTGAGCGGGGATTTCGAGGCCCTGGTGGTGAACTTCGGGTCCTGGTTCCCGGAGCTTCAGGCGCCGGCCCACTACGTGGTGGTCGATGCGGCCGGGCTCGCCGGGCTTCCGCCGGGGCGCCGGCTGTCGCTCGTGGCCCGCCTGCAGGACGCGACGGTTCCGGGGGGCCTGCACGCGCTCATCGCGGGTGACGGGGCGTCGGCACCCGAGGGATTCATGTCGCTCTATCCCGATTGGGAGCGGGTCTCCCTTCCTCCACCCGGAGCCCGCCGCGGCACCAAGCGCCCCCCCGCCCAGGGAGTGCTGCTGGTCCGGCCGGCGGGTCCCCCGACCAATACCCTCACCCTGACCCCCTAGCCCCTAGCCCCCAGCCCCTAGCCCCTAGCCCCTAGCTCCTAGCTCCCTGCCCCAAGTGTCCCTGGATGCCCGCAAATCGTCTCCTAGCCAGACCTGGAGCGACCATGCGAGCGAAGTCACGACACCCGGTACCCGACGACCGGCTGCCCCGCGGCATCATCATCACGAGCGGTGCGCCGCGCCGCGCCCGGATGCCGTTCTGGGCCTATTTCTGGAGCGCGGCCGACGAGCCGCTGGACGACGACACCCGACCGACTGACCGGCCCTCCGGCCCCCGTCTCGCCCAGGCACGCTGACTTGCGCCGCGCGGAGCGGCGCCCGTAAACTCGGTTGGGGGTTGGGGCTCCGGCTCCGGGGTCTGGGGTAGTCAGAACCCGGCGCGGAGCCCCCGAACCCAGAACCGAGCAGGCATGCCGAGCCTCACTCTCAATGGCGCCACCCTGAGCTTCGAGCCCGGGGCGACAATTCTCGACGCCGCGCGCGCGCATGGCGTCGAGATTCCCACCCTTTGCTGGTACCCGAAACTCCCCAACGTCGCCAACTGCCGGATCTGTCTCGTAAGCGTCGCGGGCTCTCCCAAGCTCATGCCGGCCTGCGGCACGCCGGCCCAGGACGGGATGGTGGTGGAGACCGACTCGACGGCCGCGATCGACAGCCGGAAGAGCGTGCTGCGGTTCCTGCTCGAACGGTATCCCGGGGAGCATCTCGCGGCGGGCGACGGCAACGGCCACCACAACGGCGACCGGGCCCGCAACGAGTTCGAGCGCTACGTCCTCCGGTACGGCGTCGAGCCGCCCGGCCGCCGCGAGCTGCCGCTCCGCGCGGGCGACACCCGGCCGGGCGACGTCATGATCGCGCACGACATGTCCCTGTGCGTGCTCTGCACCCGGTGCGTGCGCGCGTGCGAGGACATCCAGGAGGTGGGCGTCCTCGACGTAGCGGACCGCGGAGCCGGCACCCGCATCATCGTGGGCGGCGACGGCGACCCCGACCACGCGAGCTGCACCTGGTGCGGGGAGTGCGTCCGGGTCTGTCCGACCGGAGCGATCTTCGAGGTGATGCCGCGGCAGCGCTTCGATGCCGAGACGATCCGCGAGCCGGATCGGGTGGTGCGCTCGGTGTGTCCCTACTGCGGCGTCGGATGCCAGATCGACATCCACGCCCGCGGTCGCGAGGTGATCCGGGTGACCTCGCCCTGGATCGAGGAGCGGACGCCGAACCAGGGATCCACCTGCGTGAAGGGCCGGTTCGGCTACGACTTCCCGCAGCACCGCGACCGCCTCACCGTCCCCCTCATCCGGCGGGATTGGGAGCGCGGCGGCGACGGCCGGTGGATCTGGACGGGCGAGCGCCCGCGCTACCGGCCCGGACCCTGGCCCACGGTCGCGGAGGAATCGCAGGGCGCGAAGCCGCGTCCGCCGAAGCGCCAGGTCGGCAAGCCTCCCCTGACGGGGACGCGGCGCTCGGAGGACGGCGACGTCCGCGACCGGAACGCCACCCCGAGCGAGTGGTACGCGCCGTTCCGGGAGGCGAGCTGGGAGGAGGCGATGAGCCTCACCGCCCAGGAGCTGCTCCGGATCCGCGACACGATGGGATCCGACGCCCTGGCCGCGTTCTCCTCCGCCAAGTGCAGCAACGAGGAGAACTATCTCCTCATGCGCATGGTGCGGGCGGCCTTCCGCACCAACAACGTCGACCACTGCACCCGGCTCTGCCACTCCACGTCGGTCGCGGCCATGAACCGCGCGCTCTCGACCGCGGCCGCGTCGGGCTCGATGCGGGAGATCGAGGAAGCGTGCGACGTGATCTTCATCGGGGGCGCGAACACCACCGAGAGCCATCCGGTCTTCGGCGCCCTGATCAAGCGGTCGAAGTCGAAAGGCGCCACGCTGATCGTCGCCGACGTGCGCCGCACCGAGCTCGCGGCACTGGCGGACATCCACCTGCAGATGCTTCCCGGCACCGACGTCGCGCTCTACAACGGGATGCTGGCCCACATCATCGAGGCCGGTCTCGTGAACGAGACGTTCGTGCGCGACCGGGTGAAGGGCTTCGACACGGTGCGGGAGGCGGTGAAGCCCTATACCCTCGAGGTGGCGGAGAAGATCACCGGCATCCCGCGCGACCGGATCCGCAGGGCGGCCGAGCTCTACGCGCGGGGACCCCGCACGTCGACGCTCTGGGCGATGGGCCTCACCCAGCACGCCACCGGCACCGACATCGTCGCGAGCCTGCTCAACCTCCTCCTCGGCTGCGGCATGATCGGCCGCTGGGGGGCGGCGATGATCCCGATCCGCGGCCAGAACAACGTGCAGGGCGCGAGCGACGTCGGGGCGATCCCGTTCGCCTACACCGACTACCGCCCGGTCACCGATCCCGCCAACCGCGCCGAGTACGCGGCGGCGTGGGGCGTGCCGGAGACGTCCCTCTCGCTCGCGAAGGGCCTCATGGTCACGGAGATCGTGAAGGAGGGGAGCCCGGTCCGCGGGATGTACATCATGGGGGAGAACCCCGTGCTCTCCGATCCCAACGTCGCCAAGGCGGAGGAGTGGGTCCGGAAGCTCGAGTTCCTGGCGGTGCACGATCTCTTCCTCACCGAAACCGCTCGCTGGGCCGACGTGGTGATCCCCGGCTCCTCGTTCGCGGAGAAGGAGGGCACCTACGCCAACACCGACCGCCATATCCAGCTCGCCGACAAGGCGGTCGATCCGCCCGGGTCCGCGCGGCACGATCTCGACATCCTGATCGATCTCTCCAGCCGGCTCGGGCTCCCCACGCCGCACCGCTCGGCCGCGGAGGTCATGGACGAGATCGCCCGGGTGACGCCGACCTGGCGCGGGATCTCCTACACGAAGCTCCGCCGCGAAGGCGCGCTCCAGTATCCGGTGACGACCCCCGACGACCCCGGCACGCCGTTCCTCTTCGCCGACAGCTTCCCCACACCCGACGGGAAGGCGACCTGCGTCCCGGTCGAGTACCTGCCGCCCTCCGAGCTGCCGGACGCGGAGTATCCGTACGTACTCAACACGGGACGGCAGATGTATCACTGGCACACCGGGACGATGACGCGGCGGGCGCGGGGCCTCGACGCGCGCGAGCCGGTGCCGGTCATGGAGATCCACGCCGCCGACGCGGTCGAGCTCGGCGTGGCCGACGGCGATCAGGTGCGCGTCACCTCGCGCCGCGGCAGCGTGCTGATCGGCGTGCGGATCTCGGAGCGGCAGGCGCCGGGCCAGGTCTTCATCCCGATGCACTATCGGGAGGCCGCCGTCAATCTCCTCACCAACCCGACGCTGGATCCCTACGCCAAGATCGCGGAGTTCAAGGTGAGCGCGGTCCGGATCGAGCGGATGGAGGAGCCGGCCGCGCTGCCCGCCTGAGCAGGACGCAGTCCCCCTCTACGAGCGTCAGGCCGCGCCGCACGATCGGATAGAGGCCGCAGACGTCGAAGCCCAGCGCGTCGAGCTCCCGGAGCTGATCGGGGACCGGGGGAACGCCGGCGTACGGGGGGATGAACGAGAGCTCGAGCTGAAGCGACACCACCGCGGGAGCCAGCGCTCCGAGCCCCCGCAGCACTTCCATGTCGAATCCCTGGGTGTCGGTCTTGAGGTGGATCCGCCGGCCCGCTGCATCGGGCACCATCGCCGGGACCGAGGTGTCCAGACGGCGAACCGGAACGTCGAGGAGCCGCGTGGGATCGAGCTTCGCCCGCACCGGGGCCGGCGCCTCCGGGTTTGCCGTCCTGAAGGAGCTGAGGACGTCGGCCGGAGGCACCCGGAGCGTGCGGACTTCGTTCCGGTCGCCCACGGCTTCGGCGATGACCATCCACGCCGGATCGCCCTGGGCCCGACGCGCCAGGGACGCCGCCAGCTCGGGAATGGGCTCGAAGGACAGCAAGGTGCCGGAGTACCCCACGCGGTCCCTCCACAGGTCGGCGTAGCTCCCGCGATTGGCCCCCACGTCGAGCACCAGATCGATCCGGTAGCCTGTGAACAGATTGCGGAGACACAGCTCGAGGCTCTCGCCGCGCAGCTTGCGAAGGAGATACCTCCCGAGGGCGGCTTTCATCCTTCGCGCTGTGCGCGACAACCGGGCCATGAGCTCCTCCGGAACCAGGGTATCGCCCTTCGGCCGCGCGCGCGGGGGGCTGTGCCAAACTATGTCCCCTCACCGGGATTCGGGAGCGTCCGGGCCGGCCCAGGGGGCGTCCCGTTACCTTTCGCGGTACGGAATTCGCTAGCGCCGAAGCGTCGCGCCATCCTGACTCTCTAGCCCAGAGTGCCATGCCAGCGTCCGCCAGGGAGCGGTTGCCGATCGTCATTGCCGGCCACGTCGATCACGGGAAGAGCACCGTGATCGGCCGGCTGCTGGCCGACACCGGCTCCCTGCCCGAAGGGAAGCTCGAGCAGGTGCGCGCCCTCTGTGAGCGGACCGCCAGGCCGTTCGAATACGCCTTCCTGCTCGACGCGCTCAAAGACGAGCGCGAGCAGGGCATCACGATCGACACCGCCCGGGTCTTCTTCCGGACTTCCAAGCGCGAGTATGTGATCCTCGACGCGCCGGGACACATCGAGTTCCTGAAGAACATGGTGACCGGCGCCTCCCGCGCCGAGGCGGCGCTGCTGGTGATCGACGCCAAGGAGGGCATCCGGGAGAACTCGCGCCGGCACGGCTACCTGATGGCGATGCTGGGCGTGGGCGCGGTCGCGGTGCTGGTGAACAAGATGGACCTGGTCGGGTGGGATCGCGCCGTCTTCGACGGGATCGAACGGGAGTACCGCGAGTTTCTGGCCGGCGTCGGTCTCGTCCCCGTCCGCTTCATTCCCATCGCCGCCCGCGACGGCGAGAACCTCGCCCGGCGCTCCGACGCCACGCCCTGGTATGACGGGCCGACCGTGCTCGAGGCGCTCGAGCAGTTCGCGCCCGCCGCTCCCCCCGTGAACCTTCCCTTCCGGCTGCCGGTGCAGGACGTCTACAAGTTCACCCGCGAGGGAGACGACCGGCGAATCGTGGCGGGCACGGTCGAGACGGGGACGCTCAGCGCGGGTGACGAGGTCGTGTTCTATCCCTCGGGGAAGCGTTCGCTCGTGGTGTCGCTCGAGGGGTTCAATCGCCCGAAGGAAACGCGCGTCACGGCGGGCGAAGCCGCCGGGTTCACGCTGCAGGAGCAGATCTACGTGACCCGCGGCGAGATCGCGACCCGCTCGGACGAGCCGCGCCCGGCGGTCACGACCCGGCTCCGGGTGAGCCTCTTCTGGCTCGGCAAGACGCCGCTCCTGCGCCGCAAGGATTACCTCCTCCGCCTCGGGACGGCGCGGGTGCCCATGCGGGTGGAGCAGATCCACCGCGTCCTCGACGCCAGCACGCTCGCGGCGGACGAGCGCAAGGGTCAGGTGGACCGCCACGAGGTGGCCGAGTGCACGCTCGCCCTCGGCCGGGCGATCGCGTGCGACCCGCCGGACGTCGTGCCGGCCACCAGCCGCTTCGTCATCGTCGACGACCACGAGATCCGCGGCGGCGGCATCGTGCGGGAGGCGCTCTCCGACCGCCAGTCGGCGGTGCGCGACAAGGTCCTGCTGCGGAACTACAAGTGGGAGTCGAGCTTCATTCCGCCCGAGCGGCGCGCCGAGCGTTTCAGCCAGCGAGCCGCGCTCCTGCTCCTCACCGGCCCGCGCGACGCGGACCGCAAGCGGGTCGCCAAGGAGCTGGAGGCCCGGCTCTTCGCCGACGGCAGGGTCGTGTACTTCCTCGGCATCGGCAACGTGCTCTACGGCGTCGACGCCGACCTGGACCGGGAGCAGGAGAACCGGAGCGAGCACATCCGCCGATTGGGCGAAGTGGCCAACATCCTCCTCGACGCGGGGATGATTCTCATCGTGACCGCCGCCGATCTCGCTCCCGAGGATCTCGAGCTCATCGGCACCGCCGTCGACGCGAGCCGGATCTCGACCGTCTGGCTCGGCGATGAGGTCACGACCGGGATCGTGCCCGATCTCCGGCTCGACCCGCTCGCCGAGCCGTCCGAGTCCGCCGACCGGCTCCGCGCCTTTCTGCAGGAGCAGGGCGTCATCTTCCGGGCGTGGTGAGCATGCATCCGGAACGCGACCGCGAGAACAGCCTGCTTCGTGTCACCGCCATCGTGCGGGAGGCGGGCGCGGCGACCCTCCGATTCTACGACGGCGACGTCGCGGTCAGCCTCAAGGCCGACCGGAGCCCGGTCACCGCCGCGGACCACGCCGCGCACGACTCGATCACGCAGGCGCTCGCGGAATGGACGCCCGGCATCCCGGTGGTCTCCGAGGAAGGCGAGCTCCCCGCCCCCGCCGACCAGGCATCATTGGGCCGGTTCTGGCTCGTCGACCCGCTCGACGGCACCAAGGAGTTCCTGAGCCGGAACGGGGAGTTCACGGTGAACGTGGCGCTCATCGAGGACGGGATTCCCGCGATGGGGGCCGTCTATGCGCCGGCGTTGGATCTCCTCTACACCGCCGCCCGGGGGATGGGCTCCTGGAAGACGGAGGGGGCTCTGGCCCCCGGACGGATCACCTCCCGGGCTCCGGATCCGGGGCGGCCGCTGGTGGTCGCCGAAAGCCGGTCACATCCGAGCCCCGAGCTGGAAGCCTGGCTGGCCGGGAAGTCCGTGGCCCGGCGCGTGCAAGCGGGGAGCTCCATCAAGCTCTGCTGGGTGGCCGAGGGCAAGGCCGACGTCTATCCGCGGTTCGGCACCACGATGGAATGGGATGTAGCCGCGGGAGACTGCGTCTACCGATACTCCGGGGTCGACCGGCCCCGGCGGTCGCCGCTCACGTACAACAAGCCGGGGTTCCGGAACGGCCCGTTCGTGCTCGGGCTCGAGGACGCCGGCCCGGGCGAGGACGCCTGAACGGATGTTGCGGGCACTGCGGGACCGGTTGCGGAGCAAGCTCAAGCTCACGCCGTCCGTCATCTGGCTGACGGGGCTGTCCGGCTCCGGCAAGAGCACCATCGCCCACTGGCTGAGCGCCGAGCTCGAGCGGCGCGGCCTCGAGGTGGAGCGGCTCGACGGCGACGCGGTCCGGCAGGTCTTTCCCGAGGTGGGATTCACCCGGTCCGACCGCGAGGCGCACGTCCGCCGGATCGGCTTCCTGGCGAGCCGGCTCGAGCGTCACGGCGTGTTCGTCGTGGCTTCGTTCGTGTCGCCCTACGAGGAGTCGCGGCGCTTCGTCCGTGATCTCTGCCGCTCGTTCGTGGAGGTGTACGTGAGCACGCCGCTCAAGGAATGCGAGCGCCGCGACGTGAAGGGACTCTACGCGCGGGCGCGGCGGGGCGAGATTACCAACTTCACCGGCATCGACGATCCCTACGAGCCCCCGCGCCGTCCGGAGCTCGAGATCGACACGCGCGGCGTGTCGGTGCAGGAAGCGGGGCGCCGGATCCTCGCCCACCTCGAGCAGCGAGACGGGAGGCGCTCGTGGACCATTTGACGCAGCTCGAGTCCCGGAGCGTGCACATCCTCCGCGAAGCGTACGCGAGCTTCAAGAGCCTGTGCATGCTCTGGTCCATCGGCAAGGACAGCACCGTCCTCCTCTGGCTCTCGCGGAAGGCGTTCTTCGGGCACGTGCCGTTCCCCCTGGTCCACGTGGACACCTCGTACAAGATCCCGGAGATGATCGCCTACCGCGACCGGCTCGCCCGGGAGTGGAAGCTCCAGATGATCGTGGGGCAGAACCGGGAGGCGCTGGAGGCCAAGCGCACCTTTCCGGACGGGGCGGTGGATCGGATCACCTGCTGCGGCCTGCTCAAGACCGAGGCGCTCAAGCGCACGCTCTCGGGCGAGGGCGAGCGCTGGCGGCTCGACCACGCCAGCGGCCAGTACGTCCTCGACCGCCACCGCGAGCCCTACACCGGGGTCATCGTCGGCGCGCGGGCGGACGAGGAGGGGAGTCGCTCGAAGGAGCGCTACTTCTCGGCGCGGACCGAGCGGAACCAGTGGGAGGTCGCGGAGCAGCCGCCCGAGTTCTGGAACCAGTACAAGACCGACTTCGCCCCGGGCACGCACGTGCGGATCCACCCCCTGCTCGACTGGACCGAGCTCAACATCTGGGAGTACATCGAGCGCGAGAACATCCCCACGGTCTCGCTCTACTACGACCAGGGCGAAGGCAAGCGCTACCGCTCGCTGGGCTGCTGGCCCTGCACCAACCCGATCGCCTCGACCTCGCGCACGGTCGCCGACATCATCGTCGAGCTCCGGAGCGGGAAGCTCGCGAACATCGCCGAGCGGGCGGGACGCGCCCAGGACAAGGACGACGCCGGCGGCCTCGAGACGCTGCGCCGCGAAGGGTACATGTAGCCGCACGTTCCGGCCCGACTCCCGTCCGCTATATTCCGCCGTCCCGCACTCGAGAATCCGTTGCGCGCGATCGTGAAGACCGGGCCCGGACCGGGCATGGAGCTGCGCGAAGTGCCCCAGCCGGTCGCCGGGCCGAGCGACGTGCTGATCCGGGTTCGCGCAGCCGGCGTCTGCGGGACCGACCTGCACATCTGGGAATGGGATCGCTGGGCGAGCGACCGACTCCGGCCGCCGGTCGTGATCGGCCACGAGTTCGCGGGGGAGATCGCTTCGCTCGGAGAGGACGCGGAGCGCGAAGGGCTGCTCCGGGTCGGCGACCCGGTCACCGCCGAAGGGCACCTCGTCTGCGGACACTGCCTGCAGTGCCGCACCGGCCACGCACACCTCTGCGTCCGGACGCGCATCATCGGCGTGGACCGGGATGGCGCCTTTGCGGACTACATCGCCATGCCGGCGTCCAACGTGATGAAGCTCGACGGCATCCCGATGGAAGTGGGCGCGATCATGGACCCGGTCGGGAACGCCGTGCACACGGCGCTCGAGGGCGGCGGGGTGGTCGGCAGCACGGTCTTCGTGCTCGGCTGCGGCCCGATCGGCTGCTTCGCCTGCGGCGTGGCCCGGGCCGCGGGCGCGTCGCTCGTGGTGGCGAGCGATCTCAACGACATGCGGCTCGAGCTCGCCCGCGCGATGGGCGCGCACGTCACCCTCAATCCGAACCGTGACGACGTGCTCGCCCGGATCCGGCAGCTCACCGGCGGCGACGGTATGGACCGCGTCTGCGAGATGAGCGGCCATCCGGCCGGCCACCGGCAGGCGTTCGCCGCGGCGCGGGTGGGCGGCCGGGTCAACCTGCTGGGCACGCCGAGCGTGTCCACGGAGGTGGATTTCGCCCGCGACGTGATCTTCAAGGGGCTCACCCTCTACGGCGTTACCGGCCGCAAGATGTACGACACCTGGCACACGATGAGCCGGCTGCTGCGCACGGGCCAGCTCGACCCCCGCCCCGTCGTCACCCACCGCTTTCCCCTCGAGGACATCGCCGACGCCATTGCCGTCATCAAGGAGGGGAAGGCCGGAAAAGTCATTCTGGAGATCGCCGCGTGACGCGCCCGCTCGTGATGCATCCGCTCGAATCCCGTCTCGCCTCGCAGCTCGACGAGTTCCGCCGGACGGGAGTGTACAAGACCCTCAACCATCTCCTGACCCCGCAGGCGCCCCGCGTGCGCATGGAGGGCCGCGGCGAGGTGGTCATTCTCTCGTCGAACAACTACCTGGGACTGTCCGCGGAGCCCGAGGTGATCGCCGCCGGGAAAGCGGCGCTCGACCAGTACGGCGCCGGCACGGCGTCAGTCCGGTTCATCTGCGGCACCTTCACCCTTCACCGCGAGGTGGAGGCGGCCCTCGCCCGGCTGGTCGGGACCGAGGCCTCCCTCACGTTCGTGAGCTGCTGGAGCGCCAACGAGGCCCTTCCGGCGACGGTGCTGACCGACCGCGACCTCGTGCTGAGCGATCAGCTCAATCACGCGTCCATCATCGATGCGATCCGCCTCGCCAAGGGGATAGTAAAGTGCCAGACCGGCGTGTACGAGCACAAGAACCTGGCGGACCTCGACGCCCGGCTCTCCGCGGCGAAGGACCGCGAGGTGAAGATGGTGATCACCGACGGCATCTTCTCCATGGAGGGAGCCATCGCGGATCTCCCCGCCCTGCTCGAGGTATGCCGCCGGCACGAGGCCTTCCTCGTGGTCGACGACAGTCACGCGACCGGCGTGCTCGGCGCCACGGGCCGGGGGACGGCGGAGCATCATGGGGTGGTCGGCGAGATCCACGCGATCACCTCCACCCTTGGCAAAGCGCTCGGCGGTGCCGCCGGAGGATTCGTCGCCGGCTCCGAGGCGCTGTGCGATTACCTCACCCAGCGGGCCCGTCCCCAGCTCTTCAGCAATGCCCTCCCCGCCACGGTCGCGGCGAGCGCCCTGGCGAGCGTCCGGTTCCTCGAAGCGCACCCCGAGCGGGTGACCCGGCTCCAGGAGAACTCGCGCTACTTCCGCGAGCGGCTCCGGGAGCTTGGCTTCAAGCCGCTCGAGGGCGAGACCCCCATCATTCCCGTCATCATCGGGGAGACCGCCGACGCGATCCGCATGAGCCAGCTCCTCCTCGAGGAGGGGATCTTCGTGACGGGGTTCGGGTACCCGGTGGTGCCTCACGGCACCGCGCGGGTCCGGTGCCAGATCTCCGCGGCCCATACCCGGGACGATCTCGATCAGGCGCTCGCGGCGTTCCGGAAGGTCGGGCAGGGACTGGGTCTCATCTAAGTCCGTCGGGCCACGCAGGATGCAGCGGACGGCGCTTCCCGCCTTGTTCTGTGCACCGGACCGGCCGTCTGCCCGTCTTCCCGTCTGGCCGTCATTGCATGTAAGCCATTATTGGTACTTCACTTACGTGCAGTTATCAGCCCGGTAGCCTCCCCCAGCACGCCCTTTGCCACAAGAACACGACACCTGGGGCTTCGGTCCCTGTGTTCCCGTTTCCTGAAACCCGACGTTCCGGACTCCGCTACCCGCTCGGAGGGATGTCCATGCGTATGCGTTCCCCGGTCCTCCCACTCCTCGGACTCCTGACCCTGGCGGCCATTCCCGCCGGCGCCCAGGAGGCCCGCACCGAAAGTGCGGACGTGGCGAAGATCCGCGATGAGCGGTTCAAGTGGTTCATCGGCGCCCAGGGTGGCGCGATGTTCTTCGGCACCCAGCTCCAGACCCAGAGCGGCATCCCGACGGGCGGCGTCCATCTCGGCGTCGTCGCGCGGCGCGCCGGCCTGCTGCTGAGCGTCGAGGAAGGTTTCGGCAAGAACGAGCCGACCGCCTTCCGCGCCGTCTTCGTGGACGGCAGCGTGCTCCAGTCGACCGTCGACTTCGACCGCCTGCGCCGCTACACGTTCACGCTCACGGGCTACCCCGTGCGGGGGGCGGCCCAACCCTACTTCGGGATCGGCTTCGGCATCCTGCAGGTCATCAACCCCGAGCTCACCGGAACCTTCGTGGACGAGGCGGAGGCGGCGGTGGCCCAGTTCCTGGCTCAGGAAGTCTCGACCACCGGCTTCCTCCACTTCACCGCCGGCGTGCAGGTCCGGGCCGGCGGCGTCGCCCTTTTCGGCCAGTACCAGATCGGCACCTCGCCGAACCAGAGCAACGTCCTCGACCAGCGGACCGACTTCCCGGTGCTGGTGAACAACCTGACCCGCGGGACCAGCCACAGCCTGATGGGCGGCGTCCGCGTGTCGCTGGGGCGCGCCAAGCAGGAGATCACCGGCGGCGGCTACTAGTCGCCCCGTAGCAGCTCTACCCGGCGGGGGTCGCGGAGCGAGCCGCGGCCCCCGTCTTGCTTTCGGCAATCGCCCTTCGTCGATTACGCCCTTCGCATGCTGACGCTCGCCGCCTATCCACGCCGGGGGCCGTACCTCGACGCCCTCTACGCCGCTCTCGAGCGCGCGGGCGTCCGGGTGGTGCCCGGCGACGGCTCGATCACCTGGCTGCTGCGGCACGTGAGCGAGATCGACTGGTTCCACTTTCACTGGCCATCCCTCCATTACGCCCGCCGCGACGACCTCGTAGCGACGGCGTGGAAGCTCGTTCGCTTCCTCGCCACGCTCCTCATCATCCGGCTCGCCGGCAAGCGCATTGCCTGGACCGCTCATAACCTCATGCCGCACGACCGGGGCCGCCGCATCAGCGTGGCCTTCGACGTCCTGGTGCGGCACGCGATGATCGGCCTGGCCTCGGTGATCTTCGTGCACGGGCCGACGGCGGCGCGGGTGCTCGCCGCCCGATTCCCGAGGGCCGGCGGGAAGACGTCGATCATCGACCACGGCCACTTCATCGACGCCTACCCGAACGTCGTCTCGCGCGCCGAGGCGCGGGCTCGGACCGGAATCGGCGAGGCGACCTACCTCTATCTCTTCGTGGGGCTCTGCAAGCCCTACAAGAACCTCGTGGGGCTGATCGACGCTTTCGGACGAACCGAGGGCGACGCGACGCTGCTCATCTGCGGGCAATTCCAGTCCGAGGCGTACCTCCGCGAGGTCCGGGCGAGGGCAGCACCACAGGACGGGCGGATCCGGGTATTGGCGGGACGCGTGCCCGACGAGGATCTCCAGCTCTACCTCAATGCCTGCGACGCGGTGGTGCTGCCCTACAGGGAGATCCTGACGTCAGGCGCCGCGATGCTGGCGATCAGCTTCGGCCGCCCGGTGGTGGCCCCGCGTATGGGGTATCTGGAGGACGTGATCGGACCCGAGTACGGCATGCTCTACGAGCCCGGGGAGCCCGACGGCCTCACCGGTGCACTTGCGCGGGTTCGGGAACGCCGGTTCGACCCGGACGCCATCCGGGCCCACGCGCGGAGCTACGACTGGGATGAGATCGCCGGCAGGACCAGGAAGGCGCTCGAGGCCGCTCAGGCGGATTGAGCCGTCCTGCGGTCGGGCAGGAGCAGGAACCGGAGCGGCCAGTGGGCGGCCTGCGTGATCCCGATGCGGGGCGTCACCTGGATCGAGCCCTCCATCCGCGCGCCGTTCTCCCCCACCAGAACCGCCGAACCGGGCATGGCCGCGCCGTCGAGCGCGCGGGTGATGCCGAGCGCCTGACAGAGCTTGCCGGGCCCGTCGGCGAGCCGCGGTTCCGGCACGCCGGCCCGGCGCGCCCGGATCGTCGGGAGTCCTGCGACCGGCACCACCGCCCGGAGCAACACGGCGCCGCCGGAGCCGGCGGGATTGCACACCAGGTTGGCACACCAGTGAATGCCGTACGAGCGGTAGACGTACCACGTGCCGGCCGGGCCGTAGAGCGAGCGGTTCCCGTCGTGGAGCCGCCCCCGGTAGGCGTGCGAGGCGGGGTCGTCCCGGCCGAGATACCCCTCCGCCTCGACGATCACACCGGCGGTGAGACGCCCGCCGAGACGCGAACGCACCGTCGCCCCGAGGAGGTCACGAGCGACGACGTCCACGGGGCGACGGAAGAACGAGAGCGGAAGCGGCTTCACTCGGGCTTCTTCGGGCTCCGCGCGCGACCGCGCCGCTTGACGATCGGCTCCCCGGCGACCGGGACCACCGGCGGGGCCTCGGAGGCCGCGGCACTCGCCGGCTTCCTGGCGCGGCGGCTTCCGCCGCTCCTGGCGCGTGCGGGCCGTTCCGCCGTCGGCTCCTCCTCGGGAGCCGCGCCGGCTGCAGGCAGGCCCGGCTCCTCGTCCACGCTCACGACGCCGATCAACGGGATGTCGGACGAGCGAAGGGGTGCCCGGGACCCGCGCCTGAATCGGAGCAGCCGGGTCGAGTACTCCCCCGTGGCCCCGGGCGGTGGTGCCTCACCCGTGCCGTTCCCCTGCACGACCGCCGCTTCGATCTGCTGCACAGGCGTCGTATAGGACCGGGCCAGCGCGAGGTCCGTCCGATGGGGCGAGACTTCGAAGGTGTTCTCGTCCAGCTGGCGCACGTCCGCCACCTCGGCGTCGTTGGCCTGGCGCAGGAGCCGGAGAAATCTCGGCGGATCGAGGAGCGGATCCTCGCGACCATGGATTGCGGCCATCCGGGCCCGGAGCACTTCGTGCGACACCGGAGCGGGCAGCTCTCCCAGCGACCGGGTCAGGAGCTGAAATGCCCCGGCCAGCGAGAGCTGGCCCTCCCGGGCGACGGGCGCTTCCACCTCGCGCTCCACCGCCGGCTCGCGTTCCCGACGGTCCTCCCCCCGACCTCGTCCCCGTCCCCGGCCGCGCCCGCGGCCCCGGCGGGATTCCTCGCGCTCCCTGGATTCTTCCGGCTCGGGGCGCGCCGCCGCCTTGGCCGGGCGCTCGGGTCGAGTCGCGGTCTTGACCTGGCCTTCGTGTCGCGGCGGCCGGGACGGCGCCGACCTGGCCGAGGCGACCTCGTACTGCCCGTTCTCGAGCTTGGTGACCCGGATGAGTCCCTTTTCGCCGGCCACCGTCACGAACTTGCTGAACCGGTTGAAGCCGGCGTTGCGCTCGTCGAAGTTGGGATCGATCTGCTGCATGACCTGCTTCAGGCGATCCGACCGCATCACGTCGCCGTTCTTCGACATCTGCTCGACCGCTTCGACCACGAGCTCCCACGGGTCCCGCTGGGCCGAGGGAACGTCGGCCTCGCGGGTCAGCCCGGCGAGGTCCGAGTAGGAGTAGTACTCGTCGCAGTTCTGGATCAGCAGGTCGCTCGCCGACTCGCGGATCCCGACCCCGATCACGTACTTGCCGTACTCCTTGAGCTTGATCACGAGCGACGAGAAGTCACTGTCGCCGGAGAGCAGGATCACGGTCCCGATCTCCGGTCGGGTGAAGACGAGCTCGATGGCGTCGACCGCGAGGCGGATGTCCGTAGCGTTCTTCTTGTTGGTGCCGAACGCCGGAGCGAAGATGAGATCGATCGACGATTCCGACAGCGGCACGATGTACTGCGGATACCGGCGCCAGTCGGCGTAGGCCCGCTGCACCGCCACCTTGCCCCGGATGATGTCCGAGTTGAGGAGGGTCCGGAGCTCCTTGGTGAGGTCGCTCCGGATGCCGAGGGTGACGTTGTCGAAGTCGATCAGAAGGGCCGCGTGCGGCGCAACATGGGCCGGCGCGGGGGTACTGGGCGCGGGGACGGCCTGACGGCTGGCCCGCAGTATGGGGTGACTCACGTGTTTTCTTTCCCGCGCCCCGCCCCAATCGGAGCTCCTGCCGCTTCCCGGACCGCTCGCTGCGGTCAAGGAACTCGGTCGGGAGCCCACCGGGCGGGGTCGCTGCTTCGAGTTCCGGCGGGATACCGGCATCCGGCCGGCCCCGCACAGCGATGAAATTTAAGGACTTGGAGCGTTTTTCGGTAGAGACCGCACCAGCTCGGCGATCACCCGCTCCCCGGCATGTCCGTCCCAGCCCTCGGGCTTTGCCGCCCGAAACCGGCCCTGAGAGCGGGCTTCCAGAACCTCCTCTACGGCTCCGGCGATCCCGTCCCTGGTAGAGGGGACGAGCCGGTTGGTGCCTTCCGTCACCGTTATGGGGCGCTCCGTCGTGGGGCGAGCCGTGAGGCAGGGCACCCCGAGCACCGTGGTCTCCTCCTGGATGCCACCCGAGTCCGTCAGAACCAGCGCCGCCCCGTCCAGCAAGCCGATCGTCTCGAGGTAGCCGAGCGGGTCGAGCATCCGAACCGCGCCGTTGGGCTCCCGGAGCCCGAATTCCGCGATCCGCGCCCGGGTCCGCGGATGAACCGCGAAGATCACCGGCATCCTCCGGCCCAGATCGTCCAGCGCCGCCAGCAGCTCCCCGAGGGTCCCGGCCGCGTCGACGTTGGAGGGACGATGCAGCGTGACGAACGCGTACGGTGCGCCGGCCACGCCCAGCGCCTCCGCCGTCCGCCGGCGGCGTGCCGCCTCGCGGAGATGGAGCAGCGTGTCCACCATGACGTTCCCGACCAGGCGGATCCGGCTCGCGGGAATGCCCTCCGCCCGAAGATTGTCGTCGGCGTCCCGGCTCGGCGTGAGCAGGAGCTCGGCCACGTGATCGGTGACGATCCGGTTGATCTCCTCCGGCATCTCCGGGTCGCGGCTCCGGAGACCCGCCTCGACGTGCGCGACCGGCATTCCCTTCTTCACGGCGACGAGGGAGGCGGCGGCGGTGGAGTTCACGTCACCGTAGACCACCACCCAGTCGGGACGCTCCCGATCGAGCACCGGCTCGATCGCCAGCATGATCCGCGCGGTCTGCTCGGCGTGGGTGCCCGAGCCGACGCCCAGATTCGCATCCGGCTCGGGCAGGTCGAGATCCCGGAAGAACGCCTCGCTCATCGCGATGTCGTAGTGCTGCCCCGTGTGGACCAGGACCTGCCGGACGCCGGCGGCGGCCCGGCCCGCGCGAAGCACCGGGGCGACCTTCATGAAGTTCGGTCGGGCACCGACGACGTGGAGCAGCGTGGCCATGACTCGGAGCTACCCGCCGAGGAAGGTCCCGGGGTCGTGCAGCGGGAGGTCGAGGGTGAAGTGGAAGCGCGTGCCCTGGTCCGCCTCGGTGTCCACTCGGAGCTCCGAGTGCATCGCCTCGACGAGCTTCCGGCAAATCGACAGGCCCAGGCCCGATCCGGAGAAGGCGTAGTCCCGCTCGCGCTGGCGCCGCCGGAACGGCTCGAAGAGCATCTCCATCGACGCGGCAGGGATGCCGCGGCCGGTGTCGCGCACCGAGAACTCGAGGGCGGTGCCGTCCCGCTCGGTCGCGATGACCTCGACATGCCCTTCGTCGGTGAACTTGAGCGCGTTGGTCGTCAGGTTGAGGAGGACCCGCGAGAGGGCGACGGGATGTCCGACGCGCGTCGGCCTCGCCGGCGGGGCGATGTGCACTTCGAGCGCCTTCTCCTCGGCGATCGGCTGCACGATGTCGCGCACCGACTCGAGGATGTCGATCACCGAGAACGGCAGCGGATCCAGATCCACGAGGCGGTCCCCGCCGCGTGCCAGCTCGATGACGTCACTGGCCACGGAAGAGAGCCCGAACGCGGCGCTGTAGATGAGCCCGAGCTGGCGCTCCTGCAGCGGGGTCACCGGGCCGCTTCGGGCCCGTTTCATCGTCTCGGCGAGGAACAGGATCGAGGTCAGCGGCGACCGGAGATCGTGGGCCAGCTCCACGACGAGCTCCAGGCCGTCGGGCCCCGAGAGCCGGTCGCTGAACCGCTCGCGCCAGTCGGCCTCGAGCTGGTCGGCCACCATCTCGAAGGCCTGGAGCAGCCGGACCACTTCCGCTCCCTCCGCCGAGGGCGCTTCCCGCGCCAGCACGTCGAGGCAGCGGTGCCGCAGGCGCGCCAGCACGCGGCGGCCGAGCGGAGAGGGCGAAATGATGGTGTCGGAGGGAGGATCGATGCCGGCCTGCCGGAGAATCGCGCCGGCCACCTCGTCGGCGTGGCGCGCCACCTCCTCGCTCGAGGCCGCGTCCACGCGCAGAGAGGTCTCCCACTCCGCCGTCAGCTCGCTCGCCGCCGAGCGGAGCACGGCGGCCAGCCGGTGGGACCCATCGGCCGTCACGCCTGGGCGTCCTCGACCTGGCTCCGGAGCGGCTGGTGCTTGTCGATGAGGCGGTAGAGCGTGGTGCGGTCCACGCCGGCCAGGCGCGCTGCCTTGGACATGTTCCCGGCGGCCCGCTCGACGAGAGCCGCGAGGTACTGCCGCTCGAACTGGGCGACCACCCGTTCCTTGGCCACATGATACGGCTCGCCGGAATGCACCGGCTCGACGGGTCGCTCGACCGGCGCGCCACCGGTGTTGTCGTCGTAGAGCGGAATGTCGTCGGGCTGGATGACCTGCTCCGGCTCGACCAGCACCGCCGTGTGCTCGATGACGTTCTGCAGCTCCCGGACGTTGCCCCGCCAGGGCCGGGAGCGCAGGAAGGCGATGCTCTCCTCGCTCAGCCGGGGCGCCCGGTCCGGCATCTGGCGGTGACGGTGCCAGTAATGGGTCAGGAAATGATTGGCCAGGAGCGGGATGTCCTCCTGCCGCTTGCGAAGCGGCGGGAGCGTGATCGGGACGACGCGGAGCCGGTAGAAGAGGTCGCCGCGAAGAAGTCCGCTTTCGACCGCCTGCTGGGGATCGCGGTTGGTGGCCGAGATGAACCGGACGTCCACCTGGGCGTCCGTCGTCTCGGAACCCACCCGCCGGACCACGCCGTCCTGAATCACCCGGAGCAGCTTGGCCTGCAGGGCGAGCGGCATCTCGGTGAGCTCGTCCAGGAAGAGGGTGGCCCCGTTCGCGGTCTCGAGCAGCCCCGGCTTGTCCCGGTCCGCTCCGGTGAAGGCTCCCTTCCGGTGGCCGAACATCTCCGATTCGAGGAGCGGCTCGGGCAGCGCGGCGCAATTGATCGCGACCAGGGACTTCTTGGTCCGGCGGCTGTGCTGATGGATGAACTGGGCGATGACTTCCTTGCCCGTGCCGCTCTCGCCGCTGATGAAGACCGAGGCGTCGGTCGGCGCGACCTTCCGGGCCAGCTCCACCGCCTTGCGGAACAGCGGCGAGATACCGATGAGGGACATCGTCTCGCTGTGACTGTGCTGCTGGAGCACCTGCTGGCGGAGCTCGCTGGCCTCGCGGTTCACCATCACCGCGTGCGAGGCCCGGCCGATCAGCACCTGGAGATGCGTCGCCGAGAACGGCTTGGGCAGATAGTCCCAGGCCCCGGCCCGGAGAGCCTCGATGCTCGTCGTGACACTGGGATTGCCCGTCATGACCACGACGATCGTGTCGCGGTTGGCGGCCAGCGCTGCCCGCAGGATCTCGAGCCCCGAGACCTGCGCCATGTAGAGGTCCACGAGCACGATGTCGAAGCGCCGGTTGCGGACCAGGTCGAGGGCCTCTTCCCCGCGACCCGTGAGGGTCACATGGTACCCGTCCATCTGGAGCACGCTGGCGCAGCTCTCCCGGAGCGTGCGCTCGTCGTCCACCAGAAGGATCCGGATACTCGACTTCACGCCGTCGGGAATCGACAACGGGTCCCGAGTCCCCGGACCGGTCGGGTCCGCGGTCCCGTCACGCGTCGTTTCTGCGGCGCTCGGCGTCTTCATGGTTATCCACTTGGGGCGTCAGGACACCCAGCGCGGGGAAGCGAAATCTATGCCGCGACGGCGAAACAACCGTTGAGTCGGGGCATCGGTATCCAACGGCGGCGAACCCGATTGCGTAGGGCCAGTAAGACAGGGATTTCGCCTATGTTGCGTACTGACAATACCCCAGTTGCATGTATCCATCAATACGGGCGCACCTCCCACGGGGCGCCGACGCTCCACCCGTTGCGTGCCGCGGTATTGCGCTTGCATCGGGGTCGTGCGACTCTCCCCTGCCCGATCGCCTGTCGCCTGTCGCCCTGCCGGCTCGCGGCGGCATCTGATTGGGCGGAACTCCTTGCGAGGCCTGCATGAGTGGTCCCCTGGTCCCGAACCGATCCGATGTCGCCCTGCCCCAGCGGGGTGAGGTCGGCACCTTGGAACCCGGCGCTGTAACGGCCCTGGCGGCCGCCCCGCCTCCAGAGCCGGGTGCCAACCAGTTCACCCGGATCATCGCCGCGCTGCGCCGGTTCGCGTGGCTCATCGCGCTCTGTACGGGTCTCGGGGTCGTGGGTGGCTTCGTCGCGACCAAGATTCTCAGGCCGCAGTACACCATCGTCGGAACGGTGTGGATCGAAGGAGGCGGCGGACGGGGTACCGGCCCCATTCAGGCGCCGGGGCTCTTGTCGAGCTTCAGCTGGCTCGAGCTCCTGCGCACCTATGTCGTGCTGGATCCGGTGGTGAAGGAGATCCGCCTGTACCTGAAGCCGGGGTCCGGCTCACCGCTCGGCGTCTTCCAGGGCTTCGAGCTCGGCGAGCGGTTCGCTCCCGGGCAGTTCGTCCTCACCGTGGATGAGGCCGGTCGCCGGTACACCCTCAAGACCCGCGACGGGCGGCAGGTCGGAGCCGGCCAGGCGGGCGACTCTATCGGGCGGGAGGCCGGGTTCAAGTGGCTGCCGCCGCGCAAGCTCCTGACGCCTGAGCTCAAGATGCAGTTCACGGTGATTACGCCCCGTGAGGCCTCGGTCGAGCTGAACGCCCGGCTCAACAGCCGGATGAACGAGGACGGCAACTTCATCCGCCTCAACCTGACCGACGGGAGCGCCCAGCGCGGTGCGCGGACCATGAACGCGCTGCAGCGCCAGTTCTTCGCGGTGGCGGCCGACCTCAAGCGGAAGAAGCTCACCGAGCTCACCGCGGTGCTGCGCGACCAGCTCTCCCAGCAGGAGGGCCGACTCCGCAATGCGGAGCAGGCGCTCGAGTCGTTCCGGGTTCGCACCGTCACCGAGCCCAAGGAAAACGTGGCGGTGATTCCGGGCCTCGACATGACCCAGGGAACCGCCTTCAACGCCTACTTCCAGCAGCGGGTGCAACTCGACGGCCTCCGGCGGGACCGAAAGTCCCTGGAGGACGTTCTCGGCCGGCTCCGCCGGAACGAGACCACGGTGGACGCCTTCCGGACGATCCCCGCGGTGGGGGGCGCCACCGCGCTCTCGCAGGTCCTGACCGAGCTCTCCACCGCCGAAGCCGATCTTCGAGCGTTGCTCACGAAGTACACGCCCGAGTACAAGCCGGTGAAGGACGTGCAGGAGAAGATCAATACGATTCGCTCCACGACGGTTCCGCTCTACGTCGAGGCACTGATCAGGCAGCTCCAGATCGAGGAGCAGAACCTGGTAGCCCGGATGGGCGGCTCGGAGGCCGAGCTCCGCGGCATTCCCGTGCGGGCCATTACCGAGGCCCGGCTGCAGCGGGACATGCAGAGCGCCGATGTCCTCTTCAAGACCCTTCAGAACCGGTTCGAGGAGGCCCGGCTCGCGGAGCTGAGCGCCATTCCCGACGTTCGGATCCTCGACGAGGCCGTGGCGCCGACGCGGCCCAACAAGAACAACGCGACCAAGCTCTTCCTGGTGGCGCTCGCCGGCGGCATCGGTCTCGGGCTCGGACTGGCCCTGCTGCTCGACCGGCTCGACAAGCGGTTCCGCTACCCCGACCAGGCCACCCATGAGCTCGGGCTCGCGATTCTGGGCGTGATCCCGGTCCTGCCCCGCATCCGGCCCGGCGGCGCGAGCGACGCCGAGGAGACGGCCCAGGTAGTCGAGGCGTTCCGCTCGATCCGGCTCAACCTGGCCCACTCCTACGGGCCGGCGAACGTCGTCTGCCTCACCGTCTCGAGCCCGAGTCCGGGTGACGGCAAGTCCCTCGTGGCCTCGAACCTCGGGCTCTCGTTCGCGGAGGCGGGGTATCGGACCCTCGTCCTCGACGCGGATACGCGGCGGGGCGAGCTGCACCGGACCTTCGGGGTCGAGCGCCGCCCGGGTCTGCTGGATTATCTCCGTGGCGCCGCGACGCTCGAGCAGATCATCCGCCCGACTTCACACCGCCAGCTCTCGCTGATCCCCTGCGGCACGCGGAGCCACAACGCGCCGGAGCTGCTGGGCTCGGCCCGCATGGCCGAGCTCATCGCCCAGCTGAGGGCCAAGTTCGAGGTGGTGATCGCGGACAGCCCGCCGCTCGGCGCCGGGATCGATCCGTTCGTCATGGGGACAGTGACCGGCCACATGCTCATGGTGCTGCGCAGCGGGGAGACGGACCGGGAGATGGCCGAGGCAAAGCTCCGGATTCTCGACCGGCTTCCGGTGCGCATGCTGGGCGCGGTGCTGAACCATGTCCGCACCGGGATGGGCGCGTACAAGTACTACTCCTACAGCTACGGCTACGCGTCCGAGGACGAGCTGGAGCACGGAACGAGGGATGCGCAGCTGCCGGCCGGATCGGGCCGCACGACGAGCTAGCGCTGGGAGGTGGGTGGGCGAACGCGAGCGCGGCGGGTCAGGCGACCGGCCGCGCTTCCGTTGTCAGGTCGGCCCGCATCGCGACCGCGGCGCGGGTGATGATCTCGGCCGCATCCGGCTCGGGGCGGTCCGATTCCGCGAGGGAGGCGTAGCCCACTCGCAGCGTGAGCCTGGCTCCGCTCCCTCGCCCCGGAGAGGTCATCGTCGGGAGCGACGCCTCGATCCGCTCGAGCAGTCTGGCCGCGCCATCGGGAGACGTGGCCGGGGCCACGACGCCGAACTCCAGCGGGCCCAGCCGGCCCACGGCGTCCGCCCGACGTCCCTGCGAACGGAAGAAGGTCGAGACGGCGGCGGCGAGATCCGCCGATCCGTTGCCGTTGATCGCCCGGGCATCCAGCCCGAAGACCAGGCAGACGACCGGCAGGCCGGTGCGAAGCGCCTGGGAGACGATCTCCTTCGCGCGGCGCTCCAGCCCTTGCGGCGTATAGAGACCGGTGCTCTCGTCGAGGAGTCCCGCCTCCCGCGCCGCCTTCATCGCGAGACGAGCGGCGATGAAGCTCCGGACCCGGAGCATGATCGTCTCCGCGTCGAACGGCTGGGTGAGGAAGTCCCAGGCGCCGGCTCGGAGGGCTTCGAGCCGCTCCGCCCGACCCGCCTGCCCCGCCGTGGTCATGATGATCGGCACGGCGGGCCCGATGCGCGGTTCGGCCCGGAGGCGCCGGCAGATCTCGACCCCGTCGAGATCCGGCATCTGCCGGTCGAGCACGATGAGGTCCGGCTCGGTAGTAAGGGCGCGCTGAAGCGCCTGGGCCGCCGTAAACGCCCGCGCGACCGCGTACCCCTCCGCCGAGAGGAGGCTCTCGAGGGAGCGGGCGGACCACTCCTGGTCGTTGGCGATGAGAACGAGCGGCATCGTCGCTCCGGGCCCGCTCACCCTGCCGTCACTCATGAGTCGCCTGATACCCGTCCACTCCGAGGTCGCCGTCCGGTCAAGTGCCCATTCTGTGACGCATGGGGGACCGGACTGTGGTGTAGATCACACATTTTGCACCCCATGGCTGTGGTCGCCGAGGCAGAGCGCGTCTGTCTGCACTCGGGCCTGCCTGCATGAGCCGCGCTAAACCAAGGCGAAACACCACAACAACTTACGCGAATCAGCCCGAGCGAGGAAAGCGTCCACGATCGGTCCCGCGTGAGCTTAAGGGCTGTCTAATTCTCATGCAAATGTCTCGCCGGAAATAACTTGCCGCTGAGGCATTATGAGCCCTTGAAGTTCTTCATTTCTTGAGTGAGATTCAGCCTCGCCTGATCCCATTAGATCTCGCTTGCTCTCTCAGGTGAGGAGGCCCCATGCCGATTCCGCACATCACCTGAAGGCGGAACCGCAACGGGGCGTGGCACCGGGACCACACCACAGAACGCCGAAGGCCCAAGGGGAGACCTTCGAAACGGGCTAAGCACTGCAATCAACAGGGGTTGAGCAGTACGGGCGCGGTGCCCGTCGGCCAGCACGTTCCCTGCTGATAAGGTCGGCGCTCGAAAAAGCCCAGCCAAACTCGGATCTCGGGAGCAT
>JBOHSH010000164.1:0-10191 GCA_050733195.1 Gemmatimonadales bacterium
ACGTCCACCTCCCTGAGGTCCCGCTCGGCGAACGCTTGGTACTCCGCCCACAACGTCTCCGTCAACTCGCTCACCGCCGACTTCGAGAGCAGGCACGCCCCGGTCGCATCGGTGAAGGCCGCCGCGATGTCCCGGGTCGAGAGCCCCCGGGCGTACATCTCGACCGCGAGCGTCTGGACGACGTCGGAATGCCCGCGGAGGAAGTCGTAGAGCGCCGAGCGGTAGGGCTGCCCCGCCTCCCGGACCTGGGGGAGCGCGATGCCGACGCGCCCCTCGGCCGTCTCGAGGTGGCCCGGGACGTAGCCGTTGCGCTTCCCGCGCCCCGGCGTCCGGGCGTAGCGGTCGCGGCCGATGTAGTCGGTCTGCTCCTGCTCGAGCGCCTCCTGCACGAGGCGGGCGGTGGCGAGCTGGACAAGCTCGGAGAGCGCGGCGGCGCCGGACTCGACGGAGCTGGTGTTCTTGAGGAACGCGGCGATCTCCTCGCGCAGGCGGGCGCTCGGGGGTATCTTCGGCATGGCGGCGTGACGTCCTTTCTGCCCACACGGGGCCTCGGGTCCAGGAACTCCCGAGAAGGTACTCACGCCGCTTTCACTTTTACAGAAAGATTAGGACATTACCTGGGCGGGTTGGGGAGGATCGGGGCACGCGCACCAGCGCGTGCACCGATATCTCCCCACTAGCTTGCACAACGAATAGTGCGGGTGAAGTCAGTGCACTCCGAGATATCCAGACCCTTCTCTCATGACAGGCATGCTCAGGGCGGCGCCTTGGACATGGGGCAAGCGGAGGGAGAACTGACGGCCAGCGCGGTCAGCCTCACCTCGTCGCACAAGACGAGGGAGTGCAGAAGGTCTGCATCTGGGCGAACGACAAGGACCTCGAACAGTGTGTGCGCGGTGACTGGGTCGTAGATTTGTCGGGTGGGCCGAACGAATGGGACCCGCCGCCTGCTGAAGCGCTGCCGCAGGCCCGGGTCGCGTAAGCCGGGGGCGGGGTGAGGACCGCCAGGAGATGCGGGCGCCCGCCTGTTTCGTGCGGTCCTCTCGGGTACTGTCGCCCGCCTGCTCAGAGGCTAAGTTGCCGCTGGACCGGCCTTGCGTGCTTCGAGCGACCATGCACCCGATACGATGCGAGCTGCGCTTGTTCGGCCTAATGGCGGCCATCGGCATGTTCGCGTGGTTTGCGCCCGTCGGGCGCGCGCTCCTGGCACAAGGTGTCGCGACCACGGCCATTCGCGGCAGCGTCCAGATGGCCGATGGCGGCAGCGTCGACGGGGCGCAGGTGCGCGTGGTGAACACGGCCACCGGGTTCGCCGTCGAGACGGTCGCGCGGGACGGACGGTTCCTGGTTTCGGGCCTCGAGGTGGCGGGCCCTTACACCATCACCGTTCGGCGGCTCGGCTTCCTCCCGGCCCAAGGCGGGCCGCTGTTCCTCGCCCTCGGCGAGCCGCTTGAGCTGCGATTCGTACTGCAGCCGCTGGCGATCCCGCTGGGGGGGTTATCCGTCATCGCCTCCCCCGACGCATCACGGGGACACACTCACGGCGGGACCGCGACCACTGTCACGGACTCCCTGCTACACCGGCTGCCGACGCTCAACCGGGATCTCTACGATTTCGTTCGTCTGGTGCCGCAGATCTCGACCAAGATCGGCTTGTCGTCCGGCGGACTGTCAGGGGGCGGTGTGGGGTTTCGGTTCAACAGCTTCCTGATCAATGGCGCGCCGGAGCGCTTCGTCAGTGGAAACAGCTCGCTGGCGCTCCTCGGCGGCAAGTCTGTGCCGCTGGAGGCGGTAAGGGAGTATCAGGTGCTGCTCGCGCCTTACGACGTCCGCTACGGCGATTTCGCGGGCGCGCTCATCAACACCGTGACAAGATCGGGCACGAACGAGCCACACGGCTCCGCTTTCGCCTACTTCCGAAATGACCGGCTGGCGCGCCGTGGCGATCTGGCGCCGATCGTGCCGTACGAGCGAGTGCAGTATGGCTTCTCGCTCGGTGGGCCTCTTCTGCGCGACCGGATGCACTTCTATGTCGCGCCGGAACTCCAGAGCCTGACGTCGCCGGCGGAAGGACCCTACCTGGGCCAATCGTCGGCCGCCATGCCGCCGGTCCCCGTGAACGCGGCGGATCTGGCGCGCTTCGACTCGATCATGAGCGGATACGGACTGGCGGCGGGCTCTCCCGGCCAGGTGCAGACTGGGAACCCGCTGACGAACGTGTTTGCTCGCCTCGACGTAGCGATTCCGGAGTGGAAATCCCGCGCCATCCTTTTGGTGAACCACATCCGAACGGAACGAACCAGTTTTTCGCGAACAGCGCGCGACACGTTCTCCCTTTCGAGCTTCAAGCTGAAGCAGCGGTTCGAGTCGCGGATGACGGCGCTGCAGCTGCACACGGCGTTGCGCCGCGCCGGCGGTGGCCACAACGAGCTGTTGGTCTCGTATCGGCCGGAGTGGGGCCTCTGGCTTTCGCCCGTCAAACAGCCGGTGGTACGGGTCGCAGTTCCCAGCACGAGCGGCGGCCTGGTCACGCTCAATACCGGAACGCACCCTTCCGCTCAAGGAATGTCCGATGAGTCGTGGACCCTGGCGATCAAGGAGAATCTCACGCTCCCGTTCGGCGTGGCTCATGTGGTTACGCTGGGTCTGGAAGCGGAACGCTTCCGACTGGGACGTCGTGGCTTGATCGGGTCCTACGGCACCTGGACGTTCACGAGCCTCGATTCGCTTCTCCTGGGCATCCCCGATCGCTACGAGCTCCGCAGGGTTTTCGGCAGCGTCGACTTCCCGATCCCCGGCGCACAGTACGCGGCCTATGCGGCCGATCAGTGGCGCGTCAGCGAGCGCCTCCAGATCACCTTGGGGGTCCGAGCCGACCTGTTGGCGATCGACGGGCGCGCGCCGTACAACCCCGCCGTGGATTCGATCTTCCAGCGGCGCACTGATGCAGTGCCGAGCAAACGTGTGCACCTGTCTCCCCGCCTGGGATTCACCTGGGACGTGTTCAGGGAGGGCCGTGACCAAGTGCGCGGCGGCGTGGGGGTTTTCACCGGGCGCCCCCCGCTCCTCTGGGCTCACTCCGCGCTCTACAACTACGGCGTAGGCATCGGTGTGCTTCGCTGTGGAGACCTGGCGACGGATCTGGGTCCGCCGCCGGCGTTCGTGCCCGATATCCGCTCGGCGCCCACGACCTGCGCGAATGGATCCGGACTCGCCACGGCTCCGATGGGCGACGTGGACCTGCTCGATCGCCGCCTACGCATGGCGCAGACGTTGCGAGCGTCGCTTGCGTACGAGCGGCAGCTGCCCTGGAGCGTGCTCCTTACAGGCGAAGCATTGATCACACGAAACATTTCGGATTTCGTCTTCTTCAATCTCAACTTACAGGGACCGCAGTCGACTGATCGTTTCGGGCGGGTGCTGTATGGCACGATCAATTCCAGCGGCGTGGCGGCCCCCGCGTTGCGGTCGGGTTTCTCCGAAGTGATCGACCTCAGAAACACCTCGAGGAACCGTTCGTACCAGATCTCGGCGCGAATCGAGAGGCGATTCGCCGATGGCGTGGCCGCGACGGCTTCGTACACGTACTCCCGCGTCCGTGATGTCCAGACGCCGCTGAGGGCCGGCCAGCGCGGCATCGTCGCCTGGTCAAGTGCGCGCGCGGTCTCGGGTCGTCACGAGGATCTGAGGCTCGCGACCTCGCTCTACGAGATTCCCCATCGGGTCGTTCTCGGTGGCACGTACACGGCTCCCTGGCAAGGCTGGTCCACCCGGGTGTCGTTCTACTATCTGGGTGAGTCAGGCAGCCCATTCACCTACCGCGCATGGGGCGCGGGACGGCGCGGCGATCTTAACTCGGACGGCTCCAACGAGAACGATCCTATCTACGTCCCGCGTAACACCTCGGACACCGCGGAGATCAGGTTCAGCGGCTTGTCGGAGGAGGCCGGCGCGGACAATTCACCGGAGGCACAAGCGGAGCGTGTGGTCAGGCAGCAGGCCGCGTTCCAAAGAGCCATCCAACGCACCGACTGCCTGCGCCGGCAACGCGGACGCATCGTCGAGCGGAATAGCTGCCGTGAGCCGTGGTCTCACGTCACGATCGCGTCGGTAAGACAAGCCATACCCGTCGCGGGTCGAGGGCTCGTGTTGGAGCTCGACATCTTCAACGTGCTGAACCTGCTGAACAGTAAGTGGGGACGATATCGCGTGGCGGCGCCGGCACTCCTGGAGCACGTCGGCCAGACCTCGGGATCGCCTGCCACAGCCCAACCCATCTTCCGCTTCGACGCGAGCGCGCCGCAGTGGACCACGCTGGAGACCGAGTCGGCCTTTCAGCTTCAGGTCGCCCTGCGGTACGATTTCTGAGACCCTCTGAGCCCGCCCGGACGATCCGACGTTCCCCCCTGAACGAACGCTGAATTGCTCCTGAGCCAACTCTGAACTCCGGCTGAGCCGCGCCTCCTAGACTGCCTCCCGCAAGCAACTCCGAGGGAGGTGCATCATGGTCAGGCGGAGCACTGAGTATAAGATCGAGATTCTGGCGATCGCTGAGACTGGCAACCGGACGATCGGAGAGAGCACGTTCGTCACGATGCGATAAGGAAGGGAGCGGAGGCGTCGCCCGACGCTAGCCAAACTTGGCCGGAAACGTCGCAGGTCCCGTCAGGGTGGGAAGCCCAGTCGGCGTACGACGGCCGTGAACCGGGGGTCAGACCGAAGAGCGTCGAAGCGATCATCCACTTTGAGGTACATCAGGTTCCCTTCTCGCGCCCGAACGGCTCGATCCAGCCACTCAAAGGCCTTGTCCTTCTCTCCAAGCAGGGCGTAGTCAGCTGCGACATCGATCACGCGCGGTCGGGGATAGGGGCCCTCCGCGCGCCTTTGGGTCTCCCTGACATCCGCCCAGAGAAAGGCCTTCTTGGCCTCGGCGTAACCCGACGTACGATATTCCCGTTCAACCAGCGCGGCGATGCCCTGCTTCCCCGCAAGGGTCAGCGCCGTCAGCAATTCGGCCAGGGCTTCTCGGTGCATCTGCTTGCGCTCGTAAATCGCCGCCATCCGGCGATGTCGTGTTTCCGAGTTGGCGTCGGGGTCGGGCACCGCACGGAAGTACCGCAAGGCTTCGTCGTAACGACCGGCGCGGTACAAGGTGGCGGCAAGAGAGTTCAGCTTGCTCGGAGACAGCGGATCGAGCTCCAGCGCCCGTCTCATTGCCGCAACGGCCGTATCGAACCGGCCTAGGGCGCTCAGGACATAGCCATAATACTGGTGAGCCATGGCGTTGTTCGGGTCAAGTGCAATGGCTCGCCGCAGCCCGGTTTCCGTAGCCGCCCAAGACCACTCTAGATGCAGCCGCGCGGCCCAGAGTGAGACGTGTGCCTCGGAAAGTGTCTCGTCGAGCTCTAGCGCCTTGAGGGCCGCCGCCTTGGCCTTGGGCAATGTCACTTCTTGAGGCAGGAAGCCGAACATGCCCAAGAGATGGTACCCGTCCGACAGCCCCGCCCAGGCCGGGGCATAACCTGGGTCCCTTTGAACCGTCTGTTCGAAGTAGGCGATGCTCCTCTTCAGACCCTGCTCGGTCCACGCGTTCCACTCGTAACGACCCCTCAGATACGCTTCATACGCCTCGGGGTTCACTTGGCGGATGCCGGCCGGTCGCCTCTCCTCCGGGGGTGAAAGCGTGCTCCGCACTTCGTTCGTGATCGCCCGGGCTACTTCGTCCTGCAAGGCTAGCACATCTGTCAGGTCGCGCTCGTAGGTCCCGGCCCACAGGTGCCGGTCGGTCGACGCCTCCACGAGCTGCGCCGTGATGCGTACGCGGGGGCCTGCCCGGAGCACTGCTCCTTCGACCACCGCGTCCACGTCGAGCCGCCGAGCGATCTCGGGCAGGGTTTCGCGCGTCCCCTTGTAGTGCATGGCCGAGGTGGGCGAGATCACGCGCAATCCGGCGGTTCGACCGAGGTCTGTAATGAGCGCCTCGGTCATACCGTCGGCGAAGTACTCTTGCGTGGGGTCGCCTGAGAGATTGCGGAGTGGTAATACCACCACAGAATGGATTCGTGGGGCCGTAGCGCTGCCCGGCCCGCGCCCGCGCAGCCCCCCGGAGCTCAACACGAGCGAGACGGCGGCCAAAACGGCCAACCCCCCTGCCAAGGCGAAGCGTATACGCCTGGAGGTAGTCGGCCGCCGTTTCCCATCTACCGGTGCGATGAATCGGTACCCGCGACGCGGCAGGGTTTCTACGAATCGCGGGTTTTCGGCCGAGTCGCCGAGGGCGTTGCGCAGCTTGTGAATGGTTGCGTCGATGCCTTCTTCGAAACTCCCGAACGCGGTGCCGGGCCAAATCGCCTGGCGCAGCTCCTCCCGCGTCACGACTTCTCCGGGGCGCTCGAGCAGCAGCGCCAGGACCCGAAACGGCTGCTGCTGCAGGTTGATCCTCACCCCGTGCCGGCGCAGCTCGCCGGCGCGAAGATCGACTTCGAACGATCCGAAGCGCACTACCATGAGAGGTCCTCGACCCAGCCGCCCCTAACATACCGCGCCCCGGGGAGCGCGTTACCCCCGGATGAGGTGCTCGTGTAATCCTCTCTTCTTGAACGCCTTAACGGGTCAGCCCGCGTTGGGCCGGAAGTAAGGCGCGCGCCATGTACGTGGTCGCGGCCGGGCGCAAACGTGGACGGGTGTGACCTCCAAGGAGAAGCTATGAAAACGCCAGCACCCATCACGGCGCTCGCGAGCGCCGCCCTGCTAGGTCTTGCTGCGGCGTGCGCGAGAGGCGACGCCCCATCGGCGCCAGGGGATCGGTCGTCGGCGAACTTCCTCAGCTCAGCGAGCGGCGCCGGGGAAATGGAGCGGGTCTGCAGCAATGCAGGCCTCCAGGGTTCTTACGGGTTCTACAGGACCGGAACGACTGGCGCCGGCCCATTCGCCGCAGTGGGGCTTGTCACCTACGATGGCGTGGGCAGGTGGAGCTCGACCCAGACAGTCAATCGGGCCGGATTCCCTCCGGAGGCGAGCACCGGTGAGTACCAGGTGAGCGCGGATTGCAGCGGCAAGCTGTTCGTAGGTGGTCAGGAAGTCGCTCGATTCGCCCTAACCGACCGAGGCAAGCAGCTCTTCACCCTGAGCGTGGTGCCGGGCGAGACGGTCAGAGGAGTCGAGAAGAAAGTCGGGCTGCGAGCCTGCAGCAATGCCACCCTGAACGGGATCCATGGGTTCTACCGGACCGGAACAACGCCCGCCGGCCCGCTCTCCGCCGTGGGCGTTGCCGACTACGACGGCGCCGGGAGCTTCGAGGTGACCCAGACGATCAGTCGAAATGGGACCATCATTCACAACCCGCCGCGCACGGATTTCTACGAAGTCAATGCGGACTGCACCGGCCGACTCATCAACGCCGCGACCGGGCAGGACATCGGCCGATTTGTCGTCGTCGAGCGAGGGCACGAGAACTTCCTGCTCAGCCTGTCTCCGGGAAACGCAGTGACGGGGGTCGTCCGGAAGTTGCAGCGCGGGCACGACGAGCATGACGAGGACTGATACCGGCGGAGCGAACAGACTCCGTGACCGGATTGTCCGGACGCTCAAGGCATCTAGGCGTGGCGCCGGCGGGACGCGCCTGACAGCGGTGGACTTGCTGTAGCAAGGAGGGCCTCATGGAACGGGCGATGAAGCGGTGGTTACGGGGTCTACTGGTCGGTGCGTTGACCGGCTTGGTGCTGGGCTGCCAGGATCGCCAGCCGACTTCGGCACCCAGTACCTCGAATGCTGGCGACCTCCACGCGCGCGCCAGCGCTTCCGGTGGCGCTACCGAGGTGCGCTGGGACATCGTCAGCAACGCGCCTCCTACCGATTTCAACGTGCGCCCGGGCGGCAGCGCGTCGGCCTTGGCGAACGACGGCTCCCAGATCACGCTTACAGGGTCTGGGACGTTCGTGGCGCCGGCGAGTGGCGGTGCGACGTCCGCCGTAACCGGCGGCGGGACGTGGACCACCACCGGCCCCTCGGGGAGCGGCAGCGGCACCTATGAAGTGACGGGCCTCGTGAGATGGGAGGAAGCACCGGGTTCGCTCCCCAGCGCCGCGACCGATCTCGTCGGCGAAGCGGCCGATGCGCGCCCGGGGCTCGTCGTCTTGCGAATCGCCTACAGCGACGGCAGCCGCGGGACTCTCACGGTGAGCTGCCACCTAGCTGGAACGCCGGACGGCGTGTTCGAGGGTGTGACGGCGTCGAAGGGATTCGTCGATTACTGGAATCGTGCGGCGCCGGTGGCGAACGTCAACGCAAACCGCACGCTGTTCCACGTCGAGCAGTAAGCGCCCGGGAGAGCAACAGTGGCGTCTCGGAAGACTTGACTCCCCCGGGAGCCAGCGGTGGCTCCGTGCACAGGACTCCTCGCGGTGCTACCGCTTTGGAAGGGCCAGACGTCTGCGCAGGCGCTCGAAGCGCGGGTCAGCGTGCACCCCGTGTGCTCGAGCTGTGCCAGGGCGTCATCGTCGCGCCATTCGCAAAGAGCGCCTCGGCCGAGCCGAAGTCGAACTGAACGCTGCGGACAAAACCGAGCGCGGCGTGCGCTTCGGCGAGAGAATCATCCAGAGCGACCGCCTTGCGGGCCGCCGCCTCGGCGCGTGCGTGCAGCTCGTGCAACGGCATTCGTTGACCGCCGCCGATGGCGAGCACCACGTACATGTGCGCCACCCCCCGCATAGGCCGCGGCATACGTGGAATCCAACGCAGAGGAGTCGCGCCTCCCCGTCGATGAAGACGCTCATGCCAGCCTCACGGCCCGACGGCGATCCCGAGCATGACGGCGTCCACGCTCGAGCTTAAAGATCCGGCCGTTGGAATAGTCTCAAGAATCGCGCGAAGCGCGTTAAGAACTCGTAAAGGGGGTGGCAGACTTCGGGGAAAGGGGCAGGACCCCCTGAGCTGTTTTCAATGGGCCGCGCGCTGTGAGTTCTGCTGTGAGTCTCTCACGACACTTGGTTGATCTTTGGGCTCGCTGTTACGACACCGATGCCCAGGACGTCGCGTGAGTGCCACTTGGTGTCGTAACTCGGTCCCCTAACGGTTCGCATGGGGTTCAGGGCGTCGCGGGTTCAATTCCGGTCCAGCTCGCACCAATGACGTCACACCCGAACGCGCGTGGACGAGGTGAAGTTGATGGAGTAAGAGTTGGAGTAACAACGTGCTATTTTGGCGGGATTTTCTCACGCTAGGTACTACCCGAGGACGCCCTAACATCGCGTGATACAACGTTTGGTAATACCTGCGGCTGCGCCGCCCGCGCACCCCATTCAGGTGCGCTACCGGACTGCGCTACGTCCCGATCTTCCACATCCACCCCACCCCGCCCCGCTTCAAGAACTCACCCGGCTGCTTCAAGTTGCGCAGACGGCGAAGTGGCTCCAAGTCTCGAGCTACTGGCGTGTCTGCCTCCCACCTGCAACCTACAAACCACTCGGCGTCTACCCGTCTACCGCCTAGTCTTTCTCGGCTTCCTTCCCCAGGTGCCTATCCAAAAAGAACATCGCCGAGCTCTGTTGCCCAATCTGCTGCACCTGCTCGAGGATCGTCCGCACCGTTTTCTCTTCCTCCACCTGCTCGGTGACGAACCACTGGAGCATCGCCGCGGTCGCGTGGTCGCCCGCCTTCTGCGCCGCCGCGTACAACGCGCCGATCACCCCCGTCACCTTCTGCTCGTTCGCCAGCGCCTGCTTCCATACGTCCTCGGTGTTCGCGAACTGGGTGGGCGGCTGGGCGATCGCCTGCAACGTGATCCGCCCGTCCCGGTCCGCGATGTGGTCGAACACCTTCATTGCGTGCGCCGCTTCCTCACCCGCCTGCTTCCGCATCCAGCGCGCCGAGCCCGGCAGGTTCGCCGCCTCGAAATGCGCCGCCATGGCCAGATAGAGATACGCCGACACCAGCTCGTGTTGCAACTGGTCGTTCAGCGCGGCCTCGATCTTGGCATCGAGCATGGAGAGGCAAGATAGCGGCTCGCGCCGGCAGGGCAAACCCCGAGCGATTCGGCGTCTTTCCGCCCCTCCCCGCACTCCTTCGGTACCGCTCCCCGGTCTTCGCCCCAGTTATGGTGGACCCCGGGGTATCTTTCAGCACTACCGCACCCCCGGAGCCCCCGTGTCCCGCCTGCGCCTGATCCCCCTCGCCGCCCTCGCCGCCCTCGCC
>JBOHSH010000165.1:0-8726 GCA_050733195.1 Gemmatimonadales bacterium
CAGCTCAACTATTTCGGGTCCGGATCCGGAGCAGGAACCCCGTCACCGCCACCGCCACGCCCAGCAGCAGCACTCGGAGCCAGAGCGCGCTCACAACCACCACGCTCACCCCGATCCCGAGCCAGACGAAGCCGATCGCGTAGGCCTTCGCCTTCCAGGTCATCGAGCGGTGGTGCCGCCAGTCCGCGATGATCGGGCCGAAGACCCGGCTGTTGAGGAGCCGGTTGTAGAACCCCGCCGAGGCGCGCGCATAACACGCGGCAGCCCCCAGCAGGAACACCGTGGTGGGCATCACCGGCAGGAACAGCCCTAACACGCCGAGCCCGACAGAGAGGTGGCCGAGGAGGAGGAAGGCCGCCCGGCCGCCGCGGGTCGCGGCCGGGCGCACTTCGTGACTCCAGTCCTGCGGGTCGCGGTGCGTCATCCGCCGGCCTGGATCGGCTCCGTCGGCAGGTTGCGCTCGAGCCACCCGCTCCACCCGCCGACCAGGGCTCGCGCTCCCGTCCAGCCCGCCTTTTGCAGCTCGCGCGCCACCCGGGCGCTCGTCGCCTCCGCGATTCACGCGCAGTACGCCACCAGCCAGTCGTGCTTCGGCAGCGCCTCGGCCGCCGCGCTTCGGACCGCGCGGTCGGGGTGCATGCGCACCGCGCCCCGCGCCTTGCGGTCGAGCCGCATGAAGTCGGGCTCCCGTCGCACGTCGAGGAGCCGGACCGGGGCGCCGGCCTGCTGCAGTGCGGCCAGCTCCTCGAACGTGATCCGCTCCCGGTCGGCCACCAGCTCGGCGCCGCGGAGATCGCCCGCCGGAGCGGGCTTGGGCCCGCCGGCCCACGGGGACACCGCCGGCCTGGGCTCGGGCCGCGCCTCCCGGAGCTGCCGGGTCAGGACCGCGAGCCCGGCGCCGTGGATCAGCACCGAGAAGAGCACCACGAGCGCCGCGATCGGAAAGAGCCGCTCGCTCCCGGGCACTCCCGCGAAGACGGGGAGCAGCACGAGGAGCAGCGAGGAGAGCGCGCGCGGCCCGAACCAGACGATGAGCCGCCGGGTGCCTGCTTCGACTTCCCGGTAAGGGAGAAAGAGCTGGAGCACCACGGTGCGCACCAGGAGCGCGATCAAGGCGAACACGACCGCCTGCCAGCTCAAGACCTCGAGCCCGGTCCAGATGAGCGAGGCGCCGAACGCGACGAAGCTCAGCAGGAGGAGCATCTCCGCCGAGGCCTCGCCGTAGTCGCGGAAGCAGTCGCAAAGCTCCACGTTCATCGCGGCGACCACGAGCCCGGCGGTGAACGCGGCCATGAACCCGCTTCCGTGCAGCGCCTCGGCCACCGCGAACGCGGTGAACGCGATGCCGATCACGTAGAGCGACTCGTAGTCCCGCCGCATCCCGTAACGGGGGCGCACGATGTCGAGGAACCGCACCGCGAGGAATCCCGCCAGTCCTCCCACCAGCGGGCCGAGCAGGAAGACCGTGCCCGCCACCTCCCCGATCGCGCCGGCGCCCGGGCTCCCGCCCGTCCCGAGGAAGACCATCGCGATCAGCACGATCGGGAGGAGCACCGCGTCGTTGAGCCCGCTCTCGATCCCGAGGGTGTAGCGCGCCACCCGGGGCAGCCCGGGGAGCCTGAGAAGGCCCCGCATCATCACCGGGTCGGTCGACGCGAGCGCCGCGCCCAGGATCGCCGCCCCGGCGGCGGGGATATCGAGGAGGAGCCAGGCCGCGAGCGCCACGATCGCGGCGGAGAGAAGCGTGCCCGGGCCGAGGATGATCGCCGCGAGCCGCCAGTGACCCTTGAGCCCGGCCAGCTCGAGCGACACCGCGTCGGTGAAGAGGACCATCACGAGCGACAGCGTCGCGATCACGCCGAGGGTCGGGGAGTCGAGGGTGAAGTCGATGACACCGAGCGCGTGGGGGCCGAGCAGCGCGCCCAGCCCCAGAAACAGCGCGACCGAGGGCAGTCCCGCCCGTTCGATCGGCCCCGACGCGAGCGCCGAGGCCAGGATCACCAGCCCGATCAACGCGATGAAGACCGCGAAGACTGCCGGATCGAAGGTGGTCATGCTAGACTCTCTCTGCCATTTTGACCGACCTGTCGGACGCGGAGATGCCAGCGATGGGTGAGAAGCTAATGACTGAGGAACTGAAGCGGACGCCGCTGGCCGATCGCCACCGGGCGCTCGGCGCCAAGATGGTGCCCTTCGCGGGGTGGGAGATGCCGGTCCAGTACCCCACCGGGATCCTGGCCGAGCACGCCGCGGTGCGCACCGGCGTCGGGGTCTTCGACGTCTCGCACATGGGGGAGTTCGAGGTCACGGGTCCGGACCGGAACGCCTTCGTCAACCGGGTCACCTGCAACGACGTCGGTGCGCTCGACTCGGGCGGCGTCCAGTACTCGGCGCTGCCTACCCCCGAGGGGACCTTCGTGGACGACTGCACCGTCTACCGGTTCGACGACCGGCTCATGCTCGTGGTCAACGCCTCGAACCGGGCGAAGGCGTGGGACCACCTGGTGGACCAGAAGACGAGCGAGAGCGCCAACGTCCGGCTGCGCGACGTCTCCGAGGACACCGGCCTCCTGGCCATCCAGGGCCCCCGCACCCAGGCGATGCTCCAGCCGCTCGCCGGGCTCGACCTCGAGTCGATCGGCTACTACCGATGCGCGGCGGGGACGCTCGCGGGGAGCCAGTGCTTCATCTCCCGCACCGGCTACACCGGCGAGGACGGCTTCGAGGTGTACTGCCGCTGGCGCCACACGGTCGCGCTCTGGGACGCCGTCACCGCCGCGGGCGCGGTGCCGATCGGGCTAGGCGCCCGCGACTCGCTCCGGCTCGAGATGGGCTACGCCCTTTACGGCCAGGAGATCGACGACACCATCACGCCGCTCGAGGCGGGGCTCGGCTGGATCGTGAAGCTCGACAAGGGCTCCCCCTTCGTGGGCCGCGACGCGCTCAAGGACCAGAAGCGGCGCGGCGTGTTACGGAAGACCGTCGGCTTCCGGCTCAACGGGCGCGGCATCGCCCGGCACGGCTACCCGGTGTGGCACGCCGGCAAGCAGGTGGACGTCGTGCGGAGCGGCGGGCAGAGCCCGTCGCTCGGCTACGCCATCGGCACGACGATGCTGCCGGCGCAGGCGGCGAAGATCGGCACGACGTTCGAGGTGGAGTGCCGCGGTGAGCGGATCCCCGCCGAAGTCGTCCGGCGGCCGTTCTGGGAGAAGGGCAGCGTCCGGAAAGGTGGGTGATCGCCCCCGGGCCGAGATGCCGCTCCGCGTGGCGGTCCTGACGGTCTCCGACGCCGGCACGCGTGGGGAGCGGCCGGACACCTCCGGCGACCGCATCGCCGAGTGGATCGCGCGGCACGGCTGGGTCGCGGCGGCGCGCGCGCTCGTGCCCGACGAGACCGTCGCGATCGCCGGCGCGATCGCCTCGTGGTGCGACGCCGGCACCGCGGACGTCGTGCTCACCACGGGTGGAACGGGCCTCACCGCCAGAGACGTGACCCCCGAGGCGACCCGCGCGGTGCTCGAGCGCGAGGCGCCCGGCATCGCCGAGGCGCTCCGCGCGGCGGCGCTCCCCGGGTTCCCGCGCGCCGCTCTCTCCCGCGGTCTCGCGGGGGTCCGCGGCCGCACCCTGATCGTCAATCTCCCTGGCAGCCCGGGCGGCGTGAGCGACGGCCTCGCGGTGATCGAGCGGTGGCTGGAGCATGCGGTGGATCTGGTGCGGGGAGAGCGGACCGACCACGCGGCCGGTCAACCGTCAACCGTCAACCGCCAACCGTAGTGCCCTCGCAGATCCTGCTCACTCTGGCTGACCTCGAGACCGCCGTTCCCCTCAACGCGGCGCTCGAGGCCGCCGGGTTCACCACCGCCCTCGTCTCCCCGCTCGACGACGCGCCGGCCGCGCTCCGTCGCGAGCATCCCGACCTCCTCATCCTGAGCGGGGCGGTGCACGAGCCCTCGGCCTTGGGCCCCGCGCGGCTCGCGCGCGAAAGCGAGGTCTACACCCTCGCCCTCCTCGAGCCCACCGACTCCGGCCGGGGCGAGCGGGTCCAGCGCCTGGGCGTCACCGAAGTCCTGGTCAAGCCCGCTCGGCCCGACGACGTCGTGGCACTCGCCAGGCGGCTGGTCGAGCGGCGCCGGCTCCAGCAGCACACCGGCATCGCCGGCCAGAGCGCGGCGGTGCACGAGGTGCTCGTCAAGATCGAGCAGATGGCGCCCGTCACGAGCACGGTGCTGATCCAGGGCGAGTCGGGGACGGGCAAGGAGCTGGTCGCGAAGGCGCTCCACGATCTCTCGACGCGCCGGGGCAAGGCGTTCATCGCCGTCACCTGCGCGGCGCTGCCGGAGACCCTGCTCGAGTCGGAGCTGTTCGGCCACGAGAAGGGCGCCTTCACCGGCGCGGCGGAGCGCCGCCACGGCCGGTTCGAGCTGGCCGACGGCGGGACCATCTTCCTCGACGAGATCGGCGAGGTACCGCTCTCGATCCAGGTGAAGCTCCTCCGGGTCCTCGAGAGCCGGACCTTCTTCCGCCTGGGCGGCACCCAGCCGATCAAGGTGGACGTGCGGGTCATCGCGGCCACCAACCGCACCCTCCGGGAGACCGTGCGTCTGGGAGAGTTCCGCGAGGACCTCTTCTACCGGCTCTCGGTCCTCAACATCTATCTCCCGCCGCTCCGGGAGCGCCGGGAGGACGTCCCGCTCCTCGTCCGCCGGTTCACCCGGGAGTTCTCGAAGCTCCACGACCGCCCGTTCCGGGGGATCACGACGGAGGCGATGCAGCGGCTGGTCGAGGCGCCCTGGCCCGGCAACGTCCGGCAGCTCCGGAACCTGATCGAGTCGATGGTCGTGCTCGCGCCCGGGACGGAGATCCGCGCGGCCGACATCCCGGACGACATCCTGGAGGGGGCCCCGACCGTCCTCCCCGTCCTGGCCAGGGCCTCCGTGGGCCGGGCGGGCGAGCTGGCCGGTCAGGAGCTGGAGTTCATCCTGCGGAGCCTCATGGACTTGAGGCTCCAGGTGGAGGAGCTCCGCCGCCGGCTCGACCGGGGCGCCGGTCCGGTGCAGGTGATCGAGGTGCCAGAAAGTGCATTAAGTCCCATTAACATCGAGCCTTCCGAAGCCCCTCCCCCCGCCGACGTGGTGTACCGCTCTGGCATGACAATGGCGGAAGTCGAGCAGGCAACCATCGCGGCAGCCCTGCGTGAGTGTCAAGGAAATCGACGCCAGGCAGCTGCAAGGCTCGGCATCGGCGAGCGGACTCTGTATCGGAAAATCAAAGAGTTCAAACTCGCGTAACCTTCGATTTGCGAAGGACTTGACACCATTGAAGCTTGACATGTTCCGGGGGTGTCGTAATCTTGGGACGATACCCCACGGTCAACCCCGGCTGCCCAGGTGAACTTCGTCATCGACGGCGATGCCTGCGTGGCGTGCCTGGCCTGTACCCGGGTGTGCCCGACGAATGCAATCGCTGTGACTCCGGATGCCTCCCTCGTCCGCGTGGTGGACGAGGCGTGCATCCGGTGTGGTCTCTGTGTGCCCGAGTGTCCGCACGACGCCGTGCTGGTGAGCGGCGAGCTGGGACGCGCGGTGGCGATCGCGGCGGAAGGGACCGGGATCCTGATCCTCGGGACCGAGTCGGCGGCGCACTTCTACCCGGTGACTCCGGAGCAGGTCGTCAACGCGTGTTATGCCTCGGGATTCCGGCTGGTCTCCCGCGGCATCATCGGGGACGAGCTGGTGGCGGCGGAGTACCTGAAGCTCTGGCGCGCCTCGGCGCACGGCACCGTGATCCGCTCGAGCGACCCGGTGGTCGTCGAGAAGATCCGCCGGCAGCACCCGGAGCTCGTGCCGTTCCTGGCGCCGGTGGCGACCCCGCCGGTGGCGGAAGCGCGGTACGTGCGGAGCCTGTACGGGCCCGAGGTGAAGATCGTCTACGCGGGGCTGCACGCGACGACGGGCGCGCCGGAGATCGACGCCTGGATCACGTTCGAGGACTTGTCGGAGCTGCTCACGCTCCGCGGGGTGACGGCGTCGGCGCAGCCCACGGTCTTCACCCGGCTCACGCCGGAGCGGCGGCGGCACCTGAGCACGGCCGGCGGGATGCCGATCGCGCTCCTGGAGGAAGCCCGGCACTCGAGCCGGCGGTTCCAGAAGCTCCGCGGGCTCGACGCGCTGCCGGCGCTCGCACGAGCCGTCGCGGTGGACGGCCTCGACCTGGGCTTCGTGGACATCCTGTCGGGGGAGGGCTCTCTGGCCCACCCGCTGTCGGGGCCCCGGGAAGAGCTGTTCTGGCGCCGGTCGGTGGTGCAAAGCACGGAGCCGCCGCGCAGTAGAGTGCCGGTCGTAGACCCCGGGGTGGTGGCGAGCGTGGGGGCCGTCTTTGAGCTCAAGCCCCGCCGGCCGTCGGCGGATGTGGCGGCGGTGCAACAGGTGTTGAAGGCCATTGGGCTGGGGCCTAATGGAAGGCCTTGGGACTGCCGGGCCTGCGGGTACGACACCTGCCGTGAGTTCGCGGAGGCATCGGCGCTCGGCTTCGCCTCGCTCAAGCAGTGTACGCCGTACCAGGAGCGGCGCGCGGAGGAGTCGCAGCGGGAGGCGGCGACGGACCTCCTGACCGGGCTGGCCACGTTCCGGGTGCTCCGGGACCGGCTGACCCAGGAAGTCGAGCGGAGCAAGCGAAGCGGCGAGCGCTTCACGGTGCTCTTCCTCGACCTGGACCGGCTCAAGGAGATCAACGACCGCTACGGGCACGAGGCCGGGAACGACGTGCTCCGGGCGGTGGCGCACGAGATCCGCTCGGCGGTCCGCGCCTCGGACCTGGCGGCGCGATACGGCGGCGACGAGTTCGTGGTGGTGCTGACCCGGACCGAGAAGAACGGGGCCGAGCGGGTGGCGGAGGCCCTCCGGATGGGGGTGGAGAAGGCGGGCCGGCGGCTCGGCTACCCCCCGCAGGCGGTGACGGTGAGCATCGGGATCGCGGAGTACGACCCGGCGGAGCCCTGGACGGGTGACCTGCTGGTGAACGCCGACCGGGCGCTCTACAAGGCGAAGGCGGCCGGCCGGAACATGGTGGTCTGAAGCGCGACTGGCGCGCTGCCGATACTAGGAGCACCCTGAGGAGCGGACGAACGTGACCGGACCCTCTCCATCGCGTCCGCAGGACTTGTCGGCCGGCCGAGGCCCCGGGACGGGTGCGCCCGGCAATGCCGGCGAGCAGATGCCCGACCCGTGGGGCGTTAGGCGGGCGGAGAACCTGCTCACCTCGCTCGAAGGGGTCCTCTCGGCCCGGGTGGTGACGACGCCCCTGGGCGAGGTGAGCGAGGTCCACGTCCTGGCCCAGGCGGGCCTCCATCCCAAGCAGCTGGTCCGGAACATCGAGTCGGCCCTTCTGGCGCAACTCGGTTTGCGGGTGGATCATAGGAAGATCAGCATCGCCCAGACGGCGGACGTCAAGCCGATCGAGACGCTGGAGCGCCACGCGGTCCGGGAGCGGAGCCTCCAGCGGACGGTGCTCTTCGACGGTCTCTCGGTCCATCCGGCCAGGAAGCCCCAGTGGGTGTCGGTGCAGGTGTCGCTGTCGTACGAGGGGCGGACCGAGGCGGCGGAGCAGGAGGGTCCCGATAACACGCGGAGCCGGGTCGAGGCCGCGGCGCGGGCGACGGTGGCGGTGCTGGACCGGATCCTCGAGAAGGGGAGCGTGGCGCTGGACGGCGCGAAGGTGATCCAGGCGATGGATCGCGACGTGGTGTTCGCGTCGGTGCACGGGATCAACGGGCGGGACACGGTGCTGCTCACGGGGACCGCGGAGGTGCGCGGGAACTTCGAGCGGGCGGCGGTGCTCGCCGTGCTGGATGCGACGAATCGGTGGAGCGAGGTTCGGCGGCCGGCGTAAGGCTGCCAGCGGGTGGTTCGCGAGTGATCAGCGGGTGAACCAACAGGAGAAAGGAACGGACGAAAGGGAGGGGACCCCGGTCTTCGCGTGAAATGAGCGGAGCCGAGCGGGTACAACTGAGCGGAGCGTCTGGTGGGCCTTAGCGGTGCCTGCCACTTCCCGATGGATGATGCACTCGAAGGGAGGTGACGCTCATGATCAGCTGGCTCGCAGCAGCTGCCTTCGGCGTGGCGGAGTTCGTAATCGCTCTTTTCGCAGCCGAGGGGCAAAGCTGGGGTAACTAACGCGAGGCTGGCCCTCTCCCAATCCGTGCCCAAATGAGCTTGAGCTTTAGCCGCCGCGTCTACGTTTTCGTCGTCAGCGTGGCAGTAGCTGCCGGCCTGGCACTCGCTGTCTCATCGGGTGTTTCCACGCCTTTCCCGGGCGCTTGGGGTCTGTTTTCTCTTTCGCTCGCTGGGTTCCTCGTCGAGACTTCTCGAACCAAGCTCAGAAGTGGTGATGCGAGCGGTTCGCTCATCTTCATGGTGGCGATCGCTTCTATTACGCTCTTTGGTCCGTTCTGGGGTGCAATCGTTGTAGCGATCTCCACGTTCTTCGGGCAGGTCCTGCGCCGGTTACCAGGGATCAAGATCGCTTTCAACGTGTCGCAACACGTCCTTTCCGCGCTAGTTGCCTGGGGGACGTACTCACTGCTGGGTGGTGAGGTACTTGCCCCGATTCTTCTCGATCTCCGCTCGATGCAGTTCGGGCAGGCACTGATTCTTCTTGGTGCGTACCTCGGCGGAGCGCTTACCTACTTCCTGACGAATTCGCTGGCGGTAAGTACGGTCGTCGCCCTT
>JBOHSH010000166.1:0-3695 GCA_050733195.1 Gemmatimonadales bacterium
GCCTCCATCCCCACTTCGCTCGCGGTGTACTGGGGCGACGAGATCCAGCGCCGGGTCGCGCCGGCCGCGAGCCGGGCCCGAATGTCCTCGTACGACTATGCGATGAACCAGGCGACCGACGCCGAGCGACTCGAGGCGCTGGCCGCGGCGTCGGACTCCCTCGCGGTGAGCTTCGGATCCTGGAAGACGCCGTGGGGCGAGATCAACCGGTTCCAGCGGCTCACGGCAGACATCGTGCACCCGTTCGACGACGCCGCGCCGAGCCTCCCGGTGGCCTTCACGTCGGCGCGCTGGGGCTCACTGGCTTCCTTCGGGGCGAGCCCGAGGCCGGGAACCCGGAGGTGGTATGGGACCAGCGGGAACAGCTTCGTGGCGGTGGTGGAGTTCGGGGACAGCGTGCGGGCACGGGCGGTGACCGCGGGCGGGCAGAGCGGCGATCCCCGCTCCCGCCACTTCAACGACCAGGCGCAGCGGTACGCGACCGGCGACCTGCGGCCGGTGTACTTCTATCCGTCCCAGCTCCGAGGTCACATCGAGCGGGAGTACAGACCGGGCGGCTGAAGCGTCTGCCCGTCTATTTAGGCCACACCGTGCCCTGTCTGGCCGGCACCCGCCGCAGGCCCCGGTAGACGAACTTCTGCACCCGCTTCCCTTCGTACGTCTCGGTCGTGTAGATGTTCCCCTTCGAGTCCGTCGCGATGCTGTGCACCGCGAAGAACTGACCCGGCTGGCGGCCGCCGTCGCCGAACGTGGTGAGGATCCGGAGCGACTGGCGGTCCATCACGTAGATCTTCTCGTTCTTCCCGTCCGCGAGGTAGATGTACCGTTGCGCGGGATCGCGCGAGAACGCGATGTCCCAGACCGCGCCGTCGCCCCGCGTCAACGGAGCGATCCGCTGCTCCTTGACGAAGCTTCCGTCCTTCCGGAACACCTGGATCCGGTTGTTCGGCCTGTCGCACACGTACACGAACCCGTCGTTGCTCGGCTCGGCGCAGTGCACCGGGGTACGAAACACTTGCTCGGGCGGTGCGGCTGGATCGTACGGCGGGAGCGTCGTGTCCCTCGGCGGCCGGCCGTAGGCGCCCCAGATGCGCTTGATCTTCCCGGTCTCGGCGTCGATCACGGCGACCCGCCGGTGGGCGTAGCCGTCCGACACGTAGGCGTCGTCGGACCGCGGGTCGAAGGAGATCTTGGCCGCGCCGCCGAAATGCTCGAGGCTCGTGCTGTTGACCGGCTGCCGGGGCTTCCCGACCTGCAGCAGGAAGCGGCCGTCGTGCGTGAACTTGAGGATGTGCGAGTCGCGCGACGTGGTGTCGGTGCTGTTGCCTCCAATCCAGACGTTGTCCTTGGGATCGACGGCGATCCCGTGGTTCGAGGCGGGCCAGTCGTAGCCCTGCCCGGGTCCGCCCCACGAGTTGACGAGATGGCCGTCGGGATCGAACTCGAGGACCGGCGGGGCGGGAAGGCAGCACTCGCTGGTGGGCGGGTCCGCCGCGGCACCCGCTTCGTTCCGGGCGCTCATCGTCGGGAGCCCGCGGTGCACGATGAACACGTGGTCTCTGGAATCCACGCCCACGCCGATCGTCGACCCGAGGATCCAGTGATTGGGGAGCGGTTTGGGCCAGAAGGGGTCGACCTCGAAGTAGGGCGCCTCGACGGTCTGCCGCGCCGCGGCATCGAGCGCCGCCTGGCCGGCGCCGAGGGCGCCGAGTGCGGTGACCAGGGCGAATCCGGACAGCAGGACTTTGGCGTGCCTCATCCGTCTTCCTCGGTCGCGCGTGATGTGGGTGCGAAGGTATAGTCCGGAGTGATGCCTCGCGCCACTCGAACCTTCGGCCTGGCGGCGCTCGCCGCCGTCGCCCTGACGGGCGCCGCCGGCACGGCCTGGGCGCACGAGATCCCGCCACGGGTGACGGTCCTGGTCCTCGTCAAACCGGAGGGCCGCCTCCTCCGGGTGATCGTGCGCGCGCCCCTCGAAGCCATGCGCGACGTGAGCTTCCCGGTTCGCGGTCCGGGCTATCTCGATCTGGCCCGCGCCGGGACGGAGCTCGAGAACGCGGCCCGGCTCTGGATCGCCGGCGCTCTCGGCCCGGAAGAGAACGGCCGCCCGGTCGGCGAGGGCCGGATCGCGGCCGTTCGCGTGTCGCTGCCTTCGGATCGGTCGTTCGAGAGCTTCGAGCGGGCACTGGCACACGTCACCGGATCACCGCTCCCGCCGGAGACGGCCCTCTTCTGGCGACAAGGCCTCCTCGACGTGCTGCTCGAGTTTCCCATCGGGTCGGACCGGTCCGACTTCGCGCTCCGCCCGGCCTTCGCGCGGCTCGGCCTCAAGACCGCGACGGTGATCCGCTTCCGGCCTGCCGGCGGGGGCGAACGCGCCTTCCATCTCACCGGCGAGCCCGGCCTCGTGCGCCTCGATCCTCGCTGGTACCAGGCCGTGTTCGGGTTCGTCATCCTCGGCTTCCGGCATATCCTGGACGGCATCGATCACCTCCTCTTCGTCCTCTGTCTGGTGATTCCCGTCCGGAAGCTCCGGCCGCTGGTCGTGATCGTCACTTCGTTCACCGCCGCGCACTCGGTGACCCTCATCGCGGCGACCCTCGGCCTGGCGCCGCGGGCGCTCTGGTTTCCGCCGCTGATCGAGATGCTGATCGCCCTCTCGATCGTCTACCTGGCGTTCGAGAACATCCTGGGCGCGAGACCGGACCGGCGCTGGCTGCTTGCGTTCGGGTTCGGGCTGGTCCACGGCTTCGGCTTCTCGTTCTTCCTGCGCGACTCGCTCCAGTTCGCGGGAGGCCATCTCGCCGCCTCGCTCCTGTCGTTCAATCTGGGGGTCGAGCTGGGCCAGCTCCTCGTCGTGGCGATGGCGGTCCCGGTGCTGGGCTGGCTGTTCCGGCGCGTACCCGAGCGCGCCGGAGTGATTCTCCTCTCCGCCCTGGTCGCCCACTCGGCCTGGCACTGGATGACGAGCCGTGCCGGCGCGCTCGGTCAGTACCGCTTCCGGTGGCCGTCCTTCGATCTTTCCTTCGCGGCGTCCGCGCTGCGGGCGCTGATGCTCGTCCTGATCGTGGTCGCCGTCGGGCGGCTGATGCTCGGCGTCGCGCGCCGGCTTCGGGAGCCGCGGACCACCGAGGAGCAGGCGGGAGCCACCGCCCCATGATCACGGCTCGCGGGCGATTGCGCGTTCTCGTCCTGCTGTGCATTATCGCGCTCCCGGGGGCGATGGCGGGGCAGTCGCCCTCCTCCGGCCGCACGACCCGGGCAGGGGTGTACACGCCGGGACAGGCTTCACGGGGCGGCGAGACGTATGCGATGAGCTGCGCGAGCTGCCACACCCCCGCCTCCCATGCGGGTGCGGTGTTCGCGGCCAGGTGGGACGGCCGCCCGCTGGCGGAGCTCTACGAATACATTCGCGGCTCGATGCCCAAGAGCGAACCGGGCACCCTGACCACGCGAGAGTACCTGCAGGTGCTGGCGTACCTGCTGCAGATGAACGGGATGCCCGGCGGGCCGGACGAGCTCCCCGCCGACACGACCGCGCTGGCGAAGATCCGGATCGATCTTCCCGCCGCGCGCGATACGACGCGAAAACGGTGAGAGCGATGACTCACGATCACACGTCCTTCGTCACGTTCCCGAGTCCCCGGCGGTCTCGGGTGCTCCGGGCCCTGTTCGTCACCACCGTCCTCTGGGGA
>JBOHSH010000167.1:0-11003 GCA_050733195.1 Gemmatimonadales bacterium
ACCGAAACCGGTACAGCGTGTCGCGCTCCGTCGTTTTCATCGATCCCCCGGCCTTCTGCGCGACGGTCGAGAGCCTGGCTTCACCGGCACTCCGTCACCGTCCGATCGCCGTGGCGCCGCCCGGCGCCGAGCGGGCGACGGTGCTGGCGCTGTCGGCGGAAGCACGGCTCGCCGGCATCGTCCCCGGCATGCTGGTGCTCCGGGCGCGTAAGCTCTGCCCCGATCTGGTCCTCCTCCCCCCCAACCCCCGGCTCTACGCCCGGGCGTCGCGGGCGCTGCACGAGATCCTGCGGGTCTACGCTCCCGTCATCGAGCCCAGAGGGTACGGTCACGCCTTCCTGGATCTGACCGGGACGGCCCGGCTCTTCGGTCCGGTCCTGGACGTGGCCGAGCGGATCCGCCGCGAATCGCTGGAGCGGCTCGGTCTCCCGCTCACGGTGGGAGTGGCGGGGAACAAGCTGGTCTCGGAGGCGGCGACGAGAGCGGGACGGACGTCGGCGAACCGGCCCCAGCTGGTCGAGCCGGGGGGCGAAGCCGGCTTCCTCGCGCCTCATCTGCTCGAGGTCCTCCCCGGCCTGCCGCTCGACATCCGGAAGCGGCTCGACGAGTACCAGCTCGAGCGGATCGGCATGGTGGCGGCCATCGCCGAGAGCGAGCTCTGCGCCGTCTTCGGCTCCCGCGGCCGCCATCTCAAGGCCCAGACCCTGGGACAGGACTCCCGTCCGGTGCTCCCGCCCGAGGTGCGCGCGGAGTTTCGGGCGTCGCACACGTTCGCGACCGACACCAACGACCGCGACGAGCTGCATCGCCTGCTCCGCCGTCTCAGCGAGACGCTCGGATTCCGGCTGCGCCGGCGCGGGCTGGCGGCGCGGCGGCTCGTCGTGGAGGTGGAGTACACCGACTACGAGCGCGCGTCGCGAAGCACGGTGATGCCCCCGGCGGCGCTCGACGCCGACCTGTGGGAAGCGTCCCAGCGGGCGCTCGGGCTCGCGGCGACCCGCCGGGTGTCGATCCGGCTGGTGTCGCTGACGGTGGATCGCCTGCTCGAGGCGAACGTGCAGCTCGATCTCTGGGATGCTGGCCGTCCGGCCGTCCGGCCGTCCGACCGTCTGCAAAACACTCTTGACCACATTCACCGCCGCTGGGGCGCGCGTGCGGTGATGGCTGGCTCGGCGGCTCTCGCGAGCCGCGCACCCGAATCTCCTTCCCAGGTCGAAAGGACATCCGCATGCCGATGACGACTCTTCCACCCGCCAGGATCGTGCGCCAGCTCCGCGACGTCCTGCACGAGGCCTTCGAAGGCTCACCGCATCCCTGGACTTACTTCACCGACAACGGCCCGGCGGGGACCCCAGGCGGGATCTTCGGCGCGATCGACGGGATCGACGCCGACCGGGCTTCGCGGCCGGTGGGCCCGAGCGGGTCCACGATCGCGGGGCACGTGCATCATCTGGCGTTCAGCGCCGAGGCGTCCACCGCCTGGATCCGGGGCGACAGGAGCCCGCGCGACTGGAACGAGAGCTGGCGGGTGACGACCGTGTCGCCTGAGGACTGGGCCGCGCTCATGCAGGAGCTCCGCCGGCAGTACGACGAGCTGCAGGCCGCGATCGAGGACGCGGCGCTGGACGGCGAAGAGGCGTTCGGCGGCGCGGTCGGCGTGGTGGCGCACGCGGCCTACCATCTGGCGCACATCCGCCAGAAGGTGAGCGAGACGCGCTGAGAGACGGCCCGCGGTGACGCCGCTACCAGCGGAGCACGATCTTGCCGACGGGCTCGTTGCGCTCCATGGCGCCGTGGGCGGCGGCGATCTCCGCGAAGGGAAAGACCGCGTGGACGACGGGACGGAGCGCGGGCTCCTCCGGACTTTCGTCCGGAACGGCGCGGCCCGGGCGCGCAAGGCTCAATCGCGGGGTGCGCGGCGGTCCGAACTTCGGGAAGACCTGGCGCATGAACGCGTCGGCGAGTGCCACGCGTTCCTCGCGCGGGCGAGTCCGCATCACCGTGCCGATGACCTCGAGCCGCTTCCGCAGAATGGGCTCCAGGCTCTGGGCCGGAATCGACGGCCCCTGCAGGAAGCCGAGCAGCACGAGGCGGCCGCGGGGCGCGAGAAGCTCGAGGTTGTCCGCGAACGCGAGCCCTCCCAGCACGTCGAGGATCAGGTGGACCGGGATCCCGATCTGCTCGCGGAAGCTCGCCCGGGAGGTATCAATCGGCACCTCGAGACCGAGCGCCAGGAGCTGGTCGAGCTTGGCCGCGGAGCGCGAGGTGCCCAGGACGGTCGCGCCGGCCAGCTTCGCGAGCTGAATCGCCGCCGTGCCGACGCCGCTCGCCGCGGCATGAATGAGGACCGTCTCGCCGGACTGCAGCCGGCCGCGCGCCACGAGGGCGTCCCAGGCGGTGAGGAACGCCTCCGGGATCGCGGCCGCATCGGTCCAGCCGAGATGGGCGGGAACCGGGAGGACCTCGTCCTGGTGCACGACGAGCAGCTCCGCGTGGGCGCCGCCGCCCACGAGGCCCATGACCCGCTCGCCGAGGCGCCACCGCCCGGCGCCGGGACCGAGGGCCTGGACCTCACCGGCATATTCCAGCCCCGGAATGTCGGCGGGCCATCCGGCCGGCGCGGGATACGCGCCCCGGCGCTGGAGGACGTCGGCGCGGTTGAGCCCCGCCGCCCGCACCCGGACCCGCACCGCGCCGGTTCCGGGCTCCGGGTCGGGAACGTTGTCCCGCAGCGACAGAACCTCCGGGCCGCCGGTGCCCGCATGAACGATGGCTCGCATGGACGCAAACTATCCCCGAGGAGTGTTCCCCATGGACCCGCGTGTCGCACCGCTCGCCGAGACCCTTCGCCTCAACAGCCGGCTGTTCGGCAACTGTCTCGATTCTCTCTCCGACGAACAGAGCCGGCTCCGGCCGGCCGCGGGCTGCAACAACGCCGCGTTCGTCGCCGCCCACCTGGCCGACTCCCGCTATTTCCTGCTCAAGACTCTGGGCGCGGAGCGGCCCAACCCGCTCGCCCGCTATGTGGGCGGCTGGAAGGGAATCGATGAGCTCACCGAATGGCCGTCGCTCGAAGAGACCCGGGCCGCGTGGGCCGGCGCCGGCGCGGCCCTCGATCGGCGTCTCGGCGAGCTGACCGCGGCGGACCTGGACGCGGCCTCATCTTTAGGGTTCCCCGTGGAGACGAAGACCCTGCTCGGCATCCTCAGCTTTCTCGTCGCCCACGACAGCTATCACATCGGGCAGCTCTCGCTCCTCCGGAGGCAGTGCGGCCTGCCGGCGATGCGGTATACCTGAGCGCGATGATGTTCTACTGCGATTTCGCGCCGGGCCGCGAGTGGGACGGGCCCTATCACGAGCACGAGTACGGCTTTCCGCTGGCGACCGACGCCGAGCTGTTCGAGCGGCTGCTCCTCGAGATCAACCAGGCCGGGCTGAGCTGGCTCACCATCCTCAAGAAGCGCGAGGCCTTCCGGAGGGCGTACCGGGGCTTCGATCCCGAGCTGGTGGCGCGCTTCGGTGCCCGCGACCGGCGCCGGCTCCTCGCCGACGCCGGCATCATCCGGAACCGGCTCAAGGTGGACGCCGCCATCACGAACGCCGGAAAGCTCCTCGAGCTGCGAAAGACCCACGGCTCGTTCGCCGGATGGCTGGATGCCCACCTCCTGGTGCCGAAATCATCCGGTCAACGGTCGACCGTCAACCGTCAACGCCTTCGTACCACACCCGAATGGGTGACGCTCTTCCGCGACACGTTCCGGTTCACCGGCGGCGAGATCGTGCGCGAGTTTCTCGTGAGCACGGGCTATCTGCCCGACGCGCACCGCGAGAGCTGTCCGGTCTACCCGAAGGTGCTCGCGCTCGACCCGCCCTGGGCGCGGGCCCGCGCCGCGCTCACTCCCGCCCCACGCCGAGCGCGTCCGCGGCCCGGTTGATGTAGTTGAACCAGGCGGCGATCAGGGTGATCTGCAGAATCCCCCGGTCGTCGAAGCCGGCGTCCCGGAGCCGGCGGTGGTCCGCCGGCGTGATCCGGGTCGCGTCCCTCGTGATCTGCACCACGTAGTCCAGCATGACGCGCTCCGCGGCCGTGATCGGCGCGGAGGGGTAATCGTGCTGCAGGGCCAGAACCAGCGACTCATCCAGAGTCACGCGACGCAGAAACTCTGCGTGCGAGTCGATTCAATAGCGGCACCGGTTGGTGACCGACACCATCGTCGTGATGAGCTCGTGCTGCCGGCGGCTGAGGGGCAGATCGGGCGACATCAGCGCCCCGAAGGTCGAGAAGGCGTGGCGGAGCGCTTCCGGGATCAGGCTGTGGGACGCGACGATCCCCGAGGTGCCGTCGGGCGTGGGATGCACCGGCTGCGCGTATTCCGCGGGGTAGAGCGCGGCCTGCTGCTGGACCGCGCGGCGCAGGGACTCGTCGCCCTCGCTCAGGGGGATGGTGCGGATCCAGGTCATGCTGCGGCTCCCGGCGTGGAGGCGGAGGAGAAGGCGAGCCGGTACACCGGCCAGCCGAGCGCGACCACGGCGGTGCCCAGGAGCGCCTGCGCCGGCGCGTTGGCCGCGAGCAGGAACAATAGCAGCGCCGAGAGGGCGAGAAAGACCGCGATGGCGAGCGGATGGCCCGGCGCCCGGATACCGCGCCGGAGGACGCCGGCGGCGGTCAGCGTGACGAAGAAGACGGTCACGAAGAGGAAGTACGCGATGATCGTGTCGAAGGTTCCGAGCATCACCAGCACCGCCGCGAGCGTGGCCTGGAGGATGATCGCCCGGACCGGCGTCCCGAAGCGCGGATCGACCGCGGCCACGGAGCGGAGAAAGAGGCCGTCGCGCGCCATCGCGTAGTAGACCCGCGGCGCCCCGGTCATGAAGCTCGCGAGACTGCCGAACACGCAGATGATGACGACGACCGCGAACACCGAGCCTCCCGCCGGCCCGAAGAGCACTTCGCCGGCCTGTGCCGCGAAGGCTTCGCCCGAGGTCGCGCGGTCGAGCGGGACGAGATAGACGAAGGCGGCACTCGTGAGAACGTACACGAGCGTCACGACCGCGACGCCGAGGATCAGCGCCCGGGGCATCGTGCGGGCGGGGTCGCGCGTCTCGCCCGCGACCTTGGCCGCGTCCCACCATCCCCCGAACGAAAAGAACGCCGCCACGTAGGCCGCACCGAGCGCCCGCAGGAGCGGAGCCGAGCCGGGTCGCTGCAGAGCGAACGGGAGGAAGTGGGACCACTCGCCGAGACCGAGCACGACACCCCAGCCGATGAGGACCGCGAGCAGCGCGAGCTTGGCGATCCCGAGCACGCGGGTGAGCCCCGCGCCCAGGCGGACCCCGAAGACGTTGAGCCCGGCGACCAGCGCGATCGCCGCGACGGCGAGGACCTTCCGCGCCACGGTATCGAGGGGGACGATGGTCGCCGCGTAGCTGCTCAAGCCGACCGCGAACGCCGCGGTGAGCCCGGGGTCGAGCACGAAAAGGCACTTCCACCCGTAGAGGAACGCCGGCCCGCGGCCCCACGCCTCCCGGAGATAGACGTATCCGCCGCCCGCCTCCGGGTATCGCGCGGACAGGGCACCGTAGCAGAGCGCGCCGGTCACCGCCATGAGACCCATGACCAGCCAGACCAGGAGGATCCAGAACGGAGACCCGAGCGACCGGGCCATGGTGGCGGGGGTGAGGAAGATCCCGACGCCCAGCACCTCGCCCACGACCAGCATCGTGACCGAGAACAGTCCGAGCTGACGGGCGAGAGACGAGGGATGGCCGGCCGGGACGGGCCCGGATGCGCTCACACAGGCTCCGGAATTCGGGTGACGGAAAGGTCGAAGAACCTCGGCGGGGAGTCTTGGACGGGCAAGAGGGCCCCGTCTTGACTTCGGTATTTATTCGGGTATATCCGAGGGGTGTTTACGCACCTCCACTGCCACTCCTGGTACTCCCTGGGCGAGGGACCGTCGAGCCCGGACGCGCTGATCGAGGCCGCGCTTCGGCGCGGCTTCCGGACGCTCGCCTGCACCGACACCAACGGCGTCTACGGAGCGGTGGAGTTTCAGGGTGCGGCCGAGTCCGCGGGCCTCCGGCCGATTCTGGGGGCGCATCTCGTCCAGGGCGACGAGGAATGCGTCGCGCTCGCGATGAACGATTCCGGCTGGGCCGCGTTGTGCAGAGCTATAACGGCGATTCACTGGGGCGGAGGAGAGGAAGTCTGGCCGTCCGGCTGTCCGGCCGTCCGGCCGTCTGATATCCTCGCCTGCGACCGCGACGGCCTGCTGATCCTCTCGGCGAGCGTCCCGTTCCTCGAGCGCGCCGTCTCGCTCTCCGGCCCGCGCGACGTATTCTCCGAGCTCCGTCCCGGCAGGGAGCGGCACGCGGTGCTCGCCGCGGCGCGCCGGCTCGGCGTGCTCCCCGTCGCGACCAACGCGGTGACGTTCGCCAACGCCGAGGACTGGCCTCGCCATCGACTTCTGCGCGCGATCAGTCTCAATACCTCACTGTCGGAGCTTCCCGTCCGGCCGGCCGGCCGCTTGGCCGCCCGGGACGCCTGGCTCAAGCCGGAGGCCGAGCTCGCGCGGCACTTCCCCGACTGCCCCGACGCGATCACCCGCTCGCACGAGCTGGCGGAGCGGTGCCGGTATCGCATCCCGGTCGGCGCGCGGGTGGTGCCGCCTCGGCTCTCCGAGATGGGTAATGCGATGGCGCGCCTCCGAGCGGAGGCGTACGCCGGCGCGGCGCGGCGGTACGGGATGATCGCGCCGGTCACCCGCGACCGGCTGGAGCACGAGCTCGCGATCATCGCGGCCAAGGGGTTCGCCGACTATTTCCTGGTGGTGAAGGACATCGTCGAGAACGGGCCGACGCATTGCGGCCGTGGCTCCGTCGCCAACTCGATCGTCTCCTACGCGCTCGGCATCACCCACGTCGACCCGCTCGCGGCCGGGCTCCTCTTCGAGCGGTTCCTCAATCCGGAGCGGAAGGACCCGCCCGACATCGATCTCGATTTCCCGTGGGACGAGCGCGACCGCGTCCTCGCCTACGTCTTCCGTCGCTACCCGATGCCCCGCGCGGCGATGGTCGCCAACCACAACACCTTCCGGCTGCGCGGCGCGCTCCGGGAGGTGGCCAGGGTGCAGGGGCGGCCTCCGGGGGAGATCCGCGAGGTGACGCGCCGGCTGCCCGGCTACAGCGACGAGATCCCGATCGACCGTCTGCTGGCCGAGCATCCCAACTATCGCGGCCTCGATCTGTCGCCGGACTGGCTCTCCCTCGCGAAGGAGGCGACGCCGCTCGTCGGCACGCCCCGCCATCTCTCCCTCCACCCGGGCGGCGTGGTGATCGTGCCGAACGCCCTCACCGACTACGTGCCGGTGGAGCCCGCCGCGAAGGCGCTCGCCGACGAGCCCGCGCTCACCGTGCCGGTCATCCAGTTCGAGAAGGACGGCGCGGAGGACGCGGGGCTCGTCAAGATCGACCTGCTCGGCAACCGCTCCCTCGCGGTGATCCGCGACGGCATCGCCCGGGTAAAGGCGAACACGGGCGTAGCGCTCGACTACAGCTCGAGCGACGCCGGCGACGATCCCGCGACCCGGGCGCTCTTCCGGACCGGCCGGACGATGGGCGTGTTCTACACCGAGTCGCCGGCCTCGCGGCTCCTCTGCGAGAAGAGTCGCGCGGAGACGTTCGATCTCCTGGTGCTCAACACGAGCATCATCCGTCCCGCCTCGAACAAGTTCATCCGGGTCTATCTCGAGCGGCTGCACGGCGCATCGTGGGAGCCGCTCGACCCCAGCCTCCGCGACGTGCTCGCCGAGACCTTCGGGGTGATGGTCTACCAGGAGGACGTGGTGAACGTAAGCGCCGCCTTCGCCGGGATGCCGCTGGCCTCCGGCGACGGGCTCCGGAAGGCCCTCTCCAAGAAACGGCCCGTCAAGGCGCTCGCGTCCTACGCCGGGGAGTTCTTCACGGGGGCCGCCGCGCTCGGGCGCGATCCCGAGGTCGCACGGCGGGTCTGGGAGAACGTGCTCTCGTTCGCCGGCTACAGCTTCTGCAAGGGCCACAGCTGCTCGTACATCCAGGTGGCGCAGCAGTCGTGCTTTCTCCGGGCCCACTATCCGGCGGAGTTCTTCGCGGCGGTGCTGGCCAACGGCGGCGGGTTCTACGCGCCGTTCGCCTATGTCGCCGAGGCCATGCGGCTCGGCCTCCGGATCCTGCCGCCGGACGTCAACGCCAGCGACGACCGCACCACCGGCCGCGGCGGGGAGATCCGCGTGGGGCTGCAGTTCGTGAAGGGACTGACTCACGAGGCGGTGGAACGGATCGTCGCGAAGCGTCCCTACCGCTCGCTGGACGACCTCCGGACCCGGACCGGCCTCCGGCCCGACGATCTCCGGCTGCTGATCAGGGTCGGCGCGCTGGATGTGATCGCTCTGGGAATGACCCGGCCGGAGATGCTCTGGCAGACGGACAGACGGACGGACAGACAGACGGACGGACGGCCGGACGGCCAGACGGCCGGTCAGCTTTTCCGGACGTCCGGCTGCCGGGGTCCGTCGCTGCCCGAGTACTCTCCCGAGCGGCGCCGCCAGATTGAATGCGCGCTGCTGGGCTTCGCCACGGACTGCCATCCGATGGAGCTCTGGCGCGACCGGCTCGGTATCTTCGGGCTGGTCCGGAGCACCGAGCTGCACGAGCACATCGGCCGCCACGTCCTCTGCGCCGGCATGCTCACGACCGCGAAGCCGGTGCACACGCGGGACGACGAGCCGATGCAGTTCGCCACCTTCGACGACGGCCACGGCCTGATCGAAACGGTGATCTTTCCGGACGTGGAGCGAACCCGCGGTCACGTATTGTTCGACCCCGGGCCTTTCCTGCTGCGCGGAAAGGTGGAAGAGGAGTTCGGCGCCGTAACCCTCACGGTGACGCAGCTGGATCGTGTGGAGCGAGCGCTCAATCAGACGGACAGGAGACCCCCATGCTCCGCATCATCCTCATCATCCTCGGCATCCTCTTAGGCCTCGTCGTCCTCGTCGCGGTGATCGGCCTCGCGCTGCCCCGGCGGCACCGGGCCACCAGCTCCGTCGTCCTGGCCGCCCCGCCGGACAGCGTCTGGGCCATCGTGAGCGATCCGAACGCGCTCGTGGGAACCTGGTCCGAGCTCGAGTCCGCCGAGCGGCTTCCGGATCGCGACGGCAAGCCCGTGTGGCGCCAGAAGACCAGCGGCTTCGAGATGGTGATGATCGTGGAGGAAGCGGTGCCGGCCACGCGCCTGGTCACCCGGATCGACGCACCCGAAGACGCCACGTTCGGCGGCGGGTGGGTCTACGAGCTCGCGCCCGAGGGGGCTGGAACCCGGGTCAGCGTCACCGAAGACGGCTGGGTGGGAAATCCGCTCTTCCGCACTATGATGTACGCCATGGGCGTGCACCGGACCCTGGACGGCTACCTCACGGCACTGGGTACCAGGCTCGGCGAGCAGGTGAAGCCGGAGCACCAGACGGCCAGATGAGAGCCGCGGCGGCCTGGCTGTGCTCTGTCGCGCTCCTCTGCGCATGCGACGACGGCGGCAGTCCGCTCGGCCCCGGGGCTCCTCCCGACCCGACGATCACGCTGCGCCCGATCACCTCGGGTCTCTCGTTCCCGCTGTTCCTGACGCCCGCTCCCGGCGACGTCGCGCGACTGTTCGTCGTCGAGAAAGGAGGGCGGATCAAGGTCCTCGAGGACGAGGCGGTATCCACAACGCCGTTCCTCGATCTGTCGGCCGCGGTCTCCACCGGAGGCGAGCAGGGACTCCTCGGCCTCGCGTTTCACCCGCGGTACGCCCAGAACGGGATCTTCGTCGTCAATTACACCGACCTTGAGGGCGACACCCGGATCTCGACGTTTCGCGTCACCGCCGACCCGGAGGTCGCGGACCGCGCGAGCGAGCGCGTGATCCTGGCTGTGGATCAGCCGTTCGCCAATCACAACGGCGGGATGCTGGCGTTCGGGCCGGATGGAAAGCTCTACATCGGGCTCGGAGACGGCGGCTCCTCGGGCGATCCGCAGGGCAACGCCCAGAACCGGAACGCCCTCCTCGGCAAGCTGCTCCGGCTCACCATCGCGGACGACGGCAGCGCCTCCGTTCCGGCCGACAACCCGTTCGCGGGCCAGGCGGGAGCCCGGCCCGAGATCTGGAGTCTCGGGCTCCGGAATCCGTGGAGATTCAGCTTCGACCGCACGACGGGCGACCTCTACATCGGCGACGTGGGCCAGAATCGCGTGGAGGAGATCGACGTCGTCACCGACGTGAGCCAGTTCGGCCGCGGCGTGAACTTCGGCTGGAACGTCCTCGAAGGGAACGACTGCTTCAGCCCGTCGAGCGGCTGCAGCCGCACCGGGCTCACCCCCCCGATCATCGAGTACGACCACGGCGACGCCTGCTCCGTCACCGGCGGCTACGTCTATCGCGGATCGGCGGTGCCCTCGCTCACCGGCCACTACTTCTACGCCGACTTCTGCGCGGGATGGGTCCGGAGCTTCCGGCTCGCGCTGCCGTCGGTGACCGATCACGTGGAGTGGCCCTCGCTCCGGCCCGGCGGCCAGATCACGAGCTTCGGCGAGGACGCCCGCGGCGAGCTCTATGTCCTGACCGCCGGCGGAACGATCCACCGGATCGTGCAGATTCAGCGGTGAGCGGAGGCCGGTTAGCCCCACCGCAAGCAGCGCCCGACACCCTGACGCTCGAGCGGCTCCGCGCGGCCCTTCCCCGGAACGTGCACTTCGGATGCTCGACGTGGACCTACCCCGGCTGGAAGGGGCTCGTCTATTCGCGCGACTACCCCGAGCGGGCGGGAGCCGAGATGCTCGCGGAGTATGCCCGATTTCCCCTGTTCAGCACGGTCGGCATCGACTCGACCTTCTACGCGCCGCCGACCGAGAAGACGCTCCAGTCGTACGCCGCCGCCCTCCCCGAAGGATTCCGGTGCGTGAGCAAGGTCTGGGACCGGATCACCGTGCACACC
>JBOHSH010000168.1:0-14720 GCA_050733195.1 Gemmatimonadales bacterium
GTGGAGCAGTAACCGGGGAACGGGGAACGGGGAACGGGAACGGGACGCGCCAGTTGCGGTGCCCGTCCCCGTCCTGTTCCCGTTCCCCGTTTCCCGTCCTGTTCCCGTTCCCCGTTCCCCGTTCCCCGTTCACCCCAAGAACGCCCTCACCCTCGGGTCCATCCGGTCGGGCGTCCAGTAGGGCTCCCACACGAGCTCGATCTCGGCGCTGCGGACGCCCTCCATGTCCTCGACGACGAGCTTGGCGTCCTGAAGGATCTCCGGCCCGGCGGGACAGCCGGGCGACGTGAGCGTCATCTGCACGTGCACCTCACCCTCGGGTGACACGGCGATGTCGTAGACCAGCCCGATATCGATGATGTTGAGCCCGAGCTCGGGATCCTTCACCGCCCGGAGCGCCTTGCGAACCGCCTCCGGCGTGGGAGGAGACGACGACGCGCTGGATTCGGATGGAGAGGGGGGAGACTCGGGGCCGGACATCGGACGCTCGCTCTGGCGGGTGGCGGAACGTAGGCCGAGTCAGCCCCCCGGGTCAACGCGGGCGGGAACCTCGCAGGCGTCGCGCGTCCGGCGCGACGCGACCCGGGCATAAATTCGGTTTCGCAGGGTCCTGACGCCCGGGAGCCGCAGCAGCCAGGCGATCGGCCGGAGCCGAGGGACCCGTCCCCAGAGCTCAGGCAGCGCGTCGCCGCCGCCAAGGACCTTCCCGTCGGTCAGCACCAGCACCATCTCCCGGTCGACCTGCTCCTCGCGCAACGGGGGAATCCCGGGCTTGTCGTGCCGATCGCTGGCCGGAAGCAGATCCACGTCCCGAAGACCCCAGCGCCGGAGCCGCACCACCCACCCGCGGCAGAACCCGCACTGGCCGTCGTACACCAGCACGGGCCGGGTCAGCACACGAGAGCCCCGCCGAGGCCGCCGCCGCATTGCGCAAGCGCCGCTCGAGTCGCCAGGTCGGAGACCTCGGCGCGCAGATCGCGCAGCGCGGTGATGGAGTTGCGCCTCCGCGGGTCGAGGCTCCGGTTGGTGAGGAAAATGAGGAAGAGATCGCGATCGGGATCGATCCAGAGGAGCGTGCCGGTCCAGCCGGTGTGACCGAACGCGGAGGGGCTCGTCAGGCGGCCGAACACCGAGGGTTTCCCGGTGTCGCGCTCCGGCGAGTCCCACCCGAGGAGGCGGCTGCCGCCGGCAGGCGTCGGGGTGAGGAACTCGGCGACCGTTTCGCGCGAGACCCAGGGACCCGCGGGAAGCGTTCCGCGGCGAAGCCAGACCTGCGCGTACTTCGCCAGATCGAGGCCGGTCGAGTAAAGCCCCGCGTGCCCGGCGACCCCGCCGAAGCGCCGGGCGTTCGCGTCGTCGACGACTCTCGGGACGGGCCGCCCGCGCTCGGAATGGCTCGGCGCGACAATCGCCTTCTCGGGGAGGAGCGGCATGAAAGTCGTGAAGCCCATACGGAGAGGATCGAAGACGAGCTCCGTGGCGACCCTGGAAAGCGGCTCTCCGGTCACGGACTCGATCAGGAGGCCGAGCAGCAGCGCGTTGAGGTCGCTGTACTCCGCCGAGGAGCCGGGCCACCGCGCCAGCGGCTCCGCGTAAAGGTGGTCGATCGCTTCCTCCCGGCTCGATGCCCGCGCGTGCAGCGGCACGTAAGCTCGAAGCCCGCTCGTGTGCTGGAGGAGCATGCGCACCGTGACCAGCTCTTTCCCGCCCCCCTGAAACCGGGGCAGGTAGCGCGCGACGGGAGCGTCGAGGTCCACGGCGCCGTGGTCCACCAGGACCGCGAGGACACCGGTCGTGGCCACGACTTTCGTGAGAGACGCAAGGTCCCAGAGCGTCGTCCATGCGGACGGCCGCGCCGACTTGCGGGACCAGGTGAGCTTCCCGAAGCCTCGCGCGAAGAGAATGGTGTCCCGCCTCCCGATGACCAGGACCGCGCCGGGATAGAGGCCCCGGCGAATTCCTCGTTCGACCGCCGCCGCTGCGGGTCCGAAGCTCGCTCGCTGAGCCGAGAGGAGATTCGGCGGCAGCAGGCACAGGCACCCCAGCGCGAATAGACTCACGCGCGCGATCATCCTTTGGGAATCTCGCGAACAGAACCTAGTGGTAGCTCATACAACAACCTGAGGCTGGCTTCGTCTCTGGTCGTCGGCTTACCCGTGCGTGTGGTGGGGAACATCACGTCGGCCGGCTCCGTCGAGTGGGGCAGTCCCAGCGAGTGCCCGACCTCGTGCGAGGCGACCGCGAAGAGGCCTTCCTCCGGAACTTCGTTCCCCTCGTTGGTGCGGAGCGCGATCGAGATGACCGCCGCGTGAATGGCCCCGTTCCGGGTCCAGCGCAGGTCGGTCTGACCGGCCCTCTCACCCTCGAGCCGGTCCACCGCCAGGACGAGAATCGCGACCCCGGCCGTGTCGTTGGTGAGGCTGAAGGTGATGCCCGCGCCGACCTGCTCCCAGACGCGCAGGGCACGCGAGAGGATCGGAGCGAGACGGGCGTCGGCGGCCGGATCGCTGGAAGGCAGGATCGCGACGGTAAGGGGAACTCCCTCGGGATCCCTCCAGCGACGAAGGATCGAATCCGTCTCGACGAACAAAGAATCGAGATAGATGAAGTGCGCTGCCCGCTGCAGCCGGCGGCGGGATTCGAGCCTCGCCAGGAGGTCCACGGCGGGCGTGCTGCTGACGACCGTCTCCGTCGCGGGACGGTCAGCGTGTCTCGAACGGGGGACGTCCTTCGCCGCCAGGACCACCCCCTCGGTCGCAGTGCTCTCCTCGGCGGGGCGCAGCTTCTGCACCTGGCCGAGGAGGAGGAGTAGCAGCAACGCCAGGAAGGCGACCAGGAAGGCCTTGCTCATAGGATTCGGGCAATATGGGCAAATCGCGGGCCGGATCGCCAGCCGCTGGCCGCTGGCGGCCGTACCGGGCCCGGCCTACCATTCCGGCTTGCCGCCAGCCATCATCGCGATCCGGGCCCCGAGGGGCATCCTGCACGGTCCCGATCCGGCTCCTTGATGACGGACCGGGTCGCCGGACTTCTGGTCCGCTTCCGCTGGGCGATCGCGTTCGCCTGGACCGTCATCGGCGGCGTCGCGGCCCTCCGCGCGCCCAGGACCCCGGAGCTCCTTAACCTCCGGGGCGGTACCGGTCGCGAGACGGAGTCGCTGCACGCCGACCGACTCCTCGGCACCCGCTTCACCCGCCCCTTCAACGAGTTCTTCGCGGTGGCGATCACGAGCCCGGCCCCCTTCACGGTGGCCGGCCCGGCGCGTGCGGCGCTCGATTCCGTCACCAGCGATCTTCGCCGGGAGCCCTACGTCCGATCGCTCCTGTCCCTGCTCGACACCGGCGACTCGCTCTTCGTGTCGCGCGACGGGCGCACCACGTTCTTTCTCGTCTCGCTGGACGCGCCGGACGGCGACAGCGCCGGCAGCCTGGTCCGCCCTTTCCGCCGGGCGCTCGACGCCGCGCTCCGCCGGGTACCGTACCGCGACGCCTACGAGGCGCGGGTGACCGGCCGCTCGCCGCTCGATCTCGACGTGCGGACCACGAGCGCGGAGGACGTGCAGCGGCTCGAAGGGGCCATCCTCCCGCTCACGCTCGTCATCCTGGTGCTCGCCTTCGGGGCCCTCGTCGCCGCCGTACTCCCCCTGCTGGTCGGTGTGCTCGCGGTGACCATCTCCCTCGCGCTGATCGGCCTGGTCGCCGAGGTGACGCCGATGTCGGTCTTTGTGCTGAGCCTCACCACGATGATCGGGCTCGGCGTGGGAATCGACTACTCGCTGCTCGTCGTCACCCGGTTCCGCGAAGAGCTCAACAAGGGGTTTCGCCGGCAGGAGGCCGCCGCCCGGACGTTCCGCACCGCCGGCATGGCCGTGCTCACCTCCGGGCTCACAGTGGTCGTGGGATTCGGCGCGCTCGTCCTCACGCCGCTGATCGAGACGCGGAGCGTGGGCATCGGCGGGCTGATCGTGGTCGGCGTCGCGGTGCTCCTCTCGACCACGCTCCTTCCCGCCCTCCTGGCCATCCTCGGGCGGGCGATCGACCGCCCGCGCTGGATGGCGAGCCGGCTCACCTGGTACCACTCCCCTCGAGGGTGGGAGAAATGGGCGCGGCAGCTGGGCCGGCATCCGTGGCGGGCACTGCTGCTCGGCGGCACGGCGGTCGCGATCCTGAGTGCGCCGCTCCTCTGGATCCGGATCGGGCTGCCGGCGCGCCACTGGTGGCCGGCACGAACCGAGGCGGGCGCCGGCGTCGAGACGCTCACCCGCATCGGCGTCGCCGGATACCTCTTCCCCGTCCGCGTGGTCGTCGAGTTTCCGGAGGGGCGGGCCGCGACCGACCAGTTCGGGCTCCGGGGACTGCGCACCTTCTCCGACTCGATGCTGGCGGATCCCCGCGTGCGCGAGGTGCGGAGCGTGGTGGATGTCGACGGGACCCGCCGCTCCCTCCTCGAGTATTCCCAGCTCTACGCCGATCTGCCCGCGGCGCGGGAGGAATTCGGCGAGGCGGTCGACGCCTACCTGAGCCGGGATGGCCGAGTGGCGCTGCTCGACATCGTGCTTCGCGACACGACCTCGCTCACCGGCGCGATGGGCCTCGTGTCGCGCGCCCGAAGCCTCGCGGCGGCACGCGGCATCCGGCAGCTCCGCGGGGCGGAGATCGCGGTGGGCGGCTACGTCGCCGCGAGCCTCGACCTCCAGAACGAGCTGCTCGCGCGGTTTCCGGTGATTATCGGGCTCGTGCTGGGCGCCACCGCGATCATGCTCGCGCTCGCGTTCCGGTCGGTGCTGGTGCCGGTCAAGGCCGTGATCATGAACTCGCTCTCGGTGACCGCGACCTTCGGCGTGCTCGTGCTGGTGTTTCAGCTCGGCTTCGGGAGCCGCGTGTTCGGTCTGACCGACCCGACCGAGGCGATCTTCGTCGTCGTGCCGGTGATGGTGTTCGCCGTGGTGTTCGGGCTCAGCATGGACTACGAGGTGTTCCTGCTCGCGCGCATCAAGGAGGCGTTCGACCGGACGGGACGGAACAGCGAGGCGACCATGGAGGGCGTGAGCGCCACCGCGTCGGTGATCACGTCGGCGGCGCTGATCATGATCTGCGTCTTCGGCGCCTTCGCCTTTGCGCGCGTTCTGCTGGTGCAGCTCCTCGGCTTCGGCCTGGCGCTCGCCGTGCTGCTCGACGCCACGCTGATCCGGATGGTGCTGGTGCCGGCGTTCATGCAGCTGGCCGGACGGTGGAACTGGTGGCCGGGAAGTAAGGGAGCCAGGGAGCTAGGATAACACCCGTCAACCGTCAACCGTCAACGTCCTGACGCCCTACCCCTTCGCGTCGAGCCAGTTTTCCCCCACTCCCACCTCCACGTCCAACGGCACCTCGAGCCGAGCCGCCCCCTCCATGTACTCCCGGACCAGCGCGGTCACCCGCTCGACTTCTCCCGGCGGCGCCTCCAGCACCAGCTCGTCGTGCACCTGCAGCAGCAGCCGAGCCTCGAGGCCGTCGGCCTTGAGCGCCCGGTGGAGTCGCGCCATCGCGATCTTGATCAGGTCGGCGGCCGAGCCCTGGAGCGGCGCGTTCTGCGCGATCCGCTCGCCGAACGCGCGGGTATTGAAGTTCCGGTCGCGGATCTCGGGAATGTAGCGCCGCCGCCCGAACAGCGTTTCGACGTAGCCACGATCCCGCGCCAGCGCGATCTGACGGTCGAGAAACGCGCGCACCCCGGCGAACCGGCGGAAGTACTCCCCGATGAACGCGCGGGCCTCGTCCTGCGGAATGGAGAGCGACCTCGAGAGGGCGAACGCTCCCTGGCCGTAGATCGTCGCGAAGTTGATCGTCTTGGCCCGCGCCCGCATCTCGGGCGTCACTCCGGCCGGCTCGACCCCGAAGATGATGGCGGCGGTCTGCCGGTGGATGTCTTCGCCGCGGCGGAAGGCGTCGAGGAAGGCCGGATCCCCCGAGAAGTGGGCCATCAGGCGGAGCTCGATCTGCGAGTAGTCCGCCACGATGAACTTCCACCCCGGCGCGGGCACGAATCCCCGCCGGATCTCCTCACCCCTCGGCGTGCGGACCGGAATGTTCTGCAGGTTGGGCTCGGTCGACGAGAGCCGTCCGGTCGCCGCGCCCGCCTGGTTGAAGCTCGTGTGGATGCGGCCGGTCGACCGGTTCACCTTGAGCGGGAGCACGTCCACGTAGGTGGAGCGCAGCTTCTGCAGCTCGCGGTACTCGAGGAGAAGACGCGGCACGGCGGCGCCGTCCGCGGCGAGCTGCTCGAGGACGTCGGCGTCGGTCGAGGGGCCCGTCTTGGTCCGCTTGATCACCGGCAGGTTGAGGCGCTCGAAGAGCACCGCCTGCAGCTGCCGGGGACTGTTGATGTTGAATGGCCCTCCCGCGGCCGCGGAGATCTCCCCCTCGAGCCGCGTCAGATCGAGCGCGAGCTGGCGCGAGAGCCGCTCGAAGAGCGCCCGGTCGATGGCGATGCCCGACCATTCCATGTCGACGAGGGTCTCGACCAGCGGGAGCTCGATGTCGTCGAGCAGCGGCTTGAGGGCGGCCTGCTCGAGTCGCGGGAGGAAGAGCTCGCGCAGCGCGAGCACCGTGGCGGCGTCGGTGCCGCAGTACACCGCGGCCTCGGCGACCGCGACCTCGGCGAACGGGATCGGCGTCTTTCCCTTCCCCGCTGGAGTGTCTCCGTAGCTCCGGATCGGCCGGGAGAGGTGGTCGAGGCAGAGCGTGTCGAGCCCGTGGGACCGGCGGCCCGGGTCGAGCACGAAGCTCGCGAGCATCGCGTCGAACGTGAGGCCGGCGAGCTCCACCCCGGCCCGCCGCAGCACCTGCCAGTCGAACTTGATGTTGTGGCCCGCCTTGGGGACCGCGGGATCCCGCAGCAGGTCGGCGAGCGGCGCGCAGGCGGGATCGGTGAGCGGCGGCAGGTTGGTGACGGGGGCCGGCGCGGCCAGCTCGCCGCCCCGCGGGCGGTGCCCGAACGGGAAGTACCAGACCGTCTCGGGATCGATGGCGAGCGAGAGGCCGACGAGCTCCGCGTCGTGCGGCTCGAGCGAGGTCGTCTCGGTGTCCACGGCGACGATGGGAGCGGCGCGCATGCGCGCCACCGCGGTCGCGAGCGCCGCGGCATCGTCGATCACCATCGCCTCGGTCTCCGCCGGCGCCAGCACCGCCGTCACCGCAGGCTGGCCCTCCGCCGCGGCGCCGAGTGACGGGCCACCGTCCAGCGCGAGCTCGAGGCCGTGCTCCGGGGGCGCGGCGGCCGGCGGCGCCGTCGCGGCCTCCGGCGACGCGAGGGCCAGCTTCCTCGCCAGCGTGTGAAACTCGAGGTCCACGCAGACCCGGATGAGCGCCTCCCGGTCCGGCTCCCGCGGCGCGGCGATCTCCAGGTCGAAGTCGACCGGCACGTCGGTGCGGAGCGTGACCAGCTCCTTCGAGAGCTGCGCCTCCGCGGCATACTGCTGCAGCGCCTCACGGGCCCGCTTCTGCTTGACCTCTCCCGCGCGCTCGAGCAGCGCCTCGAGGCTGCCGAACTCCTGGAGGAGCTGAACCGCGCCTTTCTCGCCGATCCCCTTCACCCCGGGGACGTTGTCCGCCGTGTCGCCCACCAGCGCGAGCCAATCGGTGACCTGGGCGGGAGGCACGCCGAGTCGCGCGGTCGCGTTGGCGTCGTCTACCCACTGCTCCTCCACGCCGCCCGGGCCGCCCCGCCCCGGGTTGAGCAGCGCCACCCTCGGCCCGATGAGCTGGTAGAAGTCCTTGTCGCCCGAGACGATCACGATCTGCCGTCCCGCGTCCGACTCCCGCACGGCCAGGGTCGCGATCACGTCGTCGGCCTCGTAGCCCGCGATGCTCAGCACCGGAACCCGGAATGCCGCGAGCAGCCGCCCCACCTGCTCGAGCGCGAGGTCGAAGTCCTGCCGCAGCTGCTCGTCCAGCTTCTCGCGGGTCGACTTGTAGTTCGGATAGCGGGCGGTCCGGAACGAATCGCCCGCGTCGAGGATCCAGACCTGATAGTCGGGCTGGTACTTCTCCCGGAGCCGGAGGAGGAAGGTGACGATGCCCCAGGCAGCCGAGGTGTTCTCGCCCCGGCTGGTGCGGAGCGGCCGGGCGATCAGCGCGTAGAACGCGCGGTAGATGAGGGCGTGGCCGTCGACGAGGAAGAGCTGGGGTGGGTCATGCATGCGGGGAACGGTAAACGGGAAACGGGGAACGGGCACCCACTACCGGCCCCCGTTCCCCGTTCCCTGTTCCCCGTTCCCTGTTCACCGCCCCACTGCCCCCTGCCTGATCACCTGCGACTTCGCGCGGCTGAATTCGGCCCGTGATGACGGGGTCATGCGGAGCCGCGAGAAGCCGAGCTGCCCCTCGAAGTAAATCACCGCGCGGTAGGTGCTGTAGACCCACTGCACGATGCGGCGGTCGGTGGACGGCGGCGTCTCGAGCACCTGGTCCGGCTCGCCGAGGGTGATGAAGACCTCCCCGCGGTCGGTGCGCCATCCCTGCCCGCCCTCGTCGCTGAAGCGCTCGTTGGCGATCGCGATGCGGGTGAAGTACTGGTCGAGGGCTTCGTTCTCCGCCGTCTCGGGGATCGGGTCGGAGGCGGTCCAGAACTCCCGCCAGAGGCGCGGACGGTCGGCCGGCTTGGCGCTCCGGAGCGCGTTGAGCCGGTCGGGCGCCCAGACGAAGTAGCGCAGGAGTGTGAGGAGGTTCTCGTAGCTCGTCACGACCCAGCTGCGCGAAAAGGAGACCAGCGCGGTCGCGCGCTGCGCGGACGGGCCGGAGCCCACGGTCACCCGGAGCTCGCCCAGCGGCGGCGCCTCCGAGGCGAGCCGCACCACCTGGCCCTCGACGTCCTTCCCGCCGGTGAACGAGAGCTGGCTCCGGTGGATCACACTGTCGCGGTCGTCACGAACCTCGACGGGCACCGTCGCGGGGCTGGAGAAGCGGTAGCCCTCCACGTACATGAGGAGCGAGTCGCCCCCGCCGCTCGCGACCGTCCCCCGCGGACTGAGCAGCACCCGGAGCGAGTCCCTCACGGTGCTGCGCGGCCGGGCGACGTAGACCAGCATGGGTGGCGAAATGGACCCCGCACGGAGCGACGGCACCTCGAGCTGCTGCTCGGCGCGGCTGAAGACGCTGGAAGCCGGGTCCCGCACCGTGACCGCGAGCGTGTACGTGCCCGGGGTGAGGAGAAAGCCCTGCTCCACGATCACGCTCTCGTCGCTGCGCTGCGTCTCCTGGAACGACTGCACCCGCACGATCTCGTCCCGCGTCGCCTGCACCGGCGGAAGCCCCGAGCGCTGGAAGCTGTACTCCACGCGGAAGCGGGTGGAGAACGAGCCCGCGTCGCGCGAGAAGGCGAAGGCGTGGTTCTCGAAGGAGAGCCCCACCCGCGCGATCGTCGAATCCCCCGGCCCGCCCGCGAAGCCCACGGCCCCGACGAACGGCATCGGGCCGCTCGCGGCCAACCGGCCGATCCGCTGATAGACCGTCGAGAGGTTGAAGAGCTCGGTGAGCGTCTGCTCCGTCGTGGGCGTCGCCGTGCCCGGAGCCGCGCGCCCGCCGCCGCACGCGGCGACCAGAACCAGGAGCCCGGCCGACGCCGTGCGCGACGAGAGGAGGGAGGGAGGCATGAGATCGCTGCGCGTGAAGGTGTCGTCCGCGGAAACCCGCTGACACGTCAGGGGACGCGGGCGCGCGGAAACCGTGCACGCGCGCTTGTCGGGTCCCCTGCCCCACAGTAGCTTCAAAGGCCTGTCATGAGCCAAGATAACCTCGTCGGTCGCACCGTGGCCGGGTACAAGCTGCTCGTCCATGTCGGCGAGGGCGGTACCGCGATGGTGTATCGCGCCGAACACCCCGATCGCGGCACCACGGCCGTCAAGATCCTGCGCCCCCGCATGGCCCAGGATCCCGTCGCCGTGAAGCGTTTCCTGCGCGAGGCCGAGTTCGGTTCCCGCGTCAAGCACCCGAACATCGTCCAGACCTACGACTTCGGCCAGGCGGACGGCCTCTATTACCTGGCCCTCGAGTGGGTGAAGGGCGAGCCGCTCGCCACCTTTCTGACCTCGTCCGGACGCCTGGCGCCCGTCCTCACCGCGAAGATCATCGAGCAGCTGGGCGCGGCGCTCGCCGCGTCGCACGAGGAAGGCATCATCCACCGCGACCTGAAGCCCGCGAACATCATGTACGACCCGGAGACGCAGGTCGCGCGGCTCCTCGACTTCGGGATCGCGCGGGACGCGGACGACAACCCGGCGGACCGGCTCACCCGCGCCGGCTTCTTCGTGGGCACCCTGCAATACGTCGCCCCCGAGGCGCTGTCGGGCGAGCTCGTCGGCGAGCAGGCGGACGTCTACAGCCTCGCCACCATCGCGTACCACCTCCTGACGGGCGTGCTCCCCTTCCCCGGCCGGAGCCCGCGCGAGCTCTTTCAGCAGCTCCTCACCCAGAGCCCCATGCCGCTCAACGAGGCGGTCCGCGGCGTCCGCTTCCCGCCGAGTGTGGAATTGGTGGTGATGAAGGGGCTCGAGCGCGATCCGTCCAAGCGGTGGCGGAGCGTGGAGGAGTTCGCCGACGCCTTCTGCAAGACCGTCGACGCCGATTGCCGGGAGAAGAAGCCCGGGTTCTTCTCCTCCCTCTTCAAACGGGGCGACGAGTGAGCGACCGGGAGGCGCTCGCGGCCCTGCTCCGCGAGCGCTCCGTGACCCTCGGCGACTTCATTCTCTCCTCCGGCCAGCGCTCCTCCTACTACATCGACGCCCGCAAGACCACGATGTCCGCCGAGGGACAGCGGCTCATCGGTCCGCTCGGCCTCGCCGCCATACGCCGGGCCGGCTGGAGTCCCGGCGCCGTCGGAGGGCTCACGATGGGGGCCGACCCGATCGCGTACGCGATCGCCCGCGCGAGCGTCGATCTTCCGCCCCTGGTGCAGGCCTTCAGCGTGCGGAAGGAAACCAAGGCGCACGGCACCCGCCGGCGGATCGAGGGCAACTTCGACCCGGCCATCCCGGTCGTCGTGATCGAGGATGTGATCACCACCGGCGGATCGGCCCTCGCGGCGATCGAAGCGGTCCGGGGAGAAGGTGGAACCGTGCTGGGCGTGCTGGCGCTGGTCGACCGCGACCAGGGCGGCCGTGAGGCGATTGGCGGCGTCGGCATTGAAGTAGTCGCCCTTACTACGACTAGCGAATTATCGGCCTCCTGACTGCAGTTACCCGTCCGGCTGCCCGACCGTCCGGCCACCGGCCCTGAGCGGGCGGAAGCTTTCCCAACGGACCACATACGGCTCCACGAGCTGCTTCAGGAACCGGTCGAGCGCCGCGGCGAACGTGAGCCGCCGCCGGAATTCGCCCGGCGTCATGCCGAGCGTCGCGCGCATCGACCGGCCGAAGCTCTGGGGTGACGAGCACTCCAGGCGATAGGCTACGTCCGCGATCGAGCGCCCGCCGCCTTCGAAATACTGCGCCGCGTAGAGCAGCCGAACGGCCGCGAGATAGGCCTTGGGGGAGGGAAGTCCGGCGCGGGCGAACCTCGACATGAGGGTGCTCGGCCTGACACCCAGCTGTCGCGCGAGCCGGCGCACCACCGCGATCCCCGGTGCTTCCCGGATCAGGATCTCGAGGAAGATCCGGCCATCCGGCTCGAGCCGGGGCAGGGCGGCCATCACCGGCGCGAGGATGCGGGCCGCTCCCCGTGTCGCCGGTTCCGCGACCAGCTGGCGCAGCCTGCTCCACCCGGATGGTGCGGTCACGTCCACCGCCTCGCGCACACCCGTCGCGCCCAGTCGGAGGAGGGTCTGCGCGACGCCGGGATCGTGCCGGGTTACGAGCGCCATGATCGGGACATCGGGGAAGTCCCGGGCGAGATGGTCGACCAGCTCCGCACGCTCCGTCGCGCAGTGCCGGACGGAGAGCACCACCGCGTCCACCGGTCTTTCCCGCACCACGTGGAGCACCTCGGGTAGCGAGTTCCGGTGCAACACGGAGAAGCATCCCACGCTGGCGGCATCGAGGCTGGGGCGTTCGGCGGGAGACAGGACCGCCGCGACGGTAGGAGCGACCGTCGCCCGCAAAGCCGGTTGAGCGAGAGGGCGGGGGACGGTCCGGGAAGCGACGGCGTGCGACACGACGTGAGGATGGGCCTTCCGACTCAACCCCCACTCAACTCCTCGGAGGGCGTCCCCGCCGCCCCTCGGCGCGGAATGCAACGCGTTGGGGCTTCCAGGCATCGGACAAATACCCACCCACGGCCCCGGCCGGCAGCATGTATCTTGGAAGACCCCCAATGGACTGGCTGCCGCGGTGATCGGAACCGCCTCCGGACTCCTCGCCACGCTCGACCAGGCGCTCGGTCACCAGTACCGCATCGAGCGGGAGCTGGGGCGCGGCGGCATGGGGGTCGTCTTTCTCGCCCGCGACCTGACCCTCGACCGGTGGGTCGCCGTCAAGGTGATCCATCCCGAGCTCATCGTGAACCGGACCCTGGCGGCCCGGTTCCTGGCGGAGGCCCGTCTGATCGCGCGGGTGCGCCATCCGAACATCGTCACGGTACACTCGGCGGGAGAGGCGGACGGCCACCTCTACTTCGTGATGGATTACCTCCCCGGCGAAACCCTGCGGGAGCGCCTGCGCCGAGAGCCGAGACTCCCGGCGAGCGTCGCGATCGGGATCGCCGCGGACATCGCCGCCGCGATCGACGCCGCGGCGGCGGCGGGAGTCGTGCACCGCGATCTCAAGCCGGAGAACGTCCTGCTCGAGGGGGCTCCCGACGCTCCCTGCGCGCTCCTGGCCGATTTCGGCATCGCGCGTCTGATGGACAGCGGCGAAGGCGTCACCGGTCCGAGCGCCGTGATGGGCACTCCGACGTACATGAGCCCCGAGCAGGCGGCGGCGGAATCCCTGGACAGCCGAAGCGACCTGTACAGCCTCGGCGTCATGACGTACGAGATGCTGGCGGGCGCGACACCCTTCAGCGGGCCGCCGGCGGTCGTGGCCTCGAAGCAGATCGTCGACCCGCCGCCTCCGCTCGCCGACCGGCCGGACGTTCCCGAGCCCGTGGCGGCCGCGGTGTTTCGCGCGCTCGAGAAGGTCCCGGATGCGCGATGGCAGAGCGGGGAAGCGTTTCGTCGCGCAATCCTGGGCGAGCCGACGCCCCCGGGGCCCGTGCCCCTGCCTGCCCGCCGACGCCGCCGGCGGCTGTTCGCCGCGGTCGCCGGGGCGCTGCTCGCGGTGACCGCCGGCGTCGGGCTCCTGGCGCGGCGGAACGACGGACCCGCGAGCGGGGTGAATCCGCGGCTTTCGATGCTGGTGCTTCCCTTCGACAACCTGCGCGAGGAGCCCGGGCTCGCCTGGCTGCACGACGGCAGCGTGAGCATGCTGTCGCTCGCGCTCGGCCAGTGGCGCGATCTCTCCGTGGTGGACCAGGATCGCGTTCATGACCTGCTGACCCAGACCGCGCTCGGCGAAGGCGATCCGATCGGTCTCGATCTCGCGCGCCGGCTCGCCCGCAGGGTCGGGGCGTGGACGGTTGTCCTCGGTGACTACGCCCGGGGCGGCGACTCTCTCCGGTTCACGGCCCGGGCCTACGACGTGTCGAGCGGGAGACGGCTCGAGGTGGTCGAGGTCGCCGGGCTCGCATCGAGCGACGTGCGGCCGCTCTTCGATGAGCTGGCGACGCGACTGCTCGACCTGTCGGGGGCGCCGCAGGGGGGCCGCTTCGCGCTCACCGCGGTCACCACGACCTCTCTCGAGGCGTACCGTGCCTACCTGCGCGGCCTCGAACACCTGAATCACTGGGAGCTGGCGCCCGCCGAGCGCGACCTCCGCCGCGCCGTCGATCAGGACTCGACGTTCAGCCTGGCGTATTACCGGCTGGCGCTGGTGCGCGGCTGGGTGACGGGTGTGGCGGACAGCGCGGGCCGGAACGCGATCTTGTCGGCGTCACGCTTCGCCGAACGGCTCGCCGAGCGCGAGCGGACCATGATCGGGGCGTACCGCTCGATGCTCGAGGGCGACTACCCGCGGTCGCAGTCGCTCTACGCCCAGCTTCTCGGGCGTGATTCGACGGATGCCGACGCCTGGTACGGCCTCGGCGACGCGCTCTTTCACGACTCGCTCGCCGGTGGAACCGCTGCCGGGGTGACCCGGTCGCTCCGCGCGTTCCGGAAGGCGCTCGCCCTCGATCCGAGCTACGCACTCGCCTACGAGCACATCACCGCACTGCTCACCAACGCCACCCGTTCCGATGCCTGGCTCGCGCTCGCCGGTCCCGACTCGCTGATTTCGACCTACACCGGCGGGAAGCTTGCGCTCGACAGCGTCGGGCGCGAGGCCGCGCGGCGCCGTGCGCGCACGGAGGCGGTCAGAACGGCGCGGGCGTGGGTGGGAACGCAGCCGGGCACGGCACGCGCCCGCCGGGCGCTCTTCGAAGCGCTGATCGCGAGCGGAAGCCTCGCCGACGCGTCCGCGGAGGCCCGGGAGCTCCGGCGGCTGCTTCCGCCGGAGGGGCAGGACCTGGCGGCGTTCTTCGAGGCCCGCGTCCGCTTCGCGGCCGGCGACGTTCCTGGAGCCACCGAGCTGATCCGGGGGACGACCGCCTCACTCGCCAGGCGGCAGCTCGTCCTTCCGGACTTCGGACGCGAGCTCGTGGCCGACGTGGCCACCGGGGCGAACATGCTGGCCTACCAGGGCGACCTGGAGGGAGCGGTGCAGGTCGTCGCCC
>JBOHSH010000169.1:0-37274 GCA_050733195.1 Gemmatimonadales bacterium
ACGGAGTGTGATACACCGGGTGGACCCGGGTCAGTACCCGGGGCAGCAGGCCGCTCTCGGCCGCGGCGAGGAACGTCCGCGGGGTGCAGACCATGTCGGCGGCGAGGTTGCCGAAGACCGAGATGGCCGTCGCCGCGACGATGAGGCCCGCTCCGGCGACTCCGACCAGCCGGCCGGCCACGTCGGCCAATGGCGTGGTGGAGCCCCGCGCGAGCTCGCTGCCCAGGACGCCCTGGGCGACGACATGAACCGCCAGATACACCAGCACCACCACCGTCGCTCCACCAAGGATGCCTCGCGGAATTGTCCGGACCGGATCCCGGATCTCGCCGCTCGGTGACAGCGCCGCCTCGGCGCTGGTGAACGCGAAGAACAGCACCAGAGTGGCCGAGCCGAACGCCGAGAGCGGGGGCCATCCGGTCCAGACCAGGTTCGAGGCCTTGATCGCAAAGGCGCCGACGATGACCAGCAGCAGGAGTGGGACCAGCTTCGCCGCGGTCGTGACGAAGGAGAGCCCGGTACCGAACCGGACCCCGCGGATGTTGAGGGCCGCGAGTCCGGCGAAGAAGACCACGATCGCGATGGACCGCGCCGGGCCGCCGGCCAGGGCCGGCACGGCGGTGGCCACCGCATCGAGCATGACCTGGACGATCGCAGCAACGGCGGCAGCGCAGAATCCGACGCCGTAGAGCGCCCACGCCAGGAACCCCGCCAGCGGGCCGAACGCCTCCTCGATGTAGGCGACCGTCCCGCCCGAGCGGGTTATGCGCGTGCCCAGCTCGATGTAGCAGACCAGCACCAGCAGGATCAGCGCGCCGCAGACCAGATAGGCGATGACGGCGGCTGGACCCAGGGTCGCCGCCACCACGGCGGGGAGCGCGAAGATGCCCGCGCCGATGGTGAGATTGACGGCGTTCGCCGCCAGCGCCCAGGGCCCGATGGCCCGGACCAGCGAGGGGGCCGAGGCATCCGGGGGAGTCACTTCGCTCCCTGTTTCGCGAGCTGGTTCCGCATCTCGGCGCGGAAGTCGCGAATGATCACCGTGCGCACTTCCCGCACGGGACGGACCAGGAGGATCGTCCCGTCCGGTGCGACGTCGAAGGGCGCATGGAGCGCATCGTCGAGGGCGTAGTCCCCCTCGATCGCCATCCGAGTGCCCGTGACGACCGGCCCCGGCGTGACGCGAGCGTCGTGGCCATCAGGCGATTGCCCTGGGAGTAATGGATGGTGCGGCCGTCCCGCCCCCACACCGGGAGACCCGCCCCGTCCTTCGAGACCTGAACCCGTCCTCCGGGCCCCGGGAATGGGGAGACGTACACCTCGCGCAAGCCCGCGCTCGCCGCGGTGTACGCGACCCAGCGGCCGTCGGGCGAGAAGCGCGGGCCGGTCTCGAATTCAGGGACCTCGGTGAAGTGATACGGAACAGTGTCGGGCAGCGTCCACGACCAGAGGTCCTGGCTGCTGGCGGCCCCGGCGGACGCACGACCGAGGACGGTGCGTCCGTCGGGCGCCATCACCAGCTCGTTGATCGCGACCCGCGGTCCGGGGATGAGCGCTTCGGCATCGCTCCGGTCGGCGGCGCGCATGACCATGCCGTTGCCGGCGGGCGCCTGGCGGCGATAGAAGAGCCGCTTCCCGTCGGGGGACCACTCGGGACGGTCGCGCGTCGTGGCGACTTCCTCTTCGCCGAGCCGGGAGAGGATGCCGCTCACCCGGTCGAGGATCCAGATCGCTTTCCGGTTGAAGCTCTCGACCGACACCGCGATGCGACGGCCGTCGGGCGAGAAGCGCGGGTTCTCGAAGCCCATCGTGTCCGCGATGGCGACCCGGGTTCGTCCCTGAGCGTCGGCGTACACGAGCTGCGAGGACGTCGTCCCGTCGCGGTAGGCGAGGTCACCGGCGTGGGAGAGCGTGGCCGGGCCCATCCCGGTGCCGGGGGCCATCTGCACGCCGCTGGCGACGCGGACGGTGGTTCCGACGATGGTGCGCGTGCGCCGGTCGAACGCCGCCGCCATCACGTCGCCGGTGCGGGTGACATAGATCAGTCGTCCGTCCAGCAGGCCGAGGGGAAGGTACCGGTCATCCAGCCTGCATCGAGGAAGGGCGCTTTCGAAGGAGGAACCCTCCCATACTACGCGGGGAAGGGGCGAGCGTCGAGCGAATCCTATCCGCGGTGGAAGGGATCGCGTCCCACGCGAGGGGTGGGGGCCGGCGCGGGGGCAGGAGCTGGGGCAGGGGCGGGCGCGGGCTCCGGGGCCGACTGCCGCAACGGAGGAAGGCCCAACGGGGAGTCGAAGCGCGTCGGCTCGAAGCGCGTAGGCTCGAGCCGAAGCTCTTCGTCGTGCACCACGAGCGGCTCGGGATCCCGCGGGGCCGGCTCGGACCGAAGCTCGGGCTCCGGCTCAGTCTCGGGTTCGGGCAGAGCCTCCGGCTCCGGCGACGGCGGCAGCTCTTCGTACTGCGCGGTCAGCTCCTCGCCGGCCACGCGGGCGCGCACCCGCTGGCTCACCATGTGGGCCATGGCCTCAGGCAGGGTGAACTCGACGAGGTAATGGTCGGTGGCCTCGTTGACCGACATGACCCCCTTGAGCAGGCGCGTGAACTCGACGGCGTTCTCGACGTGGGTGACGATCACCGCCTCGGAGGCGCGCGCGCCCACCATCTTCGCAAGCTCGAGCGTGCGCTGGTCGTACCGGCGATTGGCGCGGCGCTGCTCCACCAGCAGGTCGGGGCGGAAGCGGCGCCACCCGGTGAGCTGCGGCCGGCGGGCGGGCTGCGGCAGCCCTTCCAGATCGAGCGCGGTCAGCGCCCGGCAGCGCACGACTTCGTGCATCGAATCCGGGACAGCCGTGACCAGGAAGAACAGGTCCATCGCCTGGAGCACCGGGACGCGCGACGCGAACTCGCACACGAACTCGAGCGCCTGGCGGCCGTAGGTATCGACCAGCGCCTCCCAGGCGGCGGAGCAGGCAATGCGTACCTGCAGGTGAAGCGCGTCGGGAATCCGACGCAGCGACATCTGACTGGGCAATGCCATGGCGGCTCCGGGTGACTCGGGAACGTCTAACTCCGCGCGAGGCAGCAATATCCGGTCCCGGGCTCCGAGTGAACACCCGGGGCCGGAGGCGTAGCCCGGGGTCCCGCTGGAGGGGCCTCAGACGTTGCCGATCAAGGAGTTAAGCGTCGAGGCCGGGGGCTCTGGATGGCGGCCGGAACGGGCGGCTCGGCTCCGGTCCGACGCTGACGAGGTGGCAAAACGCACGGCGGGCAGGAATCTCACCGAATTGCTCTGAGACGACGCTAGAACTCTACCAGCTCGGCGATCCGCTCCGCGATGTCGTCCACCTGGGGCAGGATCGCGTTCATGAGCTGGACGTTGTACGGCGTCGGCACGTCGGGGATGGCCATCCGGCGGATCGGGGCGTCGAGGTTCATGAACGCCTCCTCCGCGATCACGGCGCTCACTTCGGCGCCGAACCCCGCGGTGAGGGTGTCCTCGTGGACGATGAGGCACCGGCGGGTCCGGCGGACCGAGGCGAGCACCGATTCCCTGTCCCAGGGCGCGACGGTCCGGAGGTCGAGCAGATCCACGGCGTGGCCGCTCCGTTTGGCCGCGGCCTCGCAGCGCTCGACCATCGCACCCCAGCTCACCACCGTGAGCTTGTCACCCTCCAGGATCCTCCGCGCCCGGCCGAAGGGGATGACGAAGGCGTCTCCCGGATACGGCCGCCGCGCCCAGGTGCCGTCGAGCAGCGCCCGGTGCTCGAAGAAGATCGTCGGCTCGTTGGCGCGGAGCGCCGTGCGCAGCAGCCCGACCGCGTCCTCGGCGTTGGAGGGTACCGCCACCTGCCACCCCACGGCGTGCGCCCAGAGCACCTCTCCACAGACCGAGTGCCAGGGGTCGCCGCACTTGGGCGCGTAACCGCCGGGCATCCGCACCACGATCGGCGCCGCCCACTGATTGTTGGTGCGCCAGCGCATCGTGCCGCAGTTGTTGAGCTGCTCGGTCGCGGGGTCGGCGTACTTCCGGAACTGGATCTCCGGCACCGGCATGAGGCCCGAGAGTGCCATCCCCACCGCGCGGCCGATGATGCCTTCCTCGGAGAGCGACGTATCGAACACCCGGGCCTCGCCGAAGGCGTCCTGCAGGCCGAGCGTGGCGGCATGCACTCCGCCCTTGGGACCGACGTCCTCCCCGAAGACGAGCACCTTCGGATTGGAGCGGAGCTCGTACTCGAGCGTCTTCCGCACCGCGGTGAGGAGATTGATCCGGGGACCTTCCGGACGCGGTGTCTCGCTCGACTCCGGAAAGCGGTGGCCCGCCGGCGCCAGGCCCCCGCGCCGCTGCAGCTCGGTCCGGCCGTCGGTGCCGCGCTCGGTGTGACGGTAGAGCGTGACCCGCGCGGGATCCGGCTCCGGCCTCGCCAGCGCGCCCGCGAGCGCCGTCGCGGCGTCGCGCGCGGCCTCGGCCTCGATCCTGGAGATCTCGGCAGCGCTCAGCACCCCCGAGGCGAGAAACTCCCGCAGCCTGGGCAGCGGATCGCTCGCCCGCTCGCGCTCGAGCAGCTCCGGCGGCTTGTACGCCTGGGTGTCCTGGCCCGAGTGCCCCGAGAGCCGGGGAACGGTGAGACGCACCAGCGACGGCCCCCGGCCGCCGCGGGTGTGGGCCATGCACTCGCCGATGAGCCGGGCGGCCTCGTCCGGCCGGGTGCCGTCGCCGTCCCGGACCAGGAGATTGCCGAACGACGCGAGGTTCCTGGCGATGTTGGCGCCCGGGGTCTGCAGCCGGCCCGGCACCGAGATCCCGTAGCCGTTGTCCTCGATGTAGAACACCATCGGGAGGGAGAGCGTGGTCGCCAGGGTGAGCGCGCTCCAGAACCCGCTGGTGGCCACCGAGGCCTCGCCGCCTAACACGCACGCGATCGCCCCGTCGTACTCCCGGTTCCGGAGCGTCTCCCGGTGGTAGACGAGGGCCTGGGCCCAGCCGGCCGTCGGGGTGTACTGCGAGCCCACGTCGCCCGACATCGGCAGCACCACCGGGCCCGGGTCGCTCGCCAGGTTGCACACCACGCCGATGTCGCGGCCATCGCTGAAGCCGCCGGACTTGCCCATCGGCCCCGCGAGCGCGTCCTCGAGCGAAAGCCCGAGAGCGAGCAGGAGCGGGCGGGACCGGTAATACGCGCCCGCCGCATCGTGCGGGTGGGCGAGGTGCGCGCCCAGGATGATCTGCGCGACCTCGTGCCCCCGGGCCGAGAACTGGTAGGCCACCCTCTTCTCGGGCACCAGCCGCTGCTCCTCCACGTCGTCCATGGCGCGGGAGACCAGCGCGAAGTAGAGCACCCGGCCCCAGTCGAGCTCGGCGTCGGCGACGGGCTGCTGCACGGGCTCGAGACGCGATCCGGAATCCGTTCTCATGAGGCTTCGGATGGGTGAAGATGGTCGGTGGCGTACGCGGTGCCGCGGAAGAGCGCCACCGTCCGTCCCTCCTGACTGGTCACCACGACCCGGTAATACCCGAGGCGCCGGCTCCCGGCCTCCCGTTCGGCCACCGCGGTGAGCGTTTCCCCGACCTGAATCGCCGCCGGGTAGGTTATGGAGTTCTCGATGCTCACGGTCACCCGGCCGTGGGTGTTGCAGGCGAAGGCGAAGGCGCTGTCGGCGAGGGCGAACACGATCGCGCCGTGCGCGACGCCGAGCCCGTTCACCATCTCCTCGCGGACGGTCATCCGGCAGACGCAGCGCGCCGGCTCCACCTCCACCGCCTCGAGCCCGAGCCAGCGGCTGAACTCGTCTCTCGCGAGCATGCCGCTCACCACCCGCTCGGCCAGCCGCTGCGCGTCGCTCATGAATAGAAGCGCCGGCCTTCGCGCGCCATGCGGCGGAGCAGGGGACTGGGACGATACCGCTCCTCGCCGTACTCGGCCCGGAGGGCCTCGAGCCGCGCGAGGATGGCCGCGGCCCCGAGCTCGTCCGCCCAGCGGAGCAGCCCTTTCGGGTACGCGACGCCGTTCGTCATGGCGAGGTCGATGTCGTCCCGGCTCGCGACCCGCCAGAAGAGCGCGTCCACCGCCTCGTTGATGAGCATCGCCAGGATCCGCTCGAAGATCGCGGTGCCCACGGCGTCGTCGCGCACCGGTGAGGGGGGCGCCGCTCCGGGCTCGTAGTCGTAGTGCCCGCGCCCCGACTTCCGCCCCAGCCGGCCCGCTTCGACCAGCCGCTGCTGGGTGACGGAGGGCCGGTAGCGCGGGTCGTAGTGGAACGCCTCGAAGACGGCACGCGACACGGCGTAGTTGACGTCGTTGCCGATCAGGTCCATCAGCTCGAACGGCCCCATCTTGAAGCCGCCCTTCTCCTTCATCGCCCAGTCGATGGTCGGCCGGTCCGCGATGCCCTCCTCGAAGATGCGGATCGCCTCTCCGTAAAAGGGCCGCGCGATCCGGTTCACGATGAAGCCCGGCGTGTCCGCGGCGACGACGGTGCGCTTGCCCCAGGCGGCAACGGTCGCCTGCGCCGTGGCGGCGGTCTCCGGCGACGTGCCGAGCCCGGGCACGATCTCCACCAGGGGCAGTACCGGCGCCGGATTGAAGAAGTGGATGCCGACGATCCGTTTCTGGCGGCGGCAGCAGGCGGCGATGGCGGTGATGGAGAGGGAGGACGTGTTGCTGGCGAGAATGGCCTGGTCGGCGACGACTTCCTCGAGCGCGCGAAAGCTGTCGCGCTTCACAACCATGTCCTCGACGATCGCCTCGATGACGAGGGCCGATCCCGCGAGGGCCGCGCAGTCACCCGGGGGCGCGGTCGTCCAGGTGACCCGGGCCAGGATCGCGCCCGCGGCGTCCGGGGTGAGCCGCTGCTTCTCGACCTCGCGGCCCATCGCCCGCCGGAGCGCCGCCTGCCCCCGCTCGCTCGCCTCGCGGCGGGCATCGACCACGGTGACGGGATGACCGGCAGCGGCCGCCACCTGCGCGATGCCGCTGCCCATCGCGCCGGCGCCGAGCACGCCGATCCGGGCGTCGCGGGGCAGGCCGGCGCTCACGTCAGCGTCCGGTAAAGGCGGGCGCACGCTTCTCGAGGAACGCCCGCACCCCTTCGGCGTAATCGTGCGTGCGCCCGGCCGCGCCCTGGAGCTCGGCCTCGAGCGCGAGCTGCTGCTCCAGGGTGTTGGCGGCCGAGGCGTTGAGGAGCCGCTTGATGAGGGCGAGCGCCCGGGTCGGCTGCGTGGCGAGGTGCCGCGCGAGCCCGAGCGCGGTCTCCTCCAGCGCCGCGCCGGGACAGGTGCGATAGATGAGGCCGAGCTCGAGCGCCCGGCTCGCCGAGATCTTCTCGCCCAGCATCGTGAGCGCGGCCGCCTGCGCCTGGCCGGCCAGGCGCGGGAGGAAGTAGGTGCCGCCGGTATCCGGAACGAGGCCGATCTTCACGAATGCCTGGAGGAACGACGCCTCCTCCGCGGCGACGACGATGTCGCAGGCGAACGCCAGGTTGGCGCCGGCCCCCGCGGCCACGCCGTTGACCCCGCACACGACCGGCTTCTCGAGCTGCCGGATGGCCAGCACGAGCGGGTTGTATACCCGCCGCACGTGGTCCGCGAACTCCGCGAGCGCGGGACCGTCCTTTGGCGCGGCTTCCGCGAGGTCCTGGCCCGCGCAGAAGGCCCGTCCGGCGCCGGTGAGATAGACGGCGCGCACCTCCGTGTCTTCCGCCACGTCCGTGAGCACCGCCCGCAGGCGGTTCGACATCGGCGCGTCGAAGCTGTTGAGCACCGCGGGCCGGTTGAGCGTGATCCGCGCCACCCCGTCGGCACGCTCGTAACGAATCGAGTCCTGGCTCATGCGCTGGGGTCCGGAGCTGAGGCGGTAAGAGGATGAGGCGCGGAAAGTTAGCTAGATTCCCGGGCCATGTCAGAAGCCTTCCTGGTGGATGGTGTTCGCACGCCGATCGGGAGCCTCGGCGGCTCGCTGGCCCCGGTCCGCGCGGACGACCTCGCCGCGCATGTCCTGTCGGCGCTGCTCGCCCGGCAAGCCTCCATCGATCCCTCGTGCATCGAGGACGTGATCCTCGGGTGCGCGAACCAGGCCGGCGAGGACAACCGCAACGTCGCGAGAATGGCGCTGCTCCTCGCCGGGCTCCCGGTGACCGTTCCCGGAGAGACCGTGAACCGGCTCTGCGCCTCGGGGATGGCCGCCGTGGCGGGCGCCGCCCGCGCGGCACAGCTCGGCGACGGCCACCTCTTCCTGGCCGGCGGGGTCGAGCAGATGACGCGAGCTCCCTACGCCCTCTCCAAGTCTCCCCAGCCGTTCGGCCGCGGGCAGGAGCTGTTCGACACCTCACTCGGCTGGCGCTTCGTGAATCCGCGGATGAAGGAGCGCTACGGGATCGACGCGATGGGGCAGACGGCCGAAAACGTGGCCGAGCTCCGGAGCATCTCCCGGGAGGACCAGGACCGGTTCGCGGCCGAGAGCCAGCGGAAGGCGGCGGCCGCGCGCGCGGCGGGTCGTTTCCTGGACGAGATCGTTCCGGTCTCCCTTCCTCCCGCCGCCAGGGGCAAGGAGCCCGGATGCTTCGCGGAGGACGAGTTCCTCCGGCCCGACACGACGGCCGACGTGCTCGCGAAGCTCAAGCCCGCGTTCCGGACCGACGGCAAGGGCACGGTGACGGCGGGCAACTCGTCGGGACTCAACGACGGCGCCTGCGCGCTGCTGGTCGCCTCGGAAGTGGCGGTCCGCGAGCACGGGCTCGCGCCCAAGGCCCGGGTCGTCGCCACGGCGGTCGCGGGGGTCGAGCCGAGGCTCATGGGGCTCGGGCCTGTTCCCGCGTCCCGCAAGGCGCTCGAGCGCGCGGGCCTCACGCTCGACCGGATGGACGTGGTCGAGCTCAACGAGGCGTTCGCGGCCCAGGTGCTCGCCTGTACCCGCGAGCTCGGTCTTGCGGACGCCGATCCCCGGGTGAATCCCAACGGCGGCGCGATCGCGCTGGGTCATCCGCTCGGGATGTCGGGGGCGCGGCTCCTCCTCACCGCGATGCGCGAGCTCCAGCGGAACGGCGGGCGCTACGCCCTCTGCACGATGTGCGTGGGCGTCGGGCAGGGAATGGCGACCATCCTGGAGCGGGCGTGACCATCTATGAGTTTCAGGGCGTCCGGCCGGTCGTGCACGAGTCCGCGTTCGTTCACCCGCACGCGGCGGTCACCGGGAATGTGGTGATCGGGCGCGACGTCTACATCGGTCCGGGGGCCGCGATCCGCGGCGACTGGGGAGCGATCGAGATCGGCGACGGGTGCAACGTGCAGGAGGGCTGCACCATCCATATGTTCCCGGGTGTCACGGTGGTGCTCGAGCCGGCGGCGCACATCGGGCACGGCGCGGTGATCCACGGTGCCCGGATCGGCCTGAACGCGCTGATCGGGATGAACGCCGTCGTCATGGACGACGCCGTCGTGGGTGAGGGCGCCGTCGTCGGGGCGCTCTGCTTCGTGCCCGCCGGCTTCGAGGTCCCCGCGCGCAAGGTCGCGGTCGGCAATCCCGCCCGGATCGTCAAGGACGTGAGCGACGAGATGCTCCGCTGGAAGACCGAGGGCACCCGGCTCTATCAGGAGCTGCCGGCGCTGCTCCACGACACCCTCCGCGAGTGCGACCCGCTCCGCGAGCTCCCCGCCGAGCGGCCCGGACCCTCACCGACGTACCGGCCATGGCACGAGCTCAAGTCGCCGCAGAGTCCCGAGGGAGCGTAGCCCAGGTGCGGACGCTCGCGAGCTACGCCCTGGACTCGTGGATAGAGGGCAACGGCAAGGCCGCGACGCTCCACCACGCGGTCACCGGCGAGCCGGTCGCCACCGCTTCGAGCGAGGGCCTCGACTTCCGCGCGATGCTCGAGCACGGGCGGCGGGTCGGCGGCCCGGCACTCCGGAAGCTCACCTTCCACGAGCGCGCCCGGATGCTCAAGACGATGGCGCAGTACCTCATGGAGCGGAAGGACGGGCTCTATGGGGTCTCCGCCATGACCGGCGCCACGAAGGGCGATTCCTGGGTCGACATCGAGGGCGGGATCGGCACCTTCTACGCCTACGCGAGCCGGGGCCGGCGGGAGTTCCCGAACGAGCGGTTCTACGTCGAAGGCGAGATGGAGCCCCTCTCCAAGGGCGGCACCTTCGTCGGCCGGCACCTGTGCGTGCCGCTCGAGGGCACCGCCGTCCACATCAACGCCTTCAACTTCCCCTGCTGGGGGATGCTGGAGAAGCTCGCGCCGACGTTCCTGGCCGGCATGCCCGCCATCGTGAAGCCGGCGACCGCCACGGGGTATCTGGCCGAGGCGATGGTGCGGCTCATGATCGAGTCGCGGATCCTGCCCGACGGCGCGCTGCAGCTGATCGTCGGCGGCGTGGGCGATCTCCTCGATCACGTCACGTCGCAGGACGTCGTCACCTTCACCGGATCCGCCGCCACCGGCCGGAAGCTCAAGGCCCACCCCCGGCTCATCGCCGAGTCGGTGCGGTTCAATCAGGAGGCGGACTCCCTCAACTTCTCGATGCTGGGTCCCGACGCCGGACCGGGCACCGAGGAGTTCGATCTCTTCGTGAAGGAGGTCGTCCGCGAGATGACCTCCAAGGCGGGGCAGAAGTGCACGGCCATCCGCCGCACCTTCGTGCCGGCCGCCCTGGTCGACGACGTGGTGCAGGCGCTGGTGAAGCGGCTCGAGGGCACGGTGCTCGGGGATCCCGCCGTCGAAGGTGTCCGCTTTGGACCGCTCGCGAGCCGCGGGCAGGTGGAGGACGTAAGGCGGAACGTGGAGCGGCTCCGCGCCGGCGCCGAGGTGGTGTACGGGAACCCCGACGATTTCGCGGTGACCGGCGGCGACCGCACCAGGGGAGCGTTCTTCCCCGCGATGCTGCTCCACTGCGGCGCACCCCTCGACAAGAGCGAGCCGCACGACATCGAGGCGTTCGGGCCGGTGAACACGGTGATGCCCTACCGCTCCGTCGAGGAAGCGGTCGAGCTCGCGAAGCGGGGCCGCGGCTCGCTCTGCGGGTCGGTCTTCACCGCCGACGACCTGGTCGCCCGCGAAGTCGCGCTCGGCGTCGCGGCGTGGCACGGCCGGCTCCTCCTCATGAATCGCCACGCGGCCAGGGAGAGCACCGGGCACGGCTCGCCGCTGCCGCACCTGGTGCACGGCGGCCCCGGCCGCGCCGGCGGAGGCGAGGAAATGGGCGGCGCGCGCGCCGTCCTCCACTACATGCAGCGCTGCGCCCTCCAGGGCCACCCGGAAACCCTCACCCGCGTGATGAACGTCTGGATGAAGGGTGCCGCCACGCCGGCCGGCCCGGTTCATCCGTTTCGGAGGCACTTCGAGGAGCTCGAGGTGGGCGAGACGCTGATGACCCACCGCCGCACGGTGACGGAAGCGGATGTGGTCAACTTCGCGGCGCTCTCGGGCGACCACTTCTACGCGCACATGGACGAGCTGGGGGCGCGGCAGTCGATCTTCGAGCGGCGGGTGGCGCACGGCTACTTCGTGCTGTCGGCGGCGGCCGGGCTCTTCGTCGATCCCGGCGTCGGCCCGGTCCTCGCCAACTACGGCCTCGAGAGCCTCCGGTTCGTGAAGCCGGTCTATCCCGGCGACACCATCCAGGTCCGGCTCACCGTGAAGCAGAAGACCGCGAAGGAGACGCCGCCCGGCGGCATCCCGCAGGGCGTCGTCCACTGGGACGTCGAGGTGCGGAACCAGAACGACGAACCGGTCGCGGTCTACACCATTCTCACACTCGTCAAGCGGAAGGAAACCGCATGATGCGCGCGCTCGCCTTTCTTCTGGTCCTCGCGACCCCCGCGACCCCCGCGGCCGCCCAGCAGCCCGCTCCTGCGCCGGCGAGGACGACTCCGGCGGAGCCCCCGAACCCGCGACTCGAGGCCCTCAAGCGGGAAGTGGTCGCGGACGTGGAGTCCCGGGCCGCCTTCACCCAGCAGATGGTCGACCAGATCTTCTCCTTCGGCGAGCTCGGCTTCCAGGAGGCGGAGACGTCGAAGTATCTGGTCGAGCTGCTGCGGCGGGAGGGCTTCCGCGTCGAAACCGGCTACGCCGGGATCCCGACCGCGTTCGTCGCGACCTGGGGCTCCGGCAAGCCGGTCATCGCCCTCGGAACCGACATCGACGGGATCCCGCAGGCGTCGCAGAAGCCCGGCGTCGCGTGCCGAGCCCCCCTCGTTCCCGGCGCGCCCGGGCACGGCGAGGGGCACAACTCCGGCATGGCCGTCATCGTCACCGCGGCCCTCGCGGTGAAGAAGGTCATGGAGCGCGACCGGCTGTCGGGCACGATCAAGATCTGGCCCGGCGTGGCGGAGGAGCAGATCGGCACCAAGGCCTACTTCGTCAGGGCGGGCCTCTTCAAGGACGTGGACGCGAACATCTTCGCGCATGTGAGCAGCAACTTCGGCGTGTCGTGGGGCTCCCCCGACGGGACCGGACTCGTCTCCGTGTTGTACACCTTCCGCGGCCTGTCGGCGCACTCCGCCGGCGCCCCGTGGCGCGGCCGGAGCGCGCTCGACGCGGTCGAGCTCATGAACATCGGCTGGAACTACCGGCGCGAGCACCTGCGGCTGCCGCACCGGTCGCACTATGTCGTGGTGAACGGCGGCGACCAGCCCAACGTGGTCCCCCAGAACGCCTCGGTCTGGTACTACTTCCGCGAGCTCAGCTATCCCGAGATCAAGACGCTGTGGGCCATCGGCGACTCGATCGCCGCCGGCGCGGCGATGATGAGCGGGACGACCCTCGAGCCCACGCGCGTGCTGGGGAGCGCGTGGCCCCAGCACTTCAATCGCCCCATCGCCGAAGCGATGGCGGCCAATATCCGGACCGTGGGGATGCCCAAGTGGTCCGAGGAGGATCAGCGGTTCGCCAAGGCGCTGCAGGAAGAGATGAAGGTGCCGGCGCGGGGCCTCGTGGACTCGCTCGGCACGGCGCTGGGCGCGCCGGTGCCCGAGGCCCAGAAGCGGGGCGGCGGATCCGACGACATCGGCGACGTCACCTGGAACCTGCCGACCGTCACCATCCGGTTCCCCTCGAACATTCCGGGGATGCCGGGCCACAACTGGACCGACGCGATCGCCATGGCCACCCCGGTGGCGCACCAGGGCGCGACGGCCGGGGCCAAGGCCACGGCAATGACGATCCTCGACCTCCTCCTTACACCCAAGCTCCTCACCGACGCCTGGGACTACTTCCGGAACGCGCAGACCAAGGACATGAAGTACGAGCCGCTGATCCGCCCCGACGACCGCCCCGCCATCGAGCTCAATCAGGGCATCCTCGCCAAGTATCGGGACCAGATGCGGCCGTACTACTACGATCCGAAGAAGCACAAGACCTATCTCGAACAGCTCGGCATCAAGTACCCGACGGTGCGCGCGGCGGACGGCAGCTGCGGCAGCTCCGCGGTTCCCTGAGGAGGCATGAGCATGCGAACACCAGTGGTGCTATCCGCCGCCGTCCTCCTCGCTGGAGCGTCGGTGTCCCGCCAGCACCCCGAAGAAGCGGCCGTGCGGGCGGCGCTCGAGCATTACCTCCAGGGTCACGCGACCGGCGAGGGCTCGCACATGCGGATCGCGTTTCATCCGAAGGCCAATCTCTATTTCATCCGGGACGGCCAGTACACGGAGCGCTGAGCCAGGGAGCCGTTCCCCGTTCCCCGTTCACCGTTCCCCGGTCCCCAGCTCCCTGGCTCCCTTGTTCATCAGCCCCCGCTCGTGGGGGACCTCGAGGTCATTCGGCTCGACCGGCCGGAACGCGAGGTCGATGGCCAGATAGAAGAGCTTGGTGAAGGGGAACACCAGCGCTGGAACGACGAGCGCGAGGGTGATACAGACGCCGGAGAGCAGGCCCCAGGGGACCGCGGGCCAGGTCAGCAGCATCCCGAGCGCGAGCGTCGCGGCGAGGACGCCTTCGGTGAGGAAGATGTTCACCGTGTAGCTGCCTACCCAGTACCCCGGCTCGTCCCGCCCGAGATGCAGGCCGCAGGACGGGCAGCAATCCACGAGCGAGAACCAGCGCAGCACGATCGGCCGGCCCCCGCAGAACGGGCAGCGGAGCCGGAGGGCTCTCGAAAACAGACGCCCGACGGACGGCGGCGCCTGCGGGCGATGCGGGGACGGGGCAGGCACGAGGCCGGCGAATCGATCGGGGGCGCGCATACTATCTGGGAGACTCCGGTCGTCACCCGGTTTACACGTCGATGGACCGCTCTCCCCTGACGAGGACGAGGATGGCCGCCTGGGGCACGACCAGGTAGCGCTTCCCCTCGAAGTTGATCTCCACCGCCGCCTTCCGGAAGAAGATCGCGTGATCCCCCACCCGCGCCTGCATCGGCCGATAGCGCGGCGTCTTCTCCTCGGCCTTCCACGGCTCCTCGTCGAAGGCGGAGGCATCCGGGAGCGGATCGCCGGGTCCCGTCGCGACGATCAGCCCTTCCTGCACCTGCTGGGTATCGATCGCCGTCGCGGGGAGGTAGAGGCCGACCGACGTGCGCTCCTCGCCCTCCTCGGGGGCGATGAGCACCCGGTCGCCGACCACCAGCAGGGCCTTGGGCGGCAGGTCCATGCGTCAGCCGTTTCCGTTCTGCTGGTGGATCGTGACCACCTGGAGGACGCGAAGCTTCCGGCTCATCGTCGGCAGCCTGAGACTCACCTCCTCGCCCGTCTTCCGGTCCTTGAGCGCCCGGCCGAGCGGCGATGCGAGCGAGATATGGCCGGCATCGATGTCCATCATCTCGGCCAGCACCAGCGTGTACTCCTCCCGGTCGCCGGTATTGAGGTCCTCCACCAGCACCTTCGAGCCCAGCCCGACCCGGTCGCGGGGCGCTTCCGTATTGGCCAGCTGGTTGAGCTGGGCGAGCCGGTGATGCAACTGGCCCAGACGGGCCTGAACGAGCTGCTGGCGCTCGAGCGCGGCCTTGTATTCGGAGTTCTCGCGGAGATCTCCCAGCGCCACGGCCGAAGCAATGGCCTGGGGGAGGGTCACGGTGAGCTCACGGCTCAGCTCCTCGATCTCCCGACCGAGCTTGTCGCGCATCTCCTGGATCATGTCGAGCCACACAAAAAAAGAGTCGGCCCGGCAGGTCATGGCCCGCCGGGCGGCTTACGCTATCGTCTCCTAAGCTACTGCATCCCGGAAGAAAGGGAATACGTAGGGAAGGCGAAGGGACCTATCTTCAAGACCCGTTGGCCTTTCCACCCCTGCACGACCAGGAATCCACGCCCTGGTCCGGAGCCGCAATGCACCAATCCGTTCTGCTCGCTCTGCTCGCGGTACTGCCCCCATCGCTCGCCGCTCAGGCCGGCTCGCCCGCCGGTCCTGTGCCCGTCGACCGGCTGGCGGCGCGCCGGGCCGCGCTCACCGACAGCATGCGCTCCGGCGTCGCCATCCTTCGAAGCACCTCCGAGCGGTCCAACGACCCACCGGAATCGGAGTACCCGCAGGATGCCGCGTTCCGTCAGGACAACGACTTCTTCTACCTGACCGGCCTCGAATTACCGGATGCCTGGCTGGTGCTCGTGGCCCGTCCCGGAGCGCGAGGCGAGGCGCACCTCTTCCTTCCGCCCAGGAATCTCCAGGCGGAGCGATGGATGGGGCCCAAGCTGGGCCCGGGGAAGGACGCGGCGGACCAGACGGGCATCCCCGTCGACCGGATCCACTCGGCGGACTCGGCGCAGCTCATCGTCCGCCGCCTGGTGGCGGCCGCCTCCGGGGCCGGGCATGGGACCGTCTGGTTCCGTCATACCGAGCGGGATACGCGGGATCCCTTCCTCAGGCGACTCGCGCTCGAGCGCGAAGGCGGATCGAGCCGGGATCTGCTCCCCGTGCTGGGCCAGCTCCGCCTGATCAAGGACGCCGACGAGATCCGCAGGCTCCGGCTGGCCGTGGACGCCTCGGTGGCTGGACACGTGGCGGCGATGCGGGAGGCGCGCCCGGGAAGCTGGGAATATGAGATCGAAGCCGCCGCGGAGGCCGCGTTCCGCCGCGCGGGAGCGGAGCGGCTCGGCTACCCGAGCATCGTCGGCTCGGGCATCAACGGGACGGTGCTGCACTACGATCAGAACCGCCGGCAGGCGAAGGCGGGCGAGCTGGTCGTGATGGACATGGGCGCCGAGTACGGCTACTACACGGCCGACGTCACCCGAACCGTCCCCGTCTCCGGCCAGTTCACTCCCCGGCAGCGCCAGCTCTACGACCTGGTGCTCGGCGCCCAGCAGGCGGCGATGGACTCCGTGCGGCCGGGGATCACGATCGGCCGGCTCACGCAGATCGCCCGGCAGTACATGCAGGACCATTCCGGAAGCCTCTGCGGCCGCGAATCCTGCACCCGGTACTTCATTCACGGGCTCTCGCACTGGATCGGCATGGACGTCCACGACGTGGGGGACTACGACACCCCGCTCGCCCCGGGGATGGCCTTCACGATCGAGCCCGGCATCTACCTGCCCGCAGAGGGGCTAGGGATCCGGATCGAGGACGACATCCTGGTGACGGCGACCGGCTACGAGAACCTGTCGAAGGGGGCGCCGAGGCGCGCGGAGGAAGTGGAGAGGGTGATGAAGACAGGGGCTAGGGGCTAGGGGCTAGGGAGCTAGGCGTCACCGTCTGCCCTCCTGGCTCCCCAGCTCCTAGCCCCTAGCCCCTAGCCCCTAGCTCCTTGTCCTAACCGAATGCGGCCGCTAGCTTTGCGCCCAACCGTGACCCCGATCCCTCACACGCGGACGTCCCAGTGATGGAGCAGCGCTCCGGCCTCTTCGGGCTCCTCGCGCGCGCCTGCCCCGCGGTCGCCCTCATCCTCGTCGGCTGCGCAGAGAATTACCCCCAGACCACGCTCGATCCCCGCGGCGATTTCGCCCGGCTGGTCGACAAGCTCTTCACCACGACCGTTATCTGGGCCGTCGTGGTGTTCGTGCTGGTCGAGGGGGCGCTGCTCCTGGCGATCTGGAAGTTCCGCGGCCGCCCCGACGATCCGGAGCCCAAGCAGGTGCACGGCAACACGGTTCTCGAGATCATCTGGACGGCGATTCCCGCCTTCATCCTGGTGATGATCGCGATCCCCACCGTCAAGACGATCTTCCGCACTTCCGACTACGCCACCGGCGAGGACGTGGTCCAGATCGAAGTCGTCGGGCACCAGTGGTGGTGGGAGTTCCGGTACACCGATCTCGGCGTCGTGACGGCGAACGACATGGTGGTCCCCGTGGGACGGACCGTCAATCTCAGGATGACGACCGTCGACGTCCTGCACAGCTTCTGGGTCCCGCAGTTCTCCGCCAAGCGCGACGTCTTCCCAAAGAAGCACAATCCCCTCTGGTTCAAGGCCGAGGTGACCGGGACGTTCCCGGGGCAGTGCGCCGAGTACTGCGGCATCCAGCACGCCAAGATGGCGTTCAAGACGATCTCGGTGACCCCGGAGGAGTTCGACGCCTGGGTGGCGCGGCAGCGGGTCGGCTCGCCGCTCGTGAACGCCGGCGTCGTGACGCCGGACACGGCCGCTCCGGCGGACTCGGCGGCGCGGGCCGCCCGCGCCGGGGCGGATTCGGTCGAGTCGAAGGGCCGCGCGCTGTTTCAGAGCGCCGGCTGCATCGGCTGCCACGCGATGGTCGGCACACCCGTGGCCGGCGTGCTCCAGATGCGTGGGCCCAACCTGAGCCACGTCGGCAGCCGCAGCACCATCGTGGGCGGCTGGCTGCCGAACACGCCCGAGGTCATGAGCCGCTGGCTCAGCAATCCCGATTCCGTGAAGCAGGGCACGCTCATGGTGCTGCCGCGGAAGCTCACGCCCGACGAGATCGCCACGCTCGTGGCCTACCTGCGCTCGCACCAGTAAACGACGACGAGACCCATGACGACCTCGGTGCTCGACCACGCCCCCGCGGCCCATCTCGAAGAGAAGACGGGCATCTGGAGCTGGATCACCACGGTGGACCACAAGCGGATCGGGATCCTCTACGGGACCACCGCGTTCATCTTCTTCCTGCTGGGCGGGCTGGAGGCGCTGCTCATGCGCATCCAGCTCATGAAGCCCGACAACGACTGGATCTCGCCGGAGCTGTTCAACCAGCTGTTCACGATGCACGGCACGACCATGATCTTCCTCGGGGTCATGCCGCTCTCGGCGATGTTCTTCAACTACATCATCCCGCTCCAGATCGGGGCCCGGGACGTGGCGTTCCCGCGGCTCAACGCCTTCAGCTACTGGGTGTTCCTGCTGGGCGGCCTGTTCATCAACGTGAGCTTCCTGGTGAATGCGGCGCCCAACGGCGGCTGGTTCGGCTACGCCAATCTGACCGAGCGGCCCTACTCGCCGGGGCTCAACATCGACTTCTGGCTGCTGGGCCTGCAGATCCTCGGCGTGGCCTCGATGGCGGCGGCGCTCAACTTCTTCGTCACCATCGTGAATCTGCGGGCGCCCGGGATGAAGATGCTCCGGATGCCGATGTTCGTCTGGATGAGCTTCATCACCCAGATCCTGCTGCTGCTCGCCTTCCCGGTCATCACGGTGGCGCTCGTCTTCCTCATGATGGACCGGCACTTCGGCTCCGCCTTCTTCCTCCCGGAGGGCGGGGGCGATCCGGTGATGTGGCAGCACCTCTTCTGGATCTTCGGGCATCCCGAGGTGTACATCCTCATCCTCCCCGCCTTCGGCATCGTGTCGGAGGTGCTCCCCGTCTTCTCGCGGAAGCCGCTCTTCGGCTATACCGCGATGGTGTTCTCCGGCGCCTTCATCGCGTTCCTCGGCTTCGGCGTGTGGGCCCACCACATGTTCTCGACCGGGATGGGCCCGTTCGCCGACGCGTTCTTCGCGATCTCGACGATGCTCATCGCGGTGCCTACGGGGGTGAAGATCTTCAACTGGCTGGGGACGGTCTGGGGCGGGTCGCTCCAGCTCAAGACGGCGATGTGGTTCGCGCTCGGGATGATCTTCCAGTTCATCATCGGCGGGCTCTCGGGCGTGATGCACGCGTCGCCGCCCGCCGACCTGCAGCAGACCGACACCTACTTCGTGGTGGCGCACTTCCACTACGTCCTCTTCGGCGGGTCGATCTTCGGCCTCACGGCGGGCGCCTACTACTGGTTCCCGAAGATGTTCGGCCGGATGCTCAGCGAGCGGTTGGGCAAGCTGCACTTCTGGCTCATGTTCATCGGGTTCAACGTGACGTTCTTCCCGATGCACTTCCTGGGTCTCAACGGGATGCCCCGCCGGGTCTACACCTACCAGGCGGGCCTCAACTTCGAGTTCTGGAATCAGGTCCAGACTTGGGGGGCGCTGTTGCTCGGGGCGTCGTTCCTGGTATTCATCTGGAACGTCTGGAAGGCGATGCGGCAGCCGCGGAACGCCCCGGCGGATCCCTGGCGCGGCGCGACGCTGGAGTGGCTGATCCCGTCGCCGCCGATGGAGTTCAACTTCGGCGACATTCCGCCGGTCCATTCCTCAACCCCGGCGTGGGACCTGCGCCGGGGCAGCGGCGGCCAGCTCCCCGAGCCGAAGCGCGAGCCCCGGCCGGACATCCACCTCCCCCGGCCCTCGTACTGGCCGGCGGTGACGGGCATCGGCGTGCTCGGCGTGATCGGCAGCATCCTCTTCACCCAGGCGGTGTCGTGGTGGCCCGCGATCACGCTGAGCGGCGTCGCGATCCTCTTCTACGGCGTGTACCGGTGGGCGTTCGAGCCCCCGTTCTGACCCCAACCGGAGATCTCCACCCGTGAGCCAGACGGCCGCGCAGGTGATCGACCACCACTACACGACGACCGGGATCGAGAACCGGAAGGTGGCCCTCTGGACCCTCATCGGGTCGGAATGCCTCTTCTTCGCGTCGCTCATCTCGATGTACCTGGTCTACAAGGGAAAGAGCCTCGTCGGGCCGCTTCCGCACGCCGAGTCGCAGTGCATGCTGCACGGGCACATGCAGCGCTGCGAGCAGATCTTCGAGATTCCGCTGGTCACCTTCGGCACCGCCGTCCTCCTCTTCAGCTCCTTCTTCGTGGTCATGGCGCTCTACGGGGCCCAGAAGGGCAAGCGGAAGATGCTGATCGGCTGGCTCAGCGCCACGGTGGTGGGAGGGATGTTCTTCGTCGGCATGCAGGTCTACGAGTTCACCCACTTCTTCCACAAGGGGCTCGGCTACAGCACGAACCTCTTCGGCTCGACGTTCTACACGCTCACCGGGTTCCACGGCACCCACGTCACGGTTGGCGTGATCTGGCTCGCGACGCTGCTGGTGCTCGCGATCCGCGGGAAGCTGCCGCCGGAGAAGGCGCTCAACCTGGAGATCGCCGCGCTCTACTGGCACTTCGTGGACGTGGTCTGGATCGTGATCTTCCCCACCGTCTACCTGCTGAGGTAGTCGCGCATGCACGCTCCTTCGCACGGCGGCCACGGCGAGCACGCCCATCCGAAGCCGGTCGTCTATCTCAAGATCGCGGTCGTGCTCTTCATCCTCACCGCGTTCGAGGTGATGGCGTTTGAGGCGGGACGGGGCGGCTTCGGGGAGACGCTCCGGCCCATCTTCGAGCCCATCGTGGTCCTGATCCTGGTGGTGTTCTCGGGCGCCAAGTTCGTCCTCGTGGCGCTGTACTACATGCACCTGAAGCAGGACCCCAAGCTCCTCACCAACCTGTTCCTCTGGCCGATCGTGATCGCGGCCGTGGTGATCGGGTCGCTGATCGTCCTGCTGCAGTACTGGCGCGTGGTCGGTGGCATGGCGATTCCGCAGGCGGCACTGCAATAGACAACGGTGGACGGGGAATCGGGAACGGGGAACGGGGCCAGGGAACCCGGAACTCGTTGACGGACCCCGTTCCCCGTTCCCTGTTCCCCGTTCCCTTGCTCTTGGATCGTCCCCGTCCCACCGCGCCCTGGGAACCCGCCTGGTCGCTCCATCCTTCCGTGCTCGTGGGCGTTGCGTTGCTCGCGCTGCTCTACTTCTGGGGCGTCGGGCCGGCGCGACGCCGCTACGGGCTCGGGCCTCCGGTGGACGCCTGGCGCGTCGTGGCCTTCGTCGCGGCACTCGCGGTCCTGCTCGTGTCGCTCAACGGGCCGATTCACGACCTCTCCGACTACTACCTCTTCTGGGTGCACATGGGGCAGCATCTCCTGCTCACCCTTGTGCTGCCGCCGCTCCTGCTCGCGTCCATGCCGCCGTGGCTCCTCGAGCCGCTGGTCCGCCGGCCGGGGGTCCGCCGCGTGGCGCGGCTCCTGACACACCCCGTCGTGGCGGGCGCGGTCTTCGCCGTGAGCCTGGTCGTGTGGCACACCGTCGCCGCCTACGACCTCATGATGCGCGAGCACGGCGTGCATGTGGCCACCCATCTCGCCTTCATGGCCACGGCCGTGCTCTTCTGGTGGCCGGTCATGAGTCCGGTGCCGTCGCTGCCGCGGCTCGGCCCGGGGATGGGCATGCTGTACCTCTTCCTGGCGCAGATCCCCATGCAGATTCTCGCGGCGATCATCACCTTCGCCGACGAGGTGCTCTACGGCTGGTACGCCACGGCGCCCCGGACCTGGGGCCTCACCCCGCTCGAGGATCAGCAGATCGGCGGGCTCCTCATGTGGATCCCCGGCAATCTCTGGATCTGGGGGGCGATGTCGGTGCTGTTTTTCCGGTGGGCAAAGGAGGAAAGAGACAGTTGAACCGTCAACCGTCAACCACTCCTGCCGCCCGATACGCCTCGAGCACGCTCGCGCCGAAGCACGCGAACACGACCTCCTCGATGCCGCGGGGCTCGCGGAAGAAGTCCCGCACCGCGCCGACCGCGACCCGTGCCGCCTGATTCACCGGGTAGCCATACACGCCGCAGCTGATTGCCGGAAAGGCGATGGAGCGCACCCCGCGGCCTTCGGCGAGCGTGAGCGCCGTCCGATAGCAGGAAGCGAGCAGCCCGGGCTCGCCCCGATCCCCGCCGCTCCAGACCGGACCGACCGCGTGAATCACGTAGCGCGCCGGCAGCCGGTAGCCGCTCGTCATCCTGGCACTGCCGGTCGCGCACCCGCCGAGCCGGCGGCATTCCTCCAGCAGCTCCGGGCCCGCGGCGCGGTGGATCGCCCCGTCGACGCCGCCGCCTCCCCGGAGCGTGGTGTTGGCGGCGTTGACGATCGCGTCGACGTCGAGGCGGGTGATGTCGGCCTCTCGGGCCACGAGCCTGGCCATGGTCTAGCGCGCGGCAAGCAGAAGCTGCACGAGGAGGAGCGCCGGGGGGGCCGCCTGGGCCACCCAGCGCCACGGATGCTCCCGGGCGAAGGCGCGGGCGGCGAGGAGATGGAGACCGCCGACCGCCGCGAGCACGAGGCCGATCTGGAGCACGATCCCGCTCTGCGTGAGGGCCCACCCGGCCAGCACCGCGATGCCGATGCCGACGTAGACCCAGCCGAGGATGCGATTGAAGGAGACGAGCGGGTTCATCGCCGCGCGTCCGGCTCCAGCAGTCCCGAGAGCCAGTGGAGGACGTTGAGGGCGAACTGGGCGTTCCGGGAAGCCTGCGGGTTGTTCATGCCCATGAGCACCGCGCCGCCGCCGCCGGCCCGCTGCGCGGTGAACATCGCCGCTTCGCCGAAGACCGCCACCCGGCCTCTGCCGTGGCGAAGCAGCGCTGCCTGGAGCAGGCCCGCGCCGCCGACGCGAGGCGTGCTGTCGCTGAACTCCCACGCCCGGACGGGCAGGAGCACCGACCACCGCTCGTCCAGCGTGATGATGGGCGTGACGCGGGCCGTCGCGCGAAAGGCCTGGCCGGTGAACGTGGCGACCGAGTCCACCCGCTCCGCCGCCGAGCGCCCTCGCGTAACCGGATGCGTGGCGAGGGAGCCGTCCGCGGTGCGGAACAGATCCGGCGGGTTACGGCTGCCCCTGGGGAAGGCGAACCCGTTCAGAAACTCGAGCCCGAACGCTCTCGCCAGGGGCTCGGCCGCCCCCGCCAGCGGCATGTGATCGGCGATGAGGAGGAGCGAGCCGCCCCCGCGCACCCACGCCTCGACGGCCGAGATCTCCTCCGGCGTGAAGGCGGCCCTGGTCGGCAGCACCCACGCGCCGCTGTCGGGCAGGGCATTCGCGATGACCAGCACCCGCCCGCGGGCCAGCGCGGCGGCGGAGAAGCGCTCGCGATTCGGCACGACGACGTAGCCGTCGCGGCGGAGCAGCGTCGCGAACGGCCGGTACCGTCCCGACGCCGTATGGAAGTTGAAGTGCGCCTCGTCGAGGAGCACGGTCGGACCGCGGCCTTCCGGAAAGGCGGGCGGTGCGACCGAGGGCGGAAATGCGGTGTCGGCTACCTGCTGCGCGGGAAGGGGAGCGGCGAGCGACAGGGAGAAGAGGGCGACGGCGCTCCGCGCGGCGCGCGATCCCCGGCGGCCGATCATCACCCGCGCCACACCCCGGCCGCCAGCGCGACCCACCCCGCCAGCAGCAGGACCCCGCCCATCGGGGTGAGAAGCGCGATCCAGCGGTCGCCGGCGAAGGCGAGGAGGTAGAGGCTTCCCGAGAAGAGGGCGATGCCGGCGCCGAAGAGCGTCGCGGCGACGCGAAGCTCCGTCGCGGCGCTCCGGCGCCGCAGCAATCCCACCGCGAGCATCGCGAGCGCGTGGATCAGCTGGTACAGCACGCCCGTCTTCCAGATCTCGAGGCTCTCCCGGGTCACCCGGGTTTCGAGGGCGTGGGCGCCGAACGCGCCGAGCAGGACGCCGACGCCGGCGAGCACGGCTCCCGTCATCAGGGTCTTCCGCCCCATCCGCTCGAGGACGGCGCGGGACTCCTGCATCAGTCGCCGCCTCCGATGGTGCCGGGCCCGGTCACGCCCATGCCCATCGCGTGGTAGCCGTTGTCGACGTGGACCACGGTCCCCGTGACGGCGGCCGCCAGGGGGCTCGAGAGGAACGCGCCCACGCGGCCGACGTCGAGGGCCGCGAGGTCGCGGTCGAGGGGGCTGTTCGCACGGGTGTACGCGATCATCCGCTCGATGAGGCCGATCGCGCTCGCGGCGCGGGAGGCGAGCGGGCCGGCCGAGATGGTGTTCACCCTGATGCCGAGACGGCGGCCGGCCTCGAACGCCAGCGTCCGCGTATCGGACTCGAGCGCGGCTTTCGCGGACGACATGCCTCCGCCGTAGCCCGGGATCACGCGTTCGCTCGCCATGTAGGTGAGCGAGAGCACGCTCCCCTCCGGCCGCATCAGCGGGCCGAACTCGCGGATCAGCCCGATCAGGCTGTAGGCGCTCACGCTCACCGCCTCGAGGTATCCCCGGCGGCTCGTATCCAGCAGCGCGTGCTTGACCTCGGGGCCGTTGGCGAGGCTGTGCACCAGGATGTCGACGCTCTTGTCGCCGAAGTCCTCGCGAACCCGCGCCGCCGCCCCGGCGATCGAGAAGTCGCCGCGATCCTTGTACCGCTTGCTCTCCCGGAGCTCGGCGGGGGCATCGGCCAGCGTGTCGAACGCCGCGTCGAGGGGATAGATCCGCTCGAAGGCCATCCGGCGGCCGTCGCTCAGCGTGAGCGACTCGTCCATCTTGCCGCGCTCCAGCAGGTTCTGGAAGATCGTCAGGGCGGGCGGCCAGGTGCCCACGCAGATCGAGGCTCCCGCCTCGGCCAGCGCCTTCGCGATGGCGAAGCCGAAGCCGGCGTCATCAGCGACGCCGGCGACGAACGCGCGTTTCCTGCTGAGATCGATCGCGAGCATCCGGTCCGATCCGGGCCTGGAGAGTCGCCGGGAAAATAAGCCGCCGGGGCGGGGGACGCCCGGGGCCGGGCTACTCCTCGCGAAGGACCGCGAGGGGGGCGCGCTTCAGGATCTCGGCGCTGTTCCAGAGGCCGATGGCGAGCGTGAGGCCGACGAGGAGCACGGTGAGCCCCGCCAGCTCGGGAGCCGGGATCGCGAAGGGCTGCTCGAACACCCAGCGGGCGAGCGCCCACCCCGCCGTGCTCGCGAGCACGATCGAGGTGAGCGCGCTCATCACGCCGAGCGCGGCATACTCGGCCACGAGGATCCGGAGCACCTGCGATCGGGTCGCGCCGAGCGTCTTGAGGAGCACCGCCTCCCGGATGCGCTGCAGCCGGGAGGCCGAGACGGCGCCCACCAGCACCACGGCGCCCGTGACCAGGCTGAACCCCGCGAGGAACCGCACGATCAGCGCGGCCTTGTCGATGATCGAGTCGAGCGCCGACTGGATCTGCGAGAGGTCGATCGCCGTGACGTTGGGGTACCGCTCGGCCACCCGGCGCTGCACCGCGCCGCGCGCGGCGGCGCTGTCCACCCGCACCAGCGTGACCAGCATCTGCGGCGCCCGCTCGAGCGCGCCGCTCCGGAACACCACGAAGAAGTTGGTTTCGAAGCGGCCCCAGTCCACCTCGCGGAGACTCGCCACGCGGGTCAGGACCTCGGCGCCGGAGACGTCCCAGACGATCTCGTCGCCGACCTTGACGTCGAGCTCGCGCGCGATGTCGACCTCGAGCGAGACGGGATGCGGCCGGTCCGCGGGCCGCGGCGCCCCCGGCGTCCACCACTCCCCCTCGACCAGCCGCTCGCTCGCCGTCAGGGTATCCCGGTAGGTCGAGCGATACTCGCGCCGGACCGCCCACAGGTTCGGGCCGCCCCCGCCCCCGCCCCCGCCCCCCGCTCCGGGAGACGCGTTGCGGCGCGCGCGTCTCGCGGCCTGCGCGGTATCGGCCGCCGCCGCGCTGTCCGCCGCGACGAGCGCTCGCACCGGCACGTCGCGAAGCTGCCGGATCCGCATGGTCACGATCGGCACCATCGCGGTCCCGGGGTGCCCCGACTCAAGGAGGAGCGCCGCCAGGCCTTCGCTCTGGTCGGGCTGGATGTCGAAGAACATCAGGTTGGGCCGGCCCAGCGCGCCGCCGAACCGGAACTCGCGGAGCAGGTTGTGCTGGACGAGGAACAGGGTCGTCAGGAGCGATGCGCCGAACCCGAGGGCCAGGACGACCGTGACCGTCTGGTTGGCCGGCCGGTAGAGATTGGCGAGCCCCTGCCGCCAGAGATACGGCCAGCGGTGGGGAAACCACCGCCGCACGCCGCGGATGAGCCCCCGTGCCGCGAGCCAGAGCACGAGGAGCCCGACGCCGACGCTCGCCGCGAAGAGGCTGCCCTGGAGCAGCTGCTCGACCTGGATGACCGCGAGGCCCACCACGCTCCCGGCGAGCAGCAGGGCCGCTCCCCACTTGAGGAGGTCGCGACGACGGCGCGGCGGTTCCACGTCGCGCCGGAGCGTGACCAGCGGGGAGACCGCGCGCACGCCCAGAAGCGGCAGCATCGCGAAGATGCCCGCGACCCACAGCCCGAGGCTCATGCCGAGCAGGATGGAGCGCGGGGACGGCACCACCCGGACATCCACCGGGAGGAGATCGCGGAAGAGCATCGGCAGGACCTGCTGGAGCACCACGCCGAGCCCGGCGCCGAGCGCGCTGCCCAGTCCGCCCATCGCCAGCGCCTGCAGGAGGTAGATCGCGAAGACCTGGAGCGCGGTCGCTCCGAGGCAGCGCAGCACCGCGATCGTGTCGAGCTTGCGCTTGATGAACACGTGGACGGCGCTCGCGACGCCCAGTCCGCCCAGCAGCAGGGCGATCAGCGCGACGAGCCCCAGATAGTTCCCGAGCCGGGTCAGCGCCCCCGTCAGATCATCGCGGTCGTCCTCCACGGTGCGAATGCGCACCCGTTCGTTGCGGAGGGGGCGACCGTATCGCTCCCGGAGCTTTTCCGCCGCCTCCGCGCCGGGAGGCAGCCGGAGGAAGGCCTGGTATTCCGCGCGCGAGCCGAATCGCAGCAGGCCGGTCGCCTCGAGCGAGTCGGCGGGGATGAACACCCGGGGCCCGAACGCGGCCGTCACGCCGACGTCGCCCGGAATGTTGACCACGGTGCCGATGATCGGAAAGCGCGCCTCGCCGAGCGCGAGCGTGTCCCCCACCACCGCGCCGAGCGTGCTGAGGAGGCTCGGCTCGACCAGCGCCCCGCCCGTCGACGTCAGGCGATCCCACTGCCGGGCGGGCTCCGTCGTGATCCGCCCGTAGAAGGGATAGCCGCCGGCCACCGCGCGCACCTGCACGAGACGCACGCCGGCCGTGCGCGGGACATAGGCCATGCCCGCGAAGTTGACGACCAGGGCGCGCTCACCCGCGGCACCGCCGCCGGCCGAGTCGCGGGTGACGAGCGAGTCGAACAGCGCCTCCATACGGGGGGAGAATCGCTGGCGGCTCTCGAACGCGATGTCCGCGCCGAGCAGCGCGCGGGCCTGCTCCGCCACGGAGGTCCGGAGATTCTGGGTGAACGAGTTGATCGCCACGAGGGCGGCGACCCCGGCGCTCACCGCGCCGGTGAGCAGCCAGAGGCGGCGCCGTCCGCCCCGGGATTCCCGCCACGCCATCCGCAGCACGAACCGGGGACCGATCATGCCGCCGAATCCTCCACGACGCGGCCGTCGGAGAGCCGGATGGTGCGGCGCGCGCGGGACGCCAGATCGTGGTCGTGGGTGACCATCACGAGCGTGGTGCTGAGCTCGCGGTTGAGCGAGACCATGAGATCGATGATCGTGGCGCCGGTCTTCGCGTCGAGATTGCCGGTGGGCTCGTCGGCGAAGAGGATTTGCGGCCGGATGCTGAACGCGCGGGCGATCGCCACCCGCTGCTGCTCGCCGCCGGAGAGCTGAGCCGGGTAATGGTGGCCGCGGTCACCGAGGCCCACGCGCTCGAGCAGCTCGAGCGCCCGTTCCTGCGCCGGCTCGCCCCGGAGCTCGAGCGGCACCTGCACGTTCTCCCGGGCCGTCAGCGTGGGAATGAGCTGGAACGACTGAAACACGAACCCGACCTTCTCCGCGCGGAGGCGCGCCCGCTGATCCTCGCTCAGGCTTCCCAGCTCCACCCCGTCGAGGTGCACCGTCCCCGCGCTCGGCCGGTCCAGCCCCGCCAGGAGGCCGAGCAGCGTCGTCTTTCCGCTGCCCGAGGGCCCCACGATGGCCAGGAAGCCACCGCGCTCGAGGGTGAACGTGATATCGTTCAGCACGGTGAGCGGGCGACCGCCTGAGAGATACGTCTGGGTGAGCGATTCCGCGCGCAGCATCGCGGCGATCCAAGGTTCGGGGAGCGGGGTCAGGAATGATAGTGAGATACGGATGGCTGCTGGCGTTGGTTGCGTTGGCCGCATGCGGGGAGCGGCCGGCGGGAGAAGCCGAGCCCGAGCGCGCAGCGGAGAACCCGGCCGCCGGACGGCCGGAGCCGGCCGCCGCCGGACCACCCGTCATCCTGTTCGTCGGCACTTCCCTCACTGCCGGATACGGGCTCCCCTCCCTGGATCTCGCCTTTCCGGCACTCATCCAGAAGAAGCTCGACTCGGCGGGGCTCGACTACCGTGCCGTGAACGCCGGGGTGAGCGGGGAGAGCTCCGCCGGCGCCCTGGCCAGAATCGACTGGCTGCTCGGCCGGCATCGCGTCGCGGTGCTCGTGATCGAGACCGGTGCCAACGACGGCCTTCGCGGTCAGGACCCCGACTCCGTGCGCGGGAGGATCCAGGCAATAATCGATCGCGCGCGCCGCGAAAGCCCGCCGCCGCGCATCGTGCTCACGGGCATGGAGGCGCTGCCCAACCTCGGCGCGGATTACGCGCGCCGGTTCCGCGGGATCTATCCGGAGCTCGCGCGCGTCAACGGAATCGCACTGGTGCCGTTCCTGCTGACCGGCGTCGCGGGCGTGGATTCCCTCAATCAGGGAGACGGCATTCACCCGACGGCGGAGGGCCAGCGGATCGTGGCGGAGAACGTCTGGAGAGTGTTGCGGGAGGTCGTGGACGGCCGTCTATAGTCCCGTCGCCGTGAAAACCACCACCGGCAGTCCCACCACCGACGCCTCGAACGCGTTGGCGCCGGCCAACGGCCCGAGCTGAGCCGAGGTCTTCGCCTCCCCGGTGTCGTCGGTGAGCACGAAGAGATTGCCGACGCCGCCCCCGCCCAGCAGGACCCGGAATCGCACCACGACACCCGGCACACCGAGCCCGTCGGCCGCGCGCACCTGTACCTGCAGCAGCTGCGGCAGCACGGTGCCGGCGGCGGCGATCTGGCTCGCGCCGCCGAGCGCCACGACCTGCGTCGGCGCGGGGGCGAACCTGACCCGCACGGTGTCGGCGATCCCGGTCGGTGTTTCCGCCTTCACGAACAGGGTCCCGCGCGTCGACGGCGCGGTCAGGATTCCCGTCTGGGTGATCGGGACGAGCGCCGAGGAGGTGGACCATCGCACGAGCAGATCGGACACGCTGGTGTTGTTCTGATCGAGTCCGGAGAGACGGAACGTGAGGCTCGAACCGAACGTGAGCACCGTGTCTCCCGGGTCGATGCGCAGCGTGCGCACCGTCTGGCCCGGGCCGACGTAGATCAGCACGGGACGGGGCTGCGGGGCCGGCCCCGCCCCGATGGCGAACACCTCGACCAGCTCGCTGCCGGACAACAGCGGCGTCGTCGCGAGCCGGAGATCCACAACGATGAGGAGCTTCTCGCTCCGGGCGCGGAGCGGGACCCTGAGCCGGAGCGAGACCTTGCTCGACTCGGCGGGGAAGGGGATGATCGTGTCCAGAACGCCCTCGACCTGGGTGGTCGCGTCCGCCGTCGCCAGCGGGCGTACGACCCGGATCCTCGCATTGTCGATCAGCGACCCCGCGAACGACGCGAGCCCCGGGGCCACCACCGACGCGACGGAGAACGTCGCGGACAGGCTCTCGGGCGCGGCACTGGTCGGTGCCTCGCAGGCGGCCAGGACGGCGAGCGCGGCGACGCCGGCCGCCAGGCGACCGGTGCAAGATCTCGGGAGTAGAGGCATGTAGCAGGAAATGTAACGGCCGGCAGGCCGGCCGTTGTGAGCCAGGTCACTTCGGCGGCCTTAGCGGTCGAGCGCCTCCCGCACCGCTCTCGCCAGCTCCTCCGGGTGGAACGGTTTGGCGAGCACGGGCAGCGTCGAGACGCCTTCGGTCTCGGGCGGGGCGTCGCCGTAGCCGGACATGAAGAGCACCCTGAGGCCCTGCCAGTCGCGCCGGAGCTCCGCCGCGAGGTTGGGCCCGCTCTGGCCCGGCATGATCACGTCGGTGACGAGGAGATCCACCGGCTCCTTCCGCTCCGCCGCGATCGCGGTCGCCTCCGCCGGGCTCCCCGCCGGAATCACGCGATACCCGAATCGCTCCAGCGTACGGGTGGACACGGCCAGCACCGCCGAGTCGTCTTCGACGAGCAGCACCGTCTCGCTTCCGCCCACGGCGGGAGCCGCTGCCGCCGCTTCCCTGGCGCGCGCCGCATCGCCGGCCCAGGGCAGCGCGATCTGGATCCGGGTGCCTTCGCCTTCGGCACTGTGGACCCAGAGGTATCCGCCGGCCTGCTCGACGATGCGTCGCACCGTCGCGAGGCCGAGTCCCGACCGGCTGCCTTCCTCCTTGGTGGTGAAGAACGGCGTGAAGAGCCGGGCCTTCACCTCGGGCGACATGCCCGCTCCGGTATCGGTGACGCTCACGACCACGTGGGCGGTGTAGGCGCGGCCCGCGTCGACGGCCGCTTCCCGGTCCGGGACGTTGGCCCGGGTCGCCAGCGTCAGCGTACCGCCCCCCGGCATCGCGTCGCGCGCGTTGGTCACGAGGTTCACGAGAACCTGCTGCAGCTGCCCCCGGTCGATGCGGACCAGTCCCCGCCGTTCGTCGAGGTCGATGAGCAGCCGGACGTGCTCGCCGAGCAGCCCCGACAGGACGGGCGCGAGCTCTTCGATCACGTCGTTCGGGGCGAGCAGCTCCGGCTCGATGGCGCGGCGCCGGGCGAAGCCGAGCAGGTAGCGGATCAGGAGCTCGGCGCGGCGGGCGGCGTCGTGTATGGCCCGGGCATCCTCAGCGCGGGGATCGCCGCGCGGCGCGTCCTCGAGGATGAACCGGCTGTACCCCGAGAGCGTGACCACGATGTTGTTGAAATCGTGGGCGACGCCGTCGGCGAGCTGGGCGACCGCGTCGAGCCGCTGGGCCTGCCAGAGCCGCTCCTCCAGCTCGCGGCGATCGCGGAGGTTCCGGGCGAAGCCGATCCAGTGGGTCGGCCGCTCCGCGCCGCTCGGGAAGGGCGCCACCCGGATGTCCACGGGAAGCCGTCCCCCCGAGACCGAGCGCACCACCACCTCGCCGGAATACGGCTGGGCCTGCCGCACGGCGTTCAGCAGCCGGTGCACGAAGCCCGGATCTTCCACGAGGCCGCGCAGCTCGGCGACGGGATGACCGGGCAGGGCGTCGGCGTCCCGCCCGGTGAGGAGCCCGAAGGCGGGATTCGCGTAGAGGATGCGTCCCTCGCCCTCGGCGGCGACGAGGAGCACGGCCTCGGACGCCTGTTCGAGCGCGACGGCCAGCAGCGCCGGATCGGGTGAGGGCGGGGGCGGGGGCGGGGACATCGGGAGAACGATAGGGAGCGTGAGCGCAGCGGGCCAGCGTGAGACCGCTGGCGCCCCGGAACGCCGGTCCGTAAGCTTCCGCGAATGACCTTCTTCGACACGACGAAACAGCGCGCGGCGATCCTCATCATCGTCCTCGCCGTCGGTCTCGCCTTTGCGCTCACCCCGTACGTGAGCGGCCTGATCGGCGCCCCGGTGCTCTACGTCCTGTTCGGCCCCCTGCACCGGCAGCTCGCGCGAACGCTGAAGCCGGCGCTCGCCGCCGGCCTCACCATCTTCGTCGCGTTTCTCCTGATCATCATCCCGGGCACCTGGCTCATCTCGATGCTCGTCGGGCAGGCGCAGAGCGTGGCGGCGGGGCTGATCGAGAGCCCGCTCCTCGAGCGGCTCTCGACGCTGCGGGTCGGCCCGTACCAGGTGGGGCCGCAGATCGCCTCGCTCGGGAAGGAGCTCATCACCTGGCTCGGCGGGAGCGCGCTCGGCTTCATCGGCACGGCCACGCGCTTTACGCTCAACCTGCTGCTGTCCTTCTTCGGCCTGTTCTACATCCTGCTCAACCCGGATGCGGTCTGGCGTGCGGTGCGGCCCTTCATCCCGTTTTCGGCGGAGAGCGCGGACATCCTGCGGGAGCGCTTCCGCTCCGTCACGGTCGCCACGGTCGTGGGCACCGGCGTCGTCGCGCTGATCCAGGGCATCCTCGTCGGGCTCGGCTTCCTGATCACCGGCCTCGCCAACCCGCTCTTCTGGGCGGTGGTCACGATGATCTTCGCGGTGCTCCCGATCGTCGGCTCGGGGCTGATCTGGGGTCCCGGCGCTCTCTCCCTCTTCCTCGCGGGCCGGCCCGCCGCGGGGATCACCCTGATCGTGCTGGGAGTCGTGGTGGTCGGCAACGTCGAGAACCTTCTGCGGCCGATCATTTCCAAGCACTACTCGCAGATCCATCCGATGATCACGCTGGTCGGCGCGGTCGCCGGCGTCAGCTACATGGGCCTGATCGGCCTGCTGATCGGTCCGCTCGCGCTCTCCTATTTCTTCGAGATCATCCGGATGTACCGGGTCGAGCACCTCGGCCAGCCGAGTCCGGGCATCATCCGCTCCGCCGACGAGGAGCCGGCCGCCGGGCCGCCCGCCGCTAGCGCGTGAGCGCCCCCGTCCGGCCCGGGCGATCGGCGGCGCTCGTCTTCTGGTCGTTCGCGGCGATCTACCTCGTCTGGGGCTCGACGTACCTCGCCATCCGTGTCGTGGTCGAGGAAATCCCGCCGTTCCTCTCGGGAGGCTCCCGCTTTCTCCTGGCCGGCGGGGTGATGTACGCCTGGGCGCGATGCCGCGGCGTCGCCCCGCCGGACCGGGGTCTCTGGCCGAGAGCGCTGCTCCTCGGCTCGCTGTTCTTCGTCCTCGGCAACGGCGGCTTGAGCTGGGCGGAGACCCGAGTTCCCTCCGGGCTCGCAGCACTCCTTTCTGCCACCTCGCCGGTCTGGACCGTCCTCCTGACCAGCGCCCACGCCGGCTGGACGCGGCCGCCCGTTCGGACCGCCGTGGGGGTGATCTTCGGTCTCGCGGGCGTCGCGGTCCTCGTCGCGCCGGGGGAGCTGATCGGGGGAGGCCACGCCGATGCGGCGGGCGCGCTCGCGATCTCCATCGCCTCGTTCGGCTGGGCGCTCGGCTCCGTGACCTCTCATCGCCTCCACGTCCACCCCGATCCGGTGCTGGCGACCGGAATGAAGATGCTGGCCGGGGGCACCATGCTCGTCCTCGTCGGGCTCGCGGCCGGTGAGGGTCCCGCGCTCCTGGCGGCGTCGGTGTCGTGGCGCGCCGCCACGGCCTGGGTCTATCTCGTGATCTTCGGCAGCCTGATCGGGTTCAGCGCCTTCACCTATCTGCTTCGCGTCACCACGCCCGCCAAGGTCTCCACCTCCGCGTACGTGAACCCGCTCGTCGCGGTGGCTCTCGGGTGGGCGCTCCTGGGCGAGACGGTCTCCGCCCGCACGCTCCTCGCCGCGGCCGTGATCATCGGGGGCGTCGTGCTGGTCCGCCTCCAAAGCGACGAGCCGCAGGAGCCCTGAGGCCCCTGCGGCTCGTGCGAGCCGCGGTCCGTCGTCAGGCTAGCTCTGCGGCAACGGCCTCCGCCGCGTGTCGGGACAGCTCGCGCTCGCCGGCTCGAGATCGCTCTCGTTCCTGAACGAGTACAGCTCGGCCCGCCGGTTGACCGCCCGGCCGCCCGCCTCGCGATCGTTCCCCGCGACCGGCTTGCACTCGCCGTACGAGCGGAGGATGATCGTCATCCGGTCGACCGGCACGCCTTCGGCGCGCAGGAACTCCTTCACCGACTCCGCCCGGCGCATGCCGAGGGAATCGTTGTGCGCGACGGAGGCGTCGGAATCGGTGTGGCCGTCGATGGCGATCTTGGTCTCGGGATACTCCCTGAGGAGCGCCCCGATCTTCCGCAGCGTGTCCTGATCCTCCGGGCGGAAGATGGCGGCCTGATCGACCTGGTACCGCGACTTGCCCGCGGCGGCGCCGATCGGCGTCCGCACGATCTCGATCTCGCGCGCCCGGACCGTCACCCGCGCCGTGGCCGTGCCTCCTTCGGGGCAGGTCGCCGTCACGGTCTTCTCACCCGCCGTCGACCAGGAAAGGGTGTACGCGTTCACCGTCGCGCCCTCGCTCGCGAGCGTGCAGTTCGTGAGCTGCCGGGTCGCCCCGCGATTGGTGCGGGCGGTGACGGTATAGACGACCGTCTCGCCGACGTTCCGCGTCTCGGCCGGCGGGGAGAGCGTCACGGAGACGACGCGCTCGGGCGGCATCACCTCGACGTTCGCCGTGGAGCAGAACCGGTTCCGCTGGCCGCACGCGGTGATCACCGCGCTGCCGGAGTCCGACGCCGTGTACCGCCCGTTGTCCAGCCGCCCGGGACCGCTGAGCGACCACACCACCACGTCGGACTTCCCGCAGTGCGTCGCCGTGGCGACGAACGTGGCGCTGGCCCCCACCTCGAGACTCGACCGGGTCGGCGACACCGTCGTGCCGTCCCGCTCCTTGTCGCAGATGTTCGGGAAGAAGCTCAGGCCCGCCTGCACGGCGAGGTTCACGTTCTCGTCCGCCGGGGGCGGGCTCACGATGCCCTGGAACTGGTTGACGATCTCCGGCTTGCCGTTGTTCGGATTCCAGATGTAGTCGACGGTTCCGTCCACGCGCAGCGCGAGCTTGTCCGTGAGCCCGATGCGGAAGCCGGCGAGCCCTCCGAAGGACCAGTCGGTTCCGTCGAAGCCGGGCTCCGTGGGGACGTCCTTCCCGTAGCGGTTGTGCGAGAACCCGGCGCCGAGGATCCAGGTGAAGAGCCCCGTCTCGCCGCCCATCCGCTGGTTGAACAGGAATCGCAGGTGGAAGGGGTAGTAGGTGAGCGCGGTGCTCTCGAACCCGATGAAGAAGTTCTTGACGTCGGTCCAGTTCCCGGAGCCGTCGAGCTCGACCGACCACTTGGGGGCGACGAAGTAGCCGATTCGCCCCCCGGCTCCCCACCCGTTCGCACTCTGCCGGGTGACCTCGTAGCTCCCGTCGTAGTCGTTGAACCGGCCGAACGCGCCGATCTCCCAGGTGCCCTTTTGCTGAGCCAGGACCGGTGCCGCGGTCAAGCCAAGAAGGGCCGCGGCCAGGATGGAGGTACGCATGCGCTCGCTCCTTAGGAAACGGTCATCTCGCTGACGCCGAGGGGCAGAACGATACCGCGTTCTGCTTACCGCGCAAGACGTTAGGGCACGTTGACCGCGCCGGAGGAGGAGGGTTTGATTGCCTCGACCTCCCCAGGGCAGCACCATGGTCGGCGCCAGAATTCCGCTCTTGCTCCTGGTCGCGCTGTTCTCCGGCGATCAGGGGACGCCGCTCAGGGTGATTCGGAGCACACCATCGGACGGCGTGGCCGATCCGAGCAGCGAGATCTCGGTGAGCTTCGACCGGCCGGTCGCGGGAACTGGGCGGTCGCCGTGACCGGTGGCTTCACGGTAGCGGTGTGGGTGGGGAACTTCGACGGCCCGATGGAAGGCGTGAGCGGCGTGTCCGGCGCCGGCCCGCTGCTCCAGCGGGTTACGCTCGCGACCGCCCGGCGCCATCCGCCCGGCAACCTGCCCATGCCACGGAGACGTCTATCGCTTCGTGCCGGGCGTGGATCCCCGGTACGCGACCGTCGGGCTTCGTGCCGCCGGGGTCCCGCCGGGAGCGGCGGTGCGCTGGTACGTGGACGGGAAGCCGGCGCCCGGAGGACGCATGCCCCTCCGGCCGGGCCGACACCGGATTCGCCTCGAGGTGGGCCGCGACGTCCGCGAAGCGGCGATCACCGTCGCCCCGTAGTCAACGGTCGGTCCACACTATCGGAAGACCTTATCCGCAAGGCATGGCTTCGAAAACAGCAGACGCGGATGCCGCGGAGCAGACGGATTCACGCGGAGAACTACGGGGGCATCGTCCGCGACATCCGCGTCCGCTTGTTTCAACCGCCGGCCTGGGCGCGGGCCCCCCCCCGGCTCTCAGGTTGACACCCAGGCAGGCCAAGGGGATGTTGTCCCGTTCCCGGCATCGTTCAACCAACCATCTCCCGGATTCTTCCATGCGCCTGGTTTCGCTCACGGTCCTCGCGGGCGCCGCGCTCGCCGCCGCCCCCGGTCTCCGGGCCCAGAGTCTCGAGGCCCCGCCTGCTGCCACCACAGCCACGAGGCGCGCCGCCCAGATGCCCCAGCAGCTTCCGTTCTCCCAGGCGGTTCGCGCCGGCAACCTGCTCTTCGTCTCCGGCACGCTCGGCACCGACAGCACCGGCCGGCTGGTGACCGGCGGCATCGAAGCGGAGACGCGGCAGACGATGCAGAACATCAAGGCGATCGTGGAGCGCAACGGCACCACGATGGACAACGTGGTCAAGTGCCTGGTGATGCTCGCCGACATGGCCGAATGGGGGCGGATGAACTCGGTGTACGTGACCTTCTTCCCGAACCGGAAGCCGGCCCGGAGCGCGTTCGGCGCCAGCGGTCTGGCCCTGAACGCGCGGGTCGAGATCGAGTGCATCGCCGAGATCAAGTAGTCCTTCTCCCTCCGGCGCGCTGACGCCGGGGAGCGACGCGTGGCGCGCCGCGCCGGCCTCAAGGCCGTGGTGGCCGGCACCATCCTGCAGCTCGGCATGGTGGCGGCCGGCCACCTCCTCCCCGGGCTGCAGGAAGCCAACCTCTATCCCTTCATCGGGACCGGCATCGGGGCGCTGACCGCGTTCTGGTACGGAGCCGCGTCGGCCGGTTCGACGCTGGTGGCGACGATCCTGAGAGGCGCTCTCGCCGGCGGTCTCGCCGCGACGCTCGGCGCCACGGCCGCCGTGACGCTGGGCCAGATTCCGCCGGGGGCCGTCGTCGTCGCCGCGGGCGGCGCGATCGCGGTCGGGCTCTTCGGCGCCGCGCTCGGCAAGCTGCTCAGCGGAGCTCCGCCCGAAGCCACGTGATCATCCTCGCCGCGCTCGTCATCGCCGCCGCCATCCTGAAGCATTCGGCGCCCAGCTCCTCGCCCTGCCGAGCGGCACACTGCCCGAATCCAGCTTCCAACAAACTCGCGTTTGACATCATCCCCCGGGGGGGTGGTACGTTCCGCTCTGGAGCTCGAAAGAGCCCCTCCCGTTCCATGACAAGTCTCATGCGCTCTCCGCCCCGCGGCTGGTTGCCGAGTCTCTTCTTCATCCTGGCCCTGGGCCCAGGTCTCGGAGCAGCGCAGGTCAATCCGACCGTCCGAACGGTCTCGACCACGCAAGTTCGGGAGCCTCCCCGAGACACCCTTCGGGCCATTCGAGTCATTGGAGATTCCAGCCAGTTCGGGATCATCAGCAGTCTGCTGGTAC